>JAJDAE010000206.1 GCA_029262035.1 Candidatus Zhuqueibacterota bacterium
TTGCGTTGGCGGGTCGTAAACAAAATGTTGGTAGTCCTCAGGGTCGTGACCGCCGTAAAATGTGTAAGTGCCACGCCCGAGATTGCCGTGGATATATTTTACTTCCTCAGTATTTTGCACTTCTCCAAGGATGGTTACGGATTTTTTGATGAGGCTGCGCTTGTAAGCTGTGGTCTGCCCCATATATCCATGAACTACAGAAACATGATTTTGAGTTAACATGGTCGGCACCGGATCGTACTTTGCTGAAAACTCAAACAAGGTAAAATAGTCGGCTTCAGCGCTGCGTATACGCGGCATATTGCTGGGCGGATAATCAATATTCGAATGTTCATAAACCAGCGGGTTCTGAACCGGCGAAAAATTCTCAAAGGCGAATGTGTTTGTATAGTCGAGTTTGGACTCTGCATCGGGTTCCGGCGGATCGCCATCAAAAATTTCGGCGACAATATCTGTCTGGTGAGCCGCCAATGCCAAATCAATCGTATCCGTGGCCGAGCACATTCCAAACAAAAAACCGCCAGCTGCGACATAGGCTTTTATGGCAAGCGCAACCGCTCGCTTTTCCTCTGAAACCTTGGCAAACCCCATCTTTCTGGCCGTTTCTTCATTTTTTAAAACCTGCTCATTATACCATGGGGCGTTTCTAAAATTCGCATAAAATTTACCAAACTGGCCGGTAAAATCCTCGTGATGTAAATGCAGCCAATCGTATTCGCTCAAATCGCCCTTAAGTACTTCTTCATCCCACAATGTTTCGTATGAGATTTCAGCATAAGTCAGCGCCATGGTAACAGCGTCATCCCAAACTTGTTTGTTGGGCGGCGTATAAATTGCAATTTTGGGCGCTTTTTCCAGCAAAACCACATCCATGTTGTTGTCTGTAAGTTCTGCATATATCCGTGTTGCCTGACCACCTGAAATATTTTCAAACGCGACGCCGCGCAATCTCAGTTCACGTTCCAGCGCCGGATAATGATCGAACATGAAAGAACCGCCACGGTAATTGAGCAACCATTCCACGGGTATAGCTCGTTCCAGCGCCCAGAATGCCACGCCATACGCTTTCAGATGATCCGTTTGCTTTAAATCCATATTGATGAGGATCTTTTGGGCGGGGAGGTTCGCAGTGAAAATAAATACTAATAAAAATATCGTTTTAATTATAAGGTTGGGCTTCGATTTCCACATCATTTAATACCATTCATTCAATAGAGATTACTACATTTTCAGGATAACAAACCACTAATTATTCAACTGCCGCCCTTGCAGTTCCCGCAACTTTTGCCGGACATCCTCTGTATAAACGCTCATCGGGTAATTCACCAAAACTTTTTCATACGCCTGAAAAGCTTTCTGCAGATCAGCAAGATTTGTTTCATAAATTTCAGCGATTCGTTTTTGGGCAGTAGCATTATGAACACTTTCAGGGTGATCGCTCAACAATTTTTCAAAACTTGAAATCGCCTGGCTATAATTACCCTGCATGCTTTCTATATTACCAAGATCAAGTAAAACCAACTCTACCACCGCCGCAGAAGGAAACTTGTCTAAAATCGTTTTGAGTGTGTCGGTGGTTTCAATGTAATTTTTTCGTAAATTAAATTTCTTAGCGGAACTGTAAAGGCGCAATGCTTCTTCATTCTTATCCTTGTTTTCCTGAATCAGAAAGCTCAGCTCAAGGGCATCGTTGGCATAGTCCTGGTTTACTGTCGCGTTCCCCATTTTATCTAGAATCTCGTTCAGAGAAACCAGGGCAGAGTCATAGTCCGCTTGCAGGAACAACAAATAAGAAATTTTATACGTCGCCTGATCGTACAGTTCGTTCCGGGGCGCCAATAGACTTTTCGAACGGAAATACCATTGGGCTGCTTCAGAATATTTGCCCGCAGCCAAATTGCAATCCCCAAGCCTAAAGTATGCCTGATTGAGAAATTTATTTTTAGGGTATTTCTTCAACAGGGCCTTGTAGGCGTTAACCGCCTTTTCCAAATCAAAAAGTTTCTCATAGTAAATTTCTCCAATTTGAAACTGCGCTTCCTGCGCCATATTGCTGATACCGCTCTTGTTAATAACCTCCTGGAACTGCAGTAATGCTTCTTCCGACAGACCTTGTTTTTGTTTTGAAACAGCAAGCCCAAACAGAGCTTTGTGAAGAAAGTTGGACTTCGGGTAGTTCTCAAGGATCACTTGAAATGCATCTTCAGCGTAAGAGTATTTTTCAGCACGCAAGGCTTTATCGGCGAAAAAGTATAGCTCTTTTCCAAGAAATGCGTTAACACGTTTTTTGTTTTGCGGTGATAGCTTTTCCATAATCTTGAATTGTTCTAACGCAAGGCCAAACTCTTTAACTCTTAAGTAAATATCCGCCATTAACTTTCTGATTAAATATTTTTGTTTGGATTTGCGAATGCTGTTTTTTAAAACACCGGCTATTTCAAAAGCGCTGTCTCGCTCTTTTGTGTAACCGACTATTCTACTTTCAATATAATTGAACTGGTTGGGATTGGTTTCCAGGTGTGACAAGTATTCACGGGTTGCCTCCTTGAAGTTAAGCCGTAAAACGTAAATATTCGCCAGCTCAAAGACAAAGCTGCCGGGTTGGTCGAGATGGTTTCTACCTTGTTGATACACTTTGATCGCCTCATCATAAAGACGGTTTGCGATCATCGCATTGGCAACATGAGTGTAAGTAGCTTTGTTGTTTACAAACTGAGAGACTGTTCCCCGCCAAACCTCAAAGGCCTTGCCTGATTCAGACATCTGATAATAGACACTTCCAACATCCGCGTAATAACGTGCGTCATTTGAGCGGGCAATTTGTCCGTTAATAATTTGAAGTAGTTCATCAAATTGTTTCAGGCGAAGCATGGATTTTTTCACGCCCTCGTAATAAAGTTGATTGCCTGGAACCTGCTGATAGAGTTTTTTGTAAATATCCAGCGCTCTCAGAAAGTTACCACGGCGTTCAAGATTCTGTGCGACACGTAACTGGTTACTTAAATTGTTCTGTCGGTACGGGCGCTTTTCCTGTGTCTGACTATAGCCGGCAAATGTCGTCAGGCAAAGCATTAAAACAAGTACCATATTTATCATAAAACGCATCAATTGTTTCGCTCTCCATTCTGTTCTGCTGCCAATGCCTCAAAGTATTTCTGTATCAGCTCTTTATAGTCTTCGGTGTAGCCTTCTTTCATCGCCTTTAACAAATCATTCCGAAGGCGCTCTTTTTTCTGATCAGAAAACATGGGCAGTTCTGCCGGAGTAAACGCCTGATAATTTTTTGCGGTCTCCGCTTTCCTTTTTTTGCTGAAATCGCGGGTTTGAATTGAGCGCTGCGCATCCAAAAGCCTGGAAAGAATTTTCTTCTGTTTGTTGATGGTTGATTGGTTCAATCGATTCGCCTGCATTTCTTTGACGACTTCTTCCATTTCGCGGGTTACGCTGCCCATGTCACCGAGCAAATCGGACTGGCTCCCCGATTCCTTCATCAATTGCTCCAGTGCTTTTTGGACTGCGCCTTGCTCTGCCGACAATCGCGATAACGCCGCTTGTTGCTGCATGCTTAAACGACCTTGCTCTCCCATACCCTGCGATTGCTGATTAATTCCTTGTTGCTGTTGTGAAAGTCCCAACATGCGCTGCATCATTTCACCGAACCCGATTCCGGAGGAAGCGCCTTGCATACCTTGCATTGAACTGCGAACCTGAGCTGCCGCATCGTTCAATCCGGACATTGCCTGTTTCTGATTTTTTCCGGACTTTCCCGGTTTCCGGCCTTCAAGGTTTTGCAGAGACTCTTGCATCCCTTTCTGAGCCTTTCCCAAAGCCTTTGCAATTTCCGGAGTAACAAAAAATGTGTTTTTTGAAAGCTCTAACATTTGACTCGAAACCCGATTCAAACCGGACATCATGTTTTGCTGATCATCGGCCAATTCGCCAAGACCCGGAGTATTCCGATCGGCGCCTTTGGTTTCAGACATCAACTCTTCCTGTCTTTTCGAAAGATTCAACAAGTCGTGGGATGAACGTTTCAACGCCTGCATAATTTTTTGTTTTTGTTCCTCCGAAAGCTGTTCTTGCGCCTCTTGTAAAGCCTGGCTCACCTGCTGCATGCCTTTAGATGCCTTCTGTCCGGACTGTTGCGCCGATTGCATCTGCCCGGACTTCATCTGGTTTTGGGCGTTCTGCATGTCCTGCAATGGGCCGTCATTGGACATTTGATCCTGTGCAACGTCCATTTTATCCTGCGGCATCTGCGGAAACTCACTCATCCGCTTTTGAAGATCTTCCATATCTTTTTTCAGACCTTCAGCATCTTTTTGAATTCTGTTTTGCTCCCGGCTATATTTTTCGCGCTCGGCTTCACTATTGGCCTTCGCCATTTGCTCGTTTAATTCATCCTGCCGTCTTGCTAAGTCCTGTGCCTTACGAACAGCTTCATCAAGTTTTTGTTCAATTTGAAGTTTTTTAAGCAGGTTCAGAGTTCGTTCCATACTCTTCAAAAACTCCTCCTGTGTTTCGGCAAAGTCTTCCATGGTTTTTTTCAATTCATTTTGATTTAAATCTTCCATGGATTCCTGCAACTTTTCAAGGGTCTCCTTCATCTCCTCGGTCATCATTTCTTCAACCAGAGATTGCAACTCACGATACTTATCGAGAACCTCCGGAGAGACCAAATCATTTTGTTCCATACGATCGACCATGTTCTCGAGCTTCTCTTGAAGCTGCTCCAACTCTTGCTCCATCTGGCTTTGCGCTGCTGCCGACTCCTGAATCTCCTTCTTTTCTTCCCAGTTCAAACGCGGATCGCGCTTCATCTCTTGAACAATTTCATCGATTCCCTCTTTGAGCTCTTTCGTATCTTCGTAGATTTCACCTAACTCCTCAAATGCCTCCTCGTGATCGCGCGCAACCTCATCGTACAATTCATAAATGGAAGGAAAGCGAACCCGGTAGCTCAAACTACGAGAACTCTTGGGACCGGTGATGTCGTCGTTGTCAAAGACTTCAACAAAGTAGGTTACAATATCTTCCGGCTCCATTTTTATTCGTGACAAATCCCAGATAAAATTAAGAAGCAATTTATCAGCATTTTTCTTTTCAAGGGAGAGGTCCATATATTTTTGCCCTTGCTCAAAAATTCCCTGTCGCAAAACCTCATAACCGAGACGCGCTTTGGAAATTCCGTAATCATCCTGAGCCTCAACGCTCATAGGTAATTGCATGTCTTTGTTTAAATCAACATCCTGGGCTGGAAATGTAATTTCGACGGCCGGGTGTTGGTCTTCAATCATTGAGATACGATATTCGATTGGCTCGGTATTTTCAAGTTTCTTTCTGTCAACCAGGTGGATATGATAACTACCCGAATCCCCAATCTCAAAAGAACCTGAAAGTTCTTGACCTGCTAATCTTAGTGGCGTCTCGGTTGAATCTGAAAAAATAATTTTTGCAGTGGAAACTTCCTTATTCACACCGAGGGAGAGATTTACTTTTGTGCCTCTTAACGCGGAAATATCTCCCACATTTTCATCAAGGAACTGTGTGCCCATTTTGGAATAACGCGGATAATTCAGACTAATCTGCATCGTGCGGATGAGGGGTCGCTCGATCACAGAAATTAAATAATTATCACTCCTAATTTTATCGAATTCAAAATAATATTCTTTGGACTGACCGATGTCTTCAATATTATATGTAACGCTTCCTGCGGTTGATGGATTTAACTTGTAACGATGAAACTCTTCGCTAAATTCATTCTTAACAAACAAGGCCACTTGAGATGGCAAAGTCCCTGATATTTGAGCGCGTAGCTCCAGATCGCTCCCTTTAATAGTTTCCGCTGTACCGGGAAAAACTTCAAACTGAAAACCAAGATCTTCAACAAACTGAACCGTTGGATGCATTAACCGGTAACTGGCATCGGTTAAAGTTGAAGCCGAAATAAAAACGATTACGATAAAAACAACCGCCGTAGAAAAAAATATCTTTCCTGCTTTTTGGAGCGGCAGTTTATCGATAACCCTGCCGAAGTCAAACATCTTGACCCGCTCATAACTTTCGCCGAGAGATGCATCAGCCAAATCAAGCGAATAACCCTCTGTATTTTTTTGATGTTTTTTAAAAACCTGTAGCGCATCGGCCAACTGGTCTCGTACATCTTGTAGCTTCTCACCTACTTTTAAGGCAAGTGTAATATCGTCGGGATAGCTCTGTTTGAAAAAGATAGAATGCAGGGGTTTACCAACAAAATATACAAAGCCCATTAATAAAAATATTCCACCGAGAGACAAGCACAACCCGCGACCCAATGGGCTAAAATGAAAAACAGATTCAAGCGCCAAAACCGACAAACCAACGACCAAGCTTAATACAGCAAAATAGAATGATCCGGTTGCAACCCCAAAAAATTTTTCGTAAAGGCGTAATTTGTTTAAGCGGCGTACAAGTTCATTGTACACACTGCTCACAGAAATCATAAATCAACCTCAGTTGGTCAAAGCATAAACTATAATATTAGTACCCATTTCAAAGGCTTTCCGGCGAATTTCCGGGGGGTCGTTGTGAACTGCCTGGTCTGCCCAGCCGTCAGAAATATTCGTGTTGAATGTATAAAAAACAACCAACCTGCCTTCTCGAAATATTCCATAACTTTTTGGCGGCCCGCCATCGTGTTCATGTATTTTCGGCGCACCTCCTTTAAAGGTGAAATGGCTTTGAAAAATCTTATGAGAAAAAGGCAGCTCTACCAACTTTTCGCCGGGAAAAACTTTTTTGATTTCACTTCTAAATGACTTATCCATGCCATAATCATCATCGGCAAATAGAAATCCACCGGAATCCAGATAAAGGCGAACCCTTTCAGCTTCCTGCTTTGAGAATGAAACCTTACCATGCCCGGTCATAAAAATTATCGGAAATGAAAATAGCTCATCATCCGAAATTTCAACGATTGACTCGGCAGAACCAGCGTCAATATTTGTATTTTTTTGAAGAAACCGATGCAGGTTCGGCACGGCCGAAGGATCATTATACCAATCGCCGCCGCCATGGTATTTTAAGCGTGCTAAAATAAATTCGCTGTTTACGTTTTTATTCTGAGGAAAAAGAAGTCCACTATAAAAAAACAGGAAAGTAAGGAGAATTGTTTTCATATTCCTGAAAACCAAATTTAACCAGGTAATTCATGAAACTTTCATATAACATTGCAGGCTAATAAACAGCCGCACCAATCATTACAAGCATTGCAGTTCCAAAGGCCACTTTTGTAAGTTTTCCGCCAAGCGTACCCCAAAAAGCACCGACACCCACCTTTATAGAAGCATCCCAGTTTTTAGTATAACCATACTCAAAAACGGTTGCGCCGCCGAAAGCGCCGAGCAAGGTTCCAAGAACCGGAAAGACTGGTGTCATCCAGATGGCTCCCAGGAATCCTCCAATCATGGCTCCGGCCATTCCATACTTAGAGCCGCCATATTTACCTGCGGTGGCCGCGCCAATAAAAAACTCCAGCGCTTCTGCAATTATCGCACAAACCAGCAAAGTAAGAATGGTACCACCGGTTAAATTAATGAAGTCGGTTATCCATCCAAAAATAAAGGCGGTTAGAACAATGGCAAATGTGCCGGGTAATCCAACAGGAATTACAAGAAGTGAAAGGATAAGCACTGTCCACAAAGTTAAGTGCCCAAGGATTTCCAGCAGAATCATAAACCCTTTACTTCAATATAGACGTCATCTCTAATTTGGGCCACATAACTTTCAAAATTTTTCCTACGCTTAATGTCCAGAGCCCAACTTTCTATTTGCTCCCAGTCCTTTTTAATCTCAAGGCCTCGCGTTGCCCGTTTCACATCCAAACGCACTAAATGCAGGCCAAATTGCGTTTTTGTTGGATCGGAAATGTCACCCGCCTTTAAACCGACAATTGCTGTTTTAAATGCAGGAATCCTAAATTCCTCCATGTCGAACCAACCCAGATCCCCGGCTTTATCTTTTGACGTTTCATCTTTTGAGTATTTTTCAACTGCCTCTTCAAAAGTAAGCTCACCAGCTACAAGTCGTTTTCTTAAATCATTAAGTGTCTTTGCCGTTCTTTTTTCATCTTCTGCTGTTGGCTTCAAGCCGATCAACACGTGACGGGTGTTAATTTTTTCACCTAATTTTTTTATAAGTTGAATAATATGCAAACCAAACTGGGATTGCACAATACCGGATATTTCCCCGGGTTTTAAGTTAAATGCAACCTCTTCAAACTCTTTTACAAACTCGCCGCGCTGGACTAAACCCAGGCTTCCACCACGAGCAGCTGAACCCGGATCGTCTGAAAACTGTTTCGCTAATTCACCAAAGTCTTCGCCTTTCTCAATTCTTGCCAGAACCTCGTTCGCTGTTTTGGTCGCCGCAATAACAGCTTCTTCGTTTGGTTCTACCTTTACCAAAATGTGACTAATTTTGACAGCCTCTTTCAATTCAGGCAAGCTATCTCGAAAAGTTGAATAAAACTGTTCCACTTCTCGCCGCGAAATTTGGGTTTCAAAACTTTTCGTTTCACGTAGTTTTTGTACCAGCAAGCGCTCCTCAACCTCATCGCGAAACTCTCGACGAATTTGCCGCAGCGATGATCCAAAATATTCTTCAACTTTTTCTTCTGAGCCAAGCTGGGCGATCATATCATTTATTTGATTCTCAAGAACAGAGTTAATCTGTTTTTCGCTTACCTCAATACTGTCCTCTTTGGCCTTTACAAAAAGAACTTTCTGAATAATCATATCATCCAGAGTTTTTTGTAAAATCGCATTAAACTTGTCACCTTCTTTTAAAGGATCGATTTTATTTTGCATCGCAAAACTATAAGCAAACTGCTGCAACTCGGACTTCAAAATGATGTTGTCGTCCACAACCGCAACGATTTTATCTAATTCTTCCTGCGAATAACTTCTTGACAGAATAAGGAGTACCGCCAGAAATGTGGTGATGATTATTTTATTCATAAGTTAAGCTTTCTCCAGTATACAATAAAGAATCCAAAACAGACGAATCAAGAAGCTGAAAGTTGGTCTGAATATTGACCTTACTTTTCATTTGCAATAAGAATCTCTGGTATCTGTCTTCTTTTTTCTTGGTTAACAATTTATGTTTAATCTCATCTTTTACGATTTCAAACTTTTTTATTTCCCCACTTTTTTGTTTATCCACAACCCTTACAACATGGTAACCAAAATCGGACTTAATGGGGAACGGAACTGTGTTCACAGCTACTTTAAAAACGACCTTAGCTATTTCCGAGATAACTTCTTGTTTGGTGAAATACCCCAAATCATAACTTTGGGCACTCAAAGAGCCCCGACTGAACTCGCGTGCGATTTCTTCAAATGGCTCGTTGGACCGCAAACGCTTTCTGACGTTTCTTGCCTGATTATTGGTCTCTACTAAAATATGGTACGCCTTTACAATATCCTCGGAAAGAACAAACGCTTCCTTATTTGCAGAGTAAAAAGCCTGTATTTCATCATCCGTAACAGTTAGCGGTGACGAAAGCATATTTTCCACGAGCTTGTTTATTAACAGGTCCCGCTTGAGCATTTCAAATTCTCTTTGGATTCGTGGGTTGTCATCCAGCTTTTTTATCAAGGCTTCGCGGAATAAAACTTGATCATTTATCCAGCGCAGCACGATTTCGCGAATTACAACCGGAGATACATCTACTCGGATGTGCTCCGGAATTTGGTCAATCAGTTCTTCCAAAGTCAGAGTTTCTTCGCCAACAGAGGCTACAACCCGCCCTTGCTTTTCTTTCTTGCAACCAATCGAGATTAACAGGCAGATGCCAAGTATTGTAAAAACAAACTTCGTCAGTTTCAAATTTATCTCCTTTTGCAGCAATTCTTTCTAAGCCAAAATTTCGTCGCTGGGTTCCCTGGTATTGCTAATACTTTTCAAAAAGTCCGAAACAACAGAGAGTTTATCTTTTTCGTTTTTTGGAATTAAAACTCTGATACCCAAAGTGTTGTTCTGCAAAAATTCGAACGGCTGCGATGCGACAGTCACAATTGAACCCAACCAGTTTTTGAATTGTTCCCCTTTTAAATTTATGAATTCAGGGTCGTATTGAGCAAGCATTATATTCTGAGAAATGTTAATTGATCTTAATCCCAGCTTCTTACCCAAACAACGAATCGCAATAAAGTTTAATAGGTTTTTTACTTCAATGGGGAGTTTACCAAAACGATCTTGCAATTCAAAGAAAATTTCATCGACATCTTCATAATTTACCGCAGCGGTTAAGCGGCGGTAAATATCAACCCGTTCTGAGCCCGATGATACGTAAGTCTCCGGTAAAAAGGCATCAAAGTCAATATCCACCTGCGTGTCAATTTTAAGCTGCTTCTTCTCCGGCGGCAGCTCTTCTTCCTTTAGCTCCACGACGGCTTCATCCAAAATCTTATTATACAAATCAAATCCAAGCGTATCAATAAACCCTGTTTGCTCAGCTCCCAACATATTTCCCGCTCCACGTATCTCAAGATCACGCATGGCCAGGTGGCTTCCTGCCCCAATTTCAGAAAACTCCTCAATAGCACGAAGGCGCTTTAAGGCATCCAGGCTCAGTGTTTCAATCGGGGGAATAATAAGATAGGCGTAAGCCCGTTGGTGCGAGCGACCGATTCTACCGCGCAATTGGTGAAGCTGAGCCAACCCTAGTTTATCGGCGCGATTTATTATAATTGTATTTACATTCGGCATATCCAACCCGGATTCAATAATCATGGTCGAAACCAGAATCTGGTATTTATGATCCATGAATTCAACCATAACTTTTTCAAGTTCCTTTTCGTTCATTTGGCCATGTGCAACTGCAACGGTTGCTTCCGGGATTAACTCGCTAACCATTTGAGCCACTCGATCTATAGACCGTACTCTGTTGTGAACAAAAAATATCTGCCCATCGCGCTCCAACTCCCGCAATATAACTTCGCGAATATAATCCGGTTTAAACGGTAGAATCTCGGTAATAATCGGCAATCTGTTTCTTGGCGGCGTCATAATCATTGTCATGTCCCGTGCGCCCATTAAGGAAAATTGCAATGTTCGTGGAATTGGAGTTGCCGTCAAAGTTAAAACGTCGATCGATGTGCGCATCTTTTTCAATTTCTCTTTGTGAGATACGCCGAACCGGTGTTCTTCATCAATAATCAAAAGCCCCAGTTCCTTAAATTCTATGTCTTTGGAAAAAAGTCGATGCGTCCCAATAACAATGTCCACATCGCCCGCCTTCAAACCCGCAATGATCACTTTTTGTTCAGCTCGTGTTCTGAAGCGGGAAAGCATTTCAACTTTCATCGGAAACTTTTCCAACCGCTCTTCAAAGGTATGGTAGTGCTGATACGCCAAAATTGTTGTCGGTACAAGTATCGCAACCTGTTTACCGGAAACCACTGCTTTAAATGCTGCCCTGATCGCTATTTCCGTTTTGCCAAAACCAACATCACCACAAATAAGGCGATCCATGGGACGAGCCGTCTGCATGTCCTCTTTTACTTCTTCGGTAGCTTTAACCTGATCAGGTGTGTCCTCGTGTGGGAATGAAGCCTCCAATTCCCGCTGCCATAAATTATCCGGGTCGAAGGCGTGTCCCGGCCGAGATTTTCTTTGAACATAAATTCGGATTAATTCTTTGGCAATGTCTTTAATTTTCTTCTTGGTCCGGCCTTTCAATTTTTGCCATTCCGGACTGCCAAGCTTATTCAACGTTGGAACGCTGGATTCTTTTGATGAATATTTATTCACCCTGTCCATTCGTTCAACCCGAACATAAACCATATCTTTGCCCCGGTACTCGATTTGTAAACACTCGCGCTCATGGCCATGAACATCTATTTTCTTTAACCCCCGAAATATGCCAACACCAAAATCGACATGTACAATATAGTCGCCGAGATTCAGATGCTTTAGCTGTTTTGGAGTTAGACCTTTAAAGCGTTTTTGGGGAAGGCGCAGCCGTTTGGAGCGCCCGTAAAATTCATGATCGGTATAAACACAAATATTCTCCTCGTGCATCTCAAAACCGTGATGCAAGGAAAGATTAGTTATTTTAACGTTTGCAAAGTTGATGTCTTCTTCTGCAAAAAGCTCTTCCATGCGCTGACTTTGCAATTTGCTGTCGCAGCTGTATAAAACCTGAAGCTCCGGGTTCTGAGAACTTAAACCGGAAACTCTTTCTTTGAAGGTTTCAAAGCTTCCTTTAAAACTTGGCGTGGACTTGGAATTAAAATCTACGAGCTTGTCATAGTCCTGACCGATTGAAACTATTTCAAGGCGCTTAAAGGCTGATAACTCTTTTTCGATTTTTCCCCAGAGATTCTCCTCCGTCAAGTTACCCTCTTTGGTTAAGCCCTGCTCTGTGTCCAGAATCGCCTTTTTAAGAAGATCCGGCTCTTCTAGTGCGAGAATACAGTTCTCTGGCAAATAGTTCAACAGAGACGACTTTTCTGTTTCGGCGTCTTCACCATTTCGCTCTATTTCTTGTGGATAAACACTGAACTTTTCGATGGTCTCTAAAGATCGTTGGTTATCGGGATCAAAGGTTCGGATGGATTCTATTTCATCATCCCAAAATTCTATGCGGTACGGATTGGTGGCAGAATAAGGATAAACATCTATCAGGCCACCTCGAACACACATTTCTCCAACATGCTCCACGCGGGACTCTCGGACAAACCCCATTTCGACCAGTTCCATTACGACCAACTCAAAGTCAACCCTATCCCCAACATCCAAAGAAATTTTCTTTTTGGAGAAATGACTCTTGGTAGGCAGTTGATGTAAAAAACCTGAAGCATGCGAAACCACAATACCCTTTTTACTCTCGGTAAGTGCCTCTAGTGTTGAAAGCCGCGATTGGGTTGTCTCGTGATTGTGATGATCGAAACCCGTGCCGAAAAACACTGAGGCGGGAAAATAAGTAACAAACTCAGTCCCAACCAACCGCTCAAGCTCCTCTTTCAATTCTTCAGCCTCTTCCTGGTTTGAAGAAAAATAGGCAACGGGTGTTTTCATGTCGGAGTAAATCAATGCCAACAATAAAGATTTTGCTGCTCCGTGCAGACCTTTCACCGAAACTAATTTTTCACCAGACAAAACCGTTTTGGCTTCAAGGTACGGCGAGGTTCCCAAGAATAGGCTTTTAAGACTTTCTACATCTACCATGAACTTAACTTTTTATAAAAACAATTTTTAAATTCTGAGACATTTCCAGCATAACAGGAAAGTCCCGAAGCTCAATAGAGAGCGATTTCTGTTTGGTTTTCAACTCCGTAATTTCATCGCTAACCCTGGAGCCTTTTACAGCAACAAGTTGCCCGGTCGGTTTTAAATACGGTTTTGCCCAATTGTACAACTGCGGCAACCGGGCCACCGCCCGACTTACTACGATGTCATATTTATGACCTAGCTTTTGTTGTAAGCTTAACTCCTCTGCCCTGCCCCAGAAAACATTCACCGAGAGATTCAATTTTTGAGCAACCTCTTTCAAAAAGACACTCTTTTTTTGCTTTGCATCCAACAAGTCCATATTTATTTGGGGGCAAACTATTTTCAATGGGATACCCGGAAAGCCACCACCTGTTCCCAAATCCAAAACATCTTGAGCCTCCCGAAACTCATTGAGAAAACTTAGCGCTGCGCTCTCTATAAAGTGCCTTTCTAATATCCGGCCTTCATCTTTTTTTGAGATCAAGTTTGCCTTTATGTTTCCGGAAACAACAGATTCAGCATACAGAAAAAACTGATCGGTCTGTTTCTTTGAAAGCACGATCCCTAACTTTTTAAAGGCGGCACTTATTTCCCTTTTAGTCATCTGATGCCAAAAACTGTTTCACGTGAAACATTAGACTCTTCGCAGATGAATTAGTAGCACAGAAACATCTGCAGGAGAAACCCCTGAAATCCTTGATGCCTGCCCGATGGTTTCCGGATTGATTTTTATAAATTTTTCTATTGCCTCCGCAGACAAGGCTGATATTTTAGAGAAATCAAATCCGCGTGGGATAGATTTTGAATCGAGCCTCTTAATCTTTTCGGCATTTTCCTTTTGACGTTTAATGAAGCCTTCATATTTAATTTCCAGATCGACTTGATAGCGAACCTCGTCCCATTCACGATCATTCCATTTCTCTAATATGGAAAGACTTTTTATTCCCTTAAAAAATTCAATTTTTAACTCCGGACGTTTCAACAATTTATATATCGGTTCTTTCTCTGAAATTGGCGAGCTTTTGGCTTTCACCAACACATCGTTTATTTCTTGTGGTAAAACTTTTTCCTGCTTCAAGGCCTCTATTGATTCATCTATGCGGCGTTGTTTTTCCTGCAGAACTCTATAGTCTTCTTCCGAAATTAACCCAAGACCGTGGCCATATTTCATCAGGCGTAAGTCGGCATTGTCCTGGCGAAGAATCAACCTGTGTTCCGCCCGTGAAGTAAACATTCTGTATGGCTCTATTGTACCCTTGGAAACCAAGTCATCGATGAGTACGCCAATATAAGCTTCTGAGCGCTCCAGAACAAATGGCGCCTCCCCGCGTAATTTGAGTACGGCATTAATGCCGGCCATAAAACCCTGGCTTGCTGCTTCCTCGTATCCGGTTGTGCCGTTTATCTGTCCGGCAAAAAACAGGTTCTCAATATACTTTGTTTCAAGATTCGTATAAAGTTGGGTGGGCGAAAAGTAATCGTATTCAACCGCATAACCAAACCTGATGACATTTACCCCCTCTAGCCCGGAAACAGAACGAATTGCCTCGAGCTGAACTTCCTCAGGTAAGCTTGTAGAAAAACCATTCACATAATATTCTGTGGTGTTATAACCCTCGGGTTCCAAAAATATCTGATGTCTTTCCCTGTCTGCAAAGCGACTAATTTTATCCTCTATTGAGGGGCAATAACGCGGACCAACGCCCTTGATGCGATCTGTATACATCGGGCTGCGCTCAAACCCCTTTTCCAAAAGCTTATGCGTTTTTTTATTCGTGTACGTTATATAACAGGCTAATTGTTTTGTTTGCAGCTCTTTCGTTTTATAAGAAAACGGGGCAGGCGGTTCATCCCCTGGTTGGATTTCGGTTTTTGAAAAATCAATTGTATTACCATCGACCCTGGGTGGCGTGCCGGTTTTCAGGCGCCCGGATTCAAAACCAACTTCGGTAAGGCATTCAGTCATACCTTTGGCTGAAAACTCCCCTGCCCGCCCGGCAGGATATTGCACCTCTCCAACATGAATGATACCATTTAGAAAAGTCCCGGCGGTTAGAATTACTGTGCGAGCCTCAATCAAACGGCCACTCTCAGTGCGTACACCCGCAACCTTCATGTCCTTGAAGTCTAAACTAACTCCCGTCCCCTGACGGATATCCAGGTTATCCTGACGCTCACAGCTTTGACGAACAGCCTGTGCGTAAAGTGCACGATCGCATTGGGCTCGTGGCGACCAAACAGCAGGACCCTTGGAGCGGTTCAGCATCCGAAACTGTAGTCCGGCTGCATCGGTGACGACCCCCATTTCTCCGCCCATTGCATCAATTTCTTTCACGAGCTGACCCTTGGCCAACCCCCCTATCGCCGGGTTGCAGGACATCTGTCCGATGGTGAAAATATTCATGGAGAGTAAGAGTGTTTTAGCTCCCATTCGCGCCGATGCCAGGGCGGCTTCTGTGCCGGCATGACCACCCCCAACAACTATGACATCATATATATCTATTTTCATTTCAGCTTCTCAGAGTTTCACGTGAAACATTGTTTCTATTTTCCAATACAAAATTGAGAAAAAATATTATCGAGAATATCTTCGCTTGTCACTTCACCAATAATTTCTCCCAGATGGTTCATTGCTTCCCGCATATCAAGAACGATAAACTCACCGGATAGTTTTTGTTTTGTTGACACAAGCGCTTTTTTCAAACATTCCAAAGCCATTTCCAGTGCATTTTTTTGTCTAATATTTGAAATGAATCCACCACTCTCATTTGGACCTTTTTGGTCAAACGCCTCTTTCAATAGTACTTTCTCGAAATACTCAAAGCCACTCTGCTCTTTGGCCGACAGTTCAACAATATTTATTTTTCCAAGTTTTTTTCGTATCTTTTTTATATCTATCTTTCTGTTTAGATCACTTTTATTGATCACCGCAACAACCTTGCATCCTTGGTTTTTTTCCAGAACAGGCAAAACCAAGTCCATTAGGGTTTCATCTTTTTTGTGAAACTCCTCCGAGCCATCAAAAACGAACAAAGCAATTTGCGCCTCTTTAATTTCATCATACGTTTTTTCAACGCCTATTTTTTCTATTTTGTCTGATGTTTCATGAACGCCGGCTGTATCGACCAGCCTGAAAAAGACACCCTTTATGTCTATCTGTTCTTCCAGGGTATCACGAGTCGTACCCGCAATCTCCGTAACAATCGCTCGCTCCTTTTTTAGGAGCGCATTAAGCAAGCTGGACTTGCCTACATTTGGCCGACCAATAATGACGACCTTAACACCCTCTCTTAGAATTCTTCCCCGATTGTAGGTGGTTAAAAATTCTTCTACTTCACGAATGGTTTTTGAAAGTTGTTTCCTCAACTGACCCCGTTCGGCAAACTCAACATCCTCTTCGGCAAAATCTAACTCAAGCTCAATGAGTGAACAAATAGCTACCAACTCTTTGCGTATCTGTTTTACGCGGTTTGATAGTGCACCTTCAAGTTGCAGGGTGGCAGAGCTTAAACTGGCCTCCGTTTTTGCATTGATTATATCTGCAACTGCCTCGGCCTGGGATAAATCCAAACGCCCATTTAAAAAAGCCCTCTCGGTAAACTCTCCCTTCCTTGCCAATCGAGCCCCATTCTTCAGCACAAGCTCTAATAGACGGTGCGTTAGAAAGTTGCCGCCATGACAGTTAATTTCAACAACATCTTCTTTGGTATAAGAGTTTGGCGCTTTATAAACAGCCACCAAAACCTCATCAAGGAAGGCTGGCGCAGCCCGTTCTGTACTTTTGTCCTTTTGGTTCGGATCAATAATTTTGCCACAATAAATTTTATGGGATTCTACCTCTGACAAAGGTCTGCGGCCCTTAAAAATTGATTCAACAATTCTAATTGCAACCGAACCACTCAGGCGGATGATCGCCACGCCTCCCGACCCAGGCGCAGTGGAAATAGCCGCGATTGTTTCAATATCTGCCATTTAAATCTCTATTCAAAAAAACAAGCCCTGCATGTCTAAAACGTGCAGGGCTTTAATTTGGCTTCGCAAACTGTTTTTAGTTCCTGTTTTTATAATCAAACTTCTGTCGTCGCTTTTTCTTTTTCTGAGATTTTGCTGCTTTCAGTTCCTCCAAAGATTTGACTTTATAAGGAATAAACTTTTCCTGAACAATTGAGAGCACATTAAACAGCGCGTAATAAAGATTTAAACCCGATGGAAAACTATTAAACATCAGCGTTAGAAAGGCAGGCATAAAATAAACCATTGCTTTTTGTTTTGGATCCTTCATCGTTATTTTTTGCTGGATGAACATTGTTACTCCCATAACCAGTGGTAAAATGTTCACCTTGTCGCCGTACATTGGAATTGTAAATGGTAGGCTGGCAACGGTATCCGGAAGGGACAAGTCCGTGATCCAACCCACAAAATAGGCCCCGCGAAGTTCGATGGTTGATCTAAAAACGTTAAACAATGCAATCAAAAGAGGCATCTGTAAAATCATGGGGATACAGCCACCCAGAGGGTTTATGCCATAATCTTTATAGATTTTCATCATCTCAGCTTGCTTTTTTTGTGGTTCGTCCTTGTACTTTTCGTTCATCTCCTGAATAACCGGTTGCATAATTTGCATCTGCTTCATCGACTGATAGCTCTTCTTTGTCAATGGAAATAGCAGAACCTTGATCAGGATAGAAAAGAGGATAATAACAATTCCATAATTAGGTATAAAGCCGTGAAGAAGCTTGAAACTCCATAAAACAAATTTTCCAAAAGGGCGGAAGGGCGCCCAACCCAAATCTATCATTTCCTCCAGCCCAACACCAAAGCTCTCGACGGTGTCAAAATCCAGTGGGCCTAAAAAGACTGTGAAGTTGTCTACTTTTCTGCCGGACTGATCATACGGCATTTGTAAATCAAAGGCATACTTCTTAAGGGGTACCTCCTGCTCAACATTCACAGGCTCGCCATAAAACCTAACCGACTGGCCTTGCTTTTTAGGGACAACGGCTGTTGCAAAATACTTTGTGCGGATACCAACCCAATCTATTGAATTATCAAAAAATTCAACTTCCGCTTCATCGCTAATACTAAACTCTTCTTTTTCACCCTGAAAAGCATATCCAAAACTACTTTCCATATCAACCTTTAAATTCGGCTCGTTCGATTGCATCCCGCTTTGCCAGGTTAAGTAGTATGAAAAGCCTTCGATAAAATTATTGAGATTTATAAATTCAACCTGGAGCTCGATTGCGTAGCTATCATAGAAAAACGTGTAGATCTTTTTAAGTAGCCTGCCTTCTCCAAGATCAAGTGTAAACTCCAGGCTTTCCTGGCTTTTTTTCTGGGTTACTTTAATTTCACTTTTTGTTGATGAAAATATATGTTTCGAAGTATCCAGGGTATCGGCACCATGGGGAAGCTTAATGCCAAGATTTCCAAAACCATCCTCGCCGATAAGCTGCACTCGTTCCTGAAATTGATTTTCATACTGTTCCAACTCCCACAAACGAATGCCGCCGCCCTTTGTGGAAAATGTAGCTTTGTATAAATTGTTTTCAACAACGATATTCTCGCCCGGCAAACCTTCTTCTAGTGGGCTTATAACAGTTTCTGTTTTTTGTGATGATTGAGGTGTTTGTATTAATTGCTTCTCGGAGTTAGCCTGAGATATAATTTTACCTCTTTCTTCAACGGCACCTTGTTCAAGAGCCGGAGTTTCTTCTGTTACGGGTTGCGGTGGTAAAAAATTATTTTTATAAAAATCCGTTTGGATAAAAAGTAGTACCAGTCCTATAAGTGCAATCGCTATAATTGTCTTTTTGTCGAAATTCATATTTTCCTTCTTTTTCTTTTATTCAATAAGAAAAAATTTATTTTACCGGGTCATAGCCACCGGGATGAAAGGGGTGACATTTGGCAAGTCGTTTTGCGCCCCTGAATATACCTTTAAAAAAACCGTATTTTTTAATCGCTTGTAGAGCATATTCTGAACATGAGGGATAAAAACGGCAGGAAAGGGGTAATAAGGGTGAAATTAATAACTGGTATATTCTGATTAAAAAAATGCCAAAGTGCTTCATCCAAGACTACAATTCTAATTTAACTTTTTCAGAAGATTAATGTACTCTCTCTCTAATTTACAAAACTCTATTCTTTCACAACCCGACCTTAGAAAGACGACTACTTTTTTTTTCTTGGGCAGCATCTCTTTTTTTTGTTGTACAATTTCTTTAACTCGTCTTCTTGCCCTATTGCGTTTTACGGCGTTACCCACCTTACGTGAAACGGCAAAACCGTATTTAAGAGCATTTGATTCGGTAAAATAGAGAGCAATGTGTCTCGATGATAATTTTTTGCCGTGTCTAATGAGAGATGAAAAATCAGATCGTCTTTTTAAAATTTCAGCCTTATCCAAATGTTGATCACAGAACCTATCTATCACTAACTGTTAGGCTTTTTCTGCCCCTTGCTCTCCGCCTTTTCAAGACCAAACGGCCACCCTTTGTTTTCATTCTTGCACGAAAACCATGTTTGTTAACTTTTTTCCGGTTACTTGGTTGAAACGTTCTTTTCATCTTTATTCCTTAATTACTTCGTTTGCTTTCTGGATGATTAAAATAAAACCTTTAAACATATTAAATGTCTTCCAAAAAGTCAAGCCAAATTGTAACTAAAAAATGCGACTCGTTTAATAATTATTAATCTCATTTTTATACTTTTCCTTGACATTCAAGGCTTATTTATTAACTTTTTTTTCGCCTGAAAAGAAGTATAGCCATAGAATTACTTGTGGATAACTTAAAAAAGATTACGTTTTTTTTTGAAAACGAACACACGGCTCGAGACTCAATTCTAATTACATGGCCTTAAGTTTCTTTTTATTAGTTATAACTTATAGAAAGAAAGTCTCTTCTGATGGAGGTTTGATTGTTTATAACTTGTGGATAAATTAAATAGCTCAGAAAAAGGCACCATTGTCAAGGGAGGGTTCTTGCATTGCCCTAATAACATTAATACAAACCATGAGGGTATGTTAAATGTCTATATCATGCACTACAGCTTGGGATCAATGTCTAAACATCATTCAGGATAGCATAAATCCACAAAGCTTTACAACCTGGTTTAAGCCGATCAATCCAGTAAATTTGAATGAAAAAAATTTTACGATTGAGGTGCCAAGCCAGTTTTTTTATGAATGGTTAGAGGGACACTACAGCGTATTACTTAATCAGGCCTTGTTGGAAGTTCTGGGCGAAAAGACCAATATTTCTTACACCATTGCACCAAATCAAAATGGATACGATCAATTGTCCAGAATGCCATCTATGGATAAAAAGAAGCCGGTAAACCATTTTGATAAAAAAAGCAATTTGATAGAGCGCTACAACTTTGAGACATTTGTTGAAGGAGCGAACAATCAATTTGCCCGGGCTGCTGCGCTAGCTGTATCTGAAGCACCTGGCAAAACAACCTTTAATCCGCTGGTTTTATATGGCGGTGTCGGCTTGGGGAAAACTCATTTAATACAGGCCATTGGAAATTTTTGTCTCGCCGAAGAGTTGATTCAAAATGTTCTTTATGTGGATAGTGAAAAATTTACGATTGAATTTATTAATTCTATTAAGAATAATAAAACAACCGAATTCAGTTCGATCTATAGAAACGTTGATTTATTAATCGTCGATGATATCCAGTTTTTCACGAATAAAGAAAGAACACAGGAAGAATTTTTCCATACATTTAATGCACTTTACAACGCCGGCAAACAGATAGTACTGTCCTCTGACCGGCCACCAAAAGAGCTGGTTGGTGTTGAGGAACGTTTAATCTCTCGTTTTCAATGGGGACTTGTAGCAGATATTCAACCTCCTGACCTGGAAACCCGAATTGCTATTTTGCAGCAAAAAGCAGAAGAAAATGGCACAACTATACCTGGAGACATCATTGATTTTATTGCAACTAATGTGACTTCAAATATAAGAGAGTTGGAAGGTGCGTTGATAAGGCTGCTCGCGTATTCATCCTTAAATGGAACAGATATCACAATAGAAGTGGCAAAAGATGTTCTTAAAAATCTCAGTCTAAAGAAAAAGAAAAATATAATGATTGAGGAAATACAAAGAATTGTAAGTGAGCATTTTGATATAGCAGATGACATGCTCCGAGCCAAGTCCAGAAAAAAAGAAATTGCTTATGTTCGCCAAATAGCAATGTACCTATCCAAGGAAATGACGAAGAATTCGTTAAAAACGATAGGCCTACATTTTGGTGGAAGGGATCATAGCACAGTTATCCATGCCATTCAATGCGTTGAGAAACTGGTCGCAAATGACAAGGCCGTATCCGAAGAAGTTGCTGAAATAAAAAGAAAGATTGAAATGTCAAGTATGTAAAAGTTATTCACATCACATGTTGATAACACAGACTTTTATGTGGAAACGTATGTTGATAACCTTTAAGTAATTAACAAAAAAAAATAAATACAAAAAGTTATTAACAACTGATACGGGTTTTCAACAGATTTATAACATTTAATCCACACAAAAACTAAATTTTTCAAAACTTATAGCCACATTAAAAAATAAAAACTTAGCACAAATAAAAATGAAGTTATCAACATATCCACAGCCCCTATATACTACTACAAAATTCTCTTGTTTTATAAAACTTTATTTATTAGATTTTTGTTTGTTCAAAAAAGATAATTGAGGCTCTCATGAAATTTAGCGTTAACAGAAAAGAACTTCACAAAGCGATTCAAAACATAATTGGTGTTGTTCCTGTAAAAACAACTATTCCAATTTTAGCAAATATATTATTTGATCTACGGGGTGACGATTTAATATTAACCGGAACCGATTTGGAAGTTTCAATTTCAACAAAAATTAAAGTTCAAGGTGACTTAGATGGTTCGCTTACAATACCCGCTAAAATTTTATATGAAATAATCAGAGAGCTTCCGGATATTCCCGTTGAGATAGATTGTAATGAAAATAATATTTCTTTAAATACCGAAAAAGGATTTTACAAACTGTCAGGGGAATCAAAAGAAGAATTTCCAAAAATTGCAGTTGATGAAAGTGAAGGCAGTTTTCAGATAAATGCCAAACACTTCATCAGCATGATCAATAAAACTATTTTCGCTGTCTCAACAGACGAATTGAGAACAACCCTGATGGGCGTTTATTTGCAAGTTCTGGAAAATGAATTAAGAATGGTTGCAACGGATGGTCACCGTCTGGTTAAGATTATAGATAGCACTTTTAAGGCCCCTGGCTTGCAAAAAGAAGCAATAATTCCCACCAAAGCCTTAAACTTATTAACCAAAAATGTTCAGGATGACACTGAAATAAAAGTGAGCCTTAGTGACGACCATATTGTTTTCCAGTTTGGTGAAACCACAATTTTCGGAAAAGAGATAGAGGGCCAATTCCCAAACTACGAACGTGTGATTCCGGTAGACAATGATAAAACAGTTCTTTTGAGTAGAGACCTGCTTAGTTCTTCTGTAAAGCGTGTTTCAATTTTTTCAAACTCGATCACACATCAAATAAGACTTTCAGTCAGTGATAGTTTACTGGAAGTACAATCTGAAGACATAGAATTTGGTGGAGAGGCAAAGGAAAAAATTACAGCAGATTATTCGGGGGAACCCATCAATGTAGGTTATAATGCGAATTACTTACTTGATATTTTGAAACACGTAGCTGTTGACGAAATTGAATTGCATCTTAAAGACGCCGTCAGCGCTGGTATAATTTATCCTGCAAACCAAAAAGAAGATGAGAATATCCTGATGCTTCTAATGCCTATTAGACTCAATGATAATTAAGAATATTTCTTTATTAAACTATAGAAATTATGAAACTGCAGAAGTCAACTTTTCACAAAACATCAATTTAATTTATGGATTAAATGCTCACGGAAAAACAAATTTCCTTGAAGCCATTTTTCTTCTTTGTTTAAGCAGAAGTTTTCGCCAGTCTAAAAATAGCGAGTTACTTAATAAAGAAGCAAATACTTTTACAATAAACGGAACATTTATAAAAGACAACGAAAGTGAAAAGAAAATAGTTGTTCACTATATCAGGGATGGTAAAAAAGAAATAAGCATCAACAAAAAAAAAATTAATAGCCACTCAAAAATAATTGGCCACTTTCCCATAGTTATAATGGCTCCGGATGAGTTTAGAATTACTTCCGGCGGTCCCTCAGAGCGACGAAGGTTTTTGGATATACTCTTGTCGCAAGTGAGTTTAACTTATCTCGCTGATCTTCAGGAATATAACAGAATTCTAAAACAACGGAATATGCTACTAAAAAATATACGTGACAGCAAGTTTGCTGACGAAGCAAGTTTAGAAGTTTGGACGGAAGGTTTAATAAAAGCAGGCAGTCGCATTATTAATTTTAGATTAAAATTTATACAAAGTTTTTCGAAAATACTAAATTCCATTTTTAAAAGATTTGAAAAAAATGGAGATACTCAATTAACTATAGAAAGTACAATCCAACAGAAAAATGAGGAAATGACAGAAGATTCATTTCGAGATGCTTTGCTATCATTTAGAAAAAAAGAACGAATACTCGGAACAACTTATGTGGGCCCTCACCGCGATGATCTGCTTTTTACTATCGATGGGATGGATGTAAGAAAGTACGGCTCACGCGGCCAACATAAATCACTATTAATATCATTAAAAATCGCTGAATATAATTATTTGTATCAACAAAAGGAAGAACAACCACTTTTGCTTCTGGATGATTGTTATTCCGAATTGGATGAAATGCGCGAAAAAAGTGCATTTGAATCTGTGCAGGGGCTGGGGCAGATAATATTAACAAGTCCCAGGAAAAACATACTGGAAAACAAAGACTATTCACACAGGGATGTAAATTATTATTTTGTAAAGCAGGGAACAATTGAACAAATCGAGAACTAAAACCCCACAAATTTTGGGTAATTCAATATCCCTTTTCTTGAAAAATTTGGGCCTTGAAAGGAAGGTTAAGGAATATGAAATTATAGCACGATGGCCGGAACTTGTCGGCGAAAATGTCGCTTCTGCTACCATCCCTGAAAAAATACAAGATGAAATTCTTTTGGTCAGAGTAAAAAACAGTTCATGGCGGCATGAGCTACTTTATCTAAAGAATCATATTCTTTCTAAAGTAGAAACCGACATTGGCAAGGGAATAATTAAAGATATCAGATACATCTAATAAAAGAAGGTTTAACCAATAAATGGCAAACGATAAAAAACAACAAGAATATACAGCAGCAAGGATTCAAGTTCTAAAAGGTCTTGAGGCCGTTCGCAAAAGACCCGCTATGTACATCGGCGATGTGAGTACACGTGGTTTAAATCATTTAGTTTATGAAGTCGTTGATAACAGCATAGATGAAGTTTTGGCTGGATTTTGTTCCAAAGTTGAAATTGTCCTTAATAAGGATGGCAGTGTAACAGTAAAAGATGATGGTCGTGGTATTCCGGTTGATATGCACCCGACAGAAAAAAAACCTGCATTAGAAGTTGTGATGACAGTCTTGCATGCCGGTGGAAAATTTGATAAAGATACTTATAAAGTATCCGGTGGTTTGCATGGCGTTGGTGTTTCTGTTGTGAATGCCCTTTCGGAGATGTGTGAGGTTGAAGTTCGCCGGGATGGAAATATTTATTATCAAAGATATAAAATAGGTATTCCGGAACATGAACTAAAAATCACCGGAAAATCAAAAAAAACCGGAACCAAAACAACTTTTATGCCAGATAGTTCAATCTTTCAAACGACACAGTTCAACTATGAAGTTATCAAAGAGAGAATGCGCGAATTGGCCTTTTTAAACAAAGGCCTTGAAATTGATATCAAAGATGAGATATCAGAAAAAACGGATAACTTTTTGTATAAAGGTGGCTTGATTTCATTCATTGAGTATCTTAATGAGGGCAGAGAACCTCTCTATAAAAAACCAATCGCCATAGGCGGTGAGAAGGATGATGTAACGGTTGAATTTGCTTTTCAACATAACGATTCATACACAGAAAATATTTTTACTTACGTTAACAATATCAACACGATTGAAGGAGGAACACATCTCGTTGGCTTAAAAGCAGCACTTACCAGAACATTAAATAGCTATGCACAGAAAAATAATCTGTTTAAAAAAGAAAATATAAATCTATCGGGAGAAGATGTTCGGGAGGGCCTTACAATTGTGGTCAGCTGTAAAGTTATGGAGCCGCAGTTTGAGGGTCAGACAAAAACAAAACTAGGAAACAGCGAAGTAAAAGGAATTTCAGAATCTATATTTGGGGATGGATTTTCTGCATTTTTAGAGGAAAATCCCAGCATAGGTAAGAAAATTATTGAGAAATCACTTACCGCAGCTCGCTCTAGAGAGGCGGCAAGAAAAGCCAGGGAGTTAACCCGAAGAAAAAGTGCGTTGGACAGTGGTTCGCTTCCAGGAAAATTGGCAGATTGCTCTAGTCGGGATCCGGCACAATCTGAAATTTATCTGGTGGAGGGCGATTCAGCAGGCGGTTCGGCAAAGCAAGGTCGCGATAGAAGATATCAGGCCATTCTCCCCCTAAAGGGTAAAATACTAAATGTTGAAAAAGCCCGTCTTGACAAAATTCTTTCGAATGATGAAATAAGGATTATTATTTCTGCCTTAGGTACCAGTATTGGTTCGGATGAATTTAATATCGAAAAACTACGGTATCATAAAATTATTATTATGACGGATGCCGATGTGGATGGCTCACATATCAGAACCTTGTTGCTTACATTTTTCTTCCGCTACATGAAAGAACTCGTTGAAATGGGCAATATTTACATTGCACAGCCGCCACTCTACCGTGTTTATAAAGGACGCCAGGAACATTATGTATATAATGATGAAGAACGCGATGAAGTGATAAAAAGAATGGGCGGTAACGGCGTACAAATTCAACGATATAAAGGTCTCGGTGAAATGAACCCAGACCAACTTTGGCAAACAACAATGGATCCGGAGACTCGCACAAATCTTCAAGTTACCATCGAAGATGCGATAGAAGCAGATCATATTTTTTCAATTTTGATGGGCGGAAATGTAGAGCTACGTCGAAACTTTATTGAAGAAAATGCACAATATGTTAAGAATTTAGATGTCTAATTTAGGAAGGTCTAAGCATTAAATGGATACAAAACGCGATAGAATAATACCGGTATTAATAGAAAAGGAAATGAAGGACTCTTACATCGATTATTCGATGTCGGTCATTGTTTCCCGTGCGCTTCCTGATGTCAGGGACGGCTTGAAACCTGTGCATCGGCGGGTTCTTTTTGGCATGTCTGAACTTAATTTACGTGCAAATGCAACATACAAAAAAAGCGCCAGAATAGTTGGTGAAGTTTTGGGTAAATATCATCCGCATGGTGATACTGCCGTTTACGACAGTATGGTTCGTATGGTTCAGGATTTCTCGCTGCGATACCCGCTCGTAAATGGTCAAGGTAATTTTGGTTCGGTAGATGGTGATTCACCCGCGGCTATGCGTTACACCGAAGCGAAAATGACAAAGATAGCTGAAGAAGTCCTTAAAGATCTAGAGAAAGAGACCGTTGATTTTGCACCAAATTTCGATGAAACACTTAAAGAACCAACAGTAATGCCCTCGGTCTTGCCGAACCTGCTCGTTAATGGTTCTTCAGGTATTGCGGTTGGTATGGCAACAAATATTCCGCCGCACAACCTTACAGAAGTTATTGATGCATTAAATGCTTTAATAACAAACCCGGAATGTACAATAGATGAGCTAACCACACACATCACCGGACCGGATTTTCCCACAGGCGCAATTATTTATGGAAACGAAGGTATTTATAATGCCTACAGAACAGGTCGTGGCAGGGTTGTCATTCGCGCCCGCGCAAATGTTGAGACATTAAAAAATGATCGAGAAAGGATTATTGTTTCGGAGTTACCATATCAGGTTAATAAGTCGAACCTGATTGAAAAAATAGCCGACCTGGTTCGGGAGAAAAAATTAGAAGGAATCTCAGATATCCGTGATGAGTCGGATCGTGATGGTATGCGGATTGTAATTGAGCTAAAACGCGATGCCTACTCCGAAGTTATTTTGAACCAACTTTACAAACATACTCAAATGCAAAATACATTTGGGGTGATTATGTTGGCGCTTGTTGAAGGCCGGCCGAAGGTTCTCAACTTGAGAGAAATGCTTCAACATTTTCTCGATTTCAGACACGAGATAGTTGTTCGCCGCACAAAATTTGATCTGGATAAAGCAGAAAAACGCGCCCACATCCTAGAAGGATTGAAAATATGTCTCGACAATATCGATGAAATCGTCGAGTTGATCAAAAAAGCAAAAAATGCTGAGGCTGCGCGAGTTTCGTTGATCAAAAGATTTTCATTATCTGAAATTCAAGCGCAAGCAATTTTGGAAATGCGGTTGCAGAGGTTAACTGGGCTTGAGCGTCAAAAAATAGAGGATGAGTATCTCAGCTTAATTAAGTTAATTGAAAAATTGCGCTCAATCCTTGAGAGTAAAGATAAGAGAATGCAATTGATCACGGAAGAGCTTCTTGAGATTAAAGAAAAATATGGTGACGAACGCCGTACGGCAATTATTGGTCAAACCGGTGAGTTCAGCATTGAAGACATGATTGCCGAAGAAGATATGGTAATCACGATTTCTCATGCGGGCTTCATTAAGAGAATTACAGTTAGCACTTATCGCCAACAATTACGTGGCGGCCGTGGCTCAACTGCTGCATCGACAAAGGAAGAGGATTTTATAGAGCATCTGTTTGTCGCTTCAACCCATAATTATATCCTTTTCTTTAGCAGTCAGGGAAGATGTTACTGGTTGAAAGTGCATGAAATTCCACAGGCAGGCCGGGCGACTAAAGGCAGAGCAATTGTAAACCTCCTCAACATTGCTAAAGAAGAAACCATTGCAGCAATTGTAAATGTGAAAGATTTTAACGAAGAAGCGTTCATTGTTATGGCAACTCGAAAAGGTATCGTTAAAAAAACCGCCCTCTCGGCTTACAGCAATCCAAGAAAAGGTGGCATCAACGCAATCACAGTCCGCGACGGTGACTACCTGATAGACGCCAGAATTTCCAATGGCAACCATGATGTTCTTCTGGGAACAAGAAACGGCTTATCAATCCGCTTTCATGAAAGCGAAGTCCGCGAAATGGGTAGAACGGCCTCTGGTGTTAGAGGGATCAATCTTCGGGAAGATGATTCCGTTGTTGGTATGGTGATTGTAAAACGCGAAGGCACTGTACTGGTTGTTACTACCAAGGGTTTGGGTAAACGAACCGCTCTCAAAGAATATCGTGTGAGCCATCGCGCAGGCAAAGGTATTTTCACGCTAAAAGTTACTGAAAAAACCGGGCCTTTGGTAACGCTTAAAGAAGTTCTGGATGAAGACGACATTATGATTATCACACAACAGGGCGTCGTTATTCGACAAAGCGTTAATAAATTGAAAACACAGGGCAGAAATACACAGGGATTCAGATTAATTAAGCTGGATGCTGATGATAGAGTGGCAGACGTGGCCCGTGTTGTCAGAGAGGATGAACCACCACCAGAGCAGGAAAATGGGGAAGAGAAAGAGGAAGGGCAAGGACAAGCTGAGTAGCATCCATGAAGTCTGATTTTTTAAAACAAGAAAAAGATCGTTTAACGCAAAGGCTGATCGATGACATCTCGCTTTCAAATGAGCAGGTGCCGTTAAAAAAGATACTACAAAAAAAGTATCCGTTGCTTTTTCAAGAACGAGCAAAAAAAGAAGCCTACAAAATACTTGACCAAGAAAACCCAATCGAACTAAAGACCGGCAAGCGGTTTAACTTTGATGGAGACATAGTTAAAACTCAGGTTTCAGATCTTAAAAAATCGATTTTGTTGGAATTGTTTTTTTCAGCCAAAGAAATAAAGAAGTTTGCGAAATTTTCAGTTTGGCTTCAAGTTGATATAATTATAAAGCCCCGTCAGACAATTCTAAATATTCTGTTTAAGAAAGAAAAAGAAATAGACAAAACCGTTGCCATGGATATTATTGCCGGCTTTGGTGAAGAAAGGCCTTTTATACGCAAACTAATTGCCGCTCTGGATAATGAAAATACTACAAAAATCCAGATGGAAGACATTAACAAACTCTCCGAGAAAATAGAAAGAAATGTTTACAAGCTAACGCCGATCTCATCGTTTTTAACTGATGTTGGTCTTTACCTTGATTTCGAAATTTCCATCACAGGAGATTCTCAAACATTATTTCGCTCGGAGATTTTGCAGGAAATGTTTACGAAACGTGGCCTGGAGAGGGTTTCAAAATCAATCGCAGCCGAAGAGGAACGTGACTTTTGGACGATCACGGAAATCGAAAGTGCCTTTGAACGATTTCTTCTGGTTGGAAACCTGGAACAAGAAGAGCAAGTGGAGGTCATAGAAAAAACCGAAAAAAAGAAAACTGAATTGAGTGAGAAACAGCAGAAAAGAGAAGATGCGGAAAAAAGGCAAATCAATTTCCTTGAAAACTTCTCAAAACCAATAGCCGATCCAGTGAAACCAAAAAACGGAGAAGTTATTAATGGCAGTTCGGGATCTGGAGGAACAAGGCCCCCCAATGGCTCTCGAAAGAATGGACAAAGTAACTTAGATGGGAATAAGGCTCAACGCCCGCAAATCTCAGCTCTGATAAATCAGGACGACAAAGATTTTTTGGTGAGCACAATTTTTAATAATAAGGCAGATGACTTTTCTCAATTTATCGAAAAACTTGATTTAATAAAGAAATGGCAAACAGCACGAGTTGCAATAAATGAGGAAATAGTAAAGCGAAATATTAGCCCCTACTCAAAAGAAGCCATTCTACTTGGGGATGTTGTGTTTTCAAGATACTTTACAGCAAAATAAAAGAAATTGGCTTTGACTCGGAATAGCCAGCTTCGTACCCGCTCTTATGTTTTAGCAAGCTTGTTTGCCGCTCTGACAGCAGCAGGAGCCTTCATAAAAATTCCTTTTCCAATTGTGCCGCTAACACTACAAACATTTTTTGTAGTTCTTTCCGGTGCTCTTTTGGGACCCGTATACGGTAGCTTAAGCCAACTACTTTATCTTGCAATTGGTCTTTTGGGTATCCCTGTTTTTGCGAATGGAGGCGGACTCGGATATATTTTTCAGCCTACATTTGGCTATCTCCTAAGTTATCCTCTTGCCGCAGGTGCAATTGGCTATTTGCTTAGAAAAAATATAAGGGAGACTCCGGTTTTTAAAATATTGGCAGTAATTTCGGTTGGCATGATCATTATATACGCAATTGGAGTAACAGGTTTATACCTAAATTTAAATTATATCATAGCAAAACCAACCACCTTTTCAACCATTCTTTGGACAGGTTGTATCTTGTTTATACCGAGCACTATTGTTAAAAGTTTGGCCGCCGCTTTCTTGACTCAGAAATTATCTCGTTTCTTGCTGAACTAAAAAAAGAATCATGAATAAAGTTCTTGCGTTGCAAAATAAAAAACACAAACTAGCCATCGGCTTGATGTCCGGCACTTCATTGGATGGTATTGACGCCGCGCTGGTTAAAATATCTAATAATGGAATTGATACTAAAGTTGAATCGGTGCACTTTATCTCGTGCCCATATCCCGAAGGGTTAAAAAAGAGAGTTTTGGAATGTTCGGTGCCTGGTGGTGGCAGTGTAGATGAGGTTTGCCGTTTGAATTTTTTGCTGGGTGAAATTTTTGCAGATGCTGCGCTAGAACTCATTAAAGCAGCTAAAGTCGATAGTACGCAAGTTGATTTTATCGGTTCACACGGACAGACTATCCACCATTTACCGGAATCTGAAAACCTATTCGGACATGAAGTTATTTCAACATTACAGATTGGCGAACCGGCGGTTATTGCCCGGCGCACCGGAATTATGACTGTTGCGGATTTTCGCACCGCCGACATGGCCGCAGGCGGACAAGGTGCCCCATTGGTACCCTACTTCGATTTTCTTGTTTTTCGATCAGCAGAAAAAGGGCGAGTATTGCTCAATATTGGTGGTATTTCTAACTTTACTTTGCTGCCTGCGAGCTGCGGGATTGCCGATATAATTGCGTTTGATACAGGTCCGGGAAATATGATCATCGATGCTTTAATGAAGACGCTTTATGGGTGTGACTTTGATAAAGGTGGCGCTGTTGCTATAAGCGGTCAGCCATCCGAAGCGCTTCTGGCTGATATGTTGGGGCACCCATTTTTTAAACTCGCTCCGCCAAAATCCACAGGGCGCGAAATGTTTGGTAAAGCGTTTACCGCAGAATTTTTGGAAAAAGCAAGAAAGGCCAGGTTATCTAATCAAGATATAATCGCCACAGTATCTGAGTTTACCGTGCGGACGATTTGGGAATCTTTGGAAAAAAGTGGCTCACAAAATATAAAATGGGACGAAATTATAGTAAGTGGTGGTGGTGCAAAAAATAAATACTTGATGAGTCGTTTACGGGAAGTTTCCGGAGAAGCTGAAGTTAAAGCCAGTGATGATTTGGGTATATCCTATGATGCCAAAGAGGCTATGTGCTTTGCAGTGCTGGCGAACGAAACCATTCACGATAATCCGGGAAACGTGCCGGCTGCAACGGGAGCAAGTTCATCCATAATCCTTGGGAAAATTTCTTTGTAAAAAAAACATCGAAAATTGGGGCAACCTTAAGAAGTTTACTCGCTTCTATTATTCACAAACTGGCAAAAATGTGCCAGGCACATCATTTAAATTTTATGAATAATGCAGGCTCGAAAGCCTTTAAAAAGTCCGACAAAAAAACGTGCCGAGAATCTTATCTAACTTTGTTTAGAGTATGAACCATTCAATCTGCATTTTTGAAGACGACCAGGCGGATAATCTTTATCCGCTATCATTAACCCGACCTGTCTATGATTTACGTTGTGGGATTACTACACTTAAAGAGAAAATAATCCACCGGTTTCCGTTGACAGAAATTTATTTACACTGTCGAGAATATTTAATGGAAATTGTGGCTGAGGATAATTCCGGAATCTCGATCAATAACTTTGATGATGATTCTTGTCTGTTTGTTAACGGTAGGTGGTTGCCCGAGAACAAGGGAATAGAGGAATTAGATTTCAGCGAAGAGTGTATTTACTACGCTGGTTGTGAGGTGTTGGCTGCTTTCTTAAAAAAAGAAAATATTATAAAACTGGATTTTTCCAAGCCGCTATGCTTTCCAAAGGACCTTTTTAGCAAAGTTAAAGAGAAACATGTCGAGGCCAATTTAATACATTATCCATGGGAACTGGTAAATCACAATCAAGCCCAAATTACTGCGGACTTCAACTTGCTGGGTCAGGGTGGCGAGGTTTCAGGTGAAATTTATGAATCTGTGGCTTTGATGAACAAACGAAATATTTACGTCGGCGCAAACTCAAAAATTAAACCCGGAGTGGTTATCGATGCCGAAAACGGCCCGGTTTATATTTCTAAGAATGTTACCATAATGCCCAACGCTGTGATTGAAGGACCGGCCTTTATCGGATATTCCTCAATCATAAAAACCGGTGCAAAGATTTTTGAGGGTACTTCAATTGGCGAGGTCTGTAAGGTTGGCGGTGAGGTTGAGGAGTCTATTGTTCACTCCTACAGCAATAAACAGCACGGCGGTTTTCTTGGTCATGCTTATCTTGGGCAATGGGTAAATCTTGGCGCTGATACCAACAATAGTGATCTCAAAAACAATTACGGTCCGGTAAAAGTATATATCAATGGCCAAACCGTTGACAGCAAGTCAATTTTTGTCGGACTGTTTATGGGAGACCATTCAAAGGCAGGCATTAATACCATGTTTAATACCGGTACTACAGTGGGGTTGATGAGTAATGTTTTCGGTGCAGGCTTTCCGCCGAAACATTTTCCATCATTTAGCTGGGGCGGAAGTGCCGGAGTTGTAGAGCATGATTTGGAGAAAGCGATTGCAAGCGCAAAAAAGGCTATGGCGCGGCGAAAAAAGGAAATGTCAAAAGTGCAGGAAGCTCTATATCGAAAAATAAGAGGAAGCAAAAAGGATATGTAGGTTAGCAGTGAAACGGGGGTTTATAAAAAAAGTCAAGCCAGACATTTGGGGTTGACTCAACGAATGAGCAATTTATAACTTTAATTAAAACAGGAAGAAACTAGTTATGTCGGATACAGTAAGCGGTGTTTTGCACTGCCTAAAACAAGGCGGAGGATTTTTGCGTAATCCAGAGCGATCTTTTCAAATAGGCCGTGAGGATGTTTGGGTTTCAAATAAAACAATTCGGGAGTATAGACTGGTTGATGGCGCTGATATTATTGGGAAAAGAAAGAAGGGGAAAAAGGGCTTTGAGTTGGTCGATATCGAATCTGTTTGCGGACTAACTCCGGTTGAATTTCGATCACGCAAACGCTTTGAGAATTTGATACCCATCGATCCGAATGACCGTTTCCGGTTGGGGGATGGCGGTAATACAACTATGCGGATTGTTGAGTTGATTGCTCCTATCGGGAAGGGTACCCGCGGCCTTATTGTGGCGCAACCGAAAGCGGGTAAAACTCAGATTCTTGAGGATCTCGCCAATGCGATTAATGAGTGTGATCCGGAAACCCGAATCGTGGTTTTATTGATCGATGAACGGCCGGAAGAGGTAACGCATTTTAGTCGTCAGGTTAAGGCGGAGGTTCTTGCCAGCTCAAACGATCAAAGTCTACAATCGCATGTTAATCTTGCAGAAATTACTCTGGGTCACATTCGCTGTGATCTTGAGTGTGGACGTGACGTTGTGGTTTTGGTTGACAGCCTCACCCGCATGGCACGCGCATTCAACTTAAATACATCCAGTGGCCGGGGTATGATGTCTGGTGGCTTGAGTCCACAAGCGCTTGAAATTCCCAGAAAGTTTTTTGGTATGGCCCGCAACATTGAAAATGGCGGTTCAGTAACCGTTATTGCCACAGCGCTGGTCGATACCGGTTCGCGCATGGACGATTTTATTTTTGAAGAATTTAAGGGTACGGGAAATAGCGAAATTGTTTTGAACCGGTCACTGGCCGACTCCCGAATTTTTCCGGCGATTGATATTGCTGCCAGCGGTACGCGTAAAGAACATCT
>JAJDAE010000207.1 GCA_029262035.1 Candidatus Zhuqueibacterota bacterium
TCCCGCTTAAAAACCGTACATTGCCAAAGTTTATCATAAACTGTAAAAAACAAATTATCGCGTTGAGAAAACTTTACTTCCGGAAACCTATTACCGTGCAAGTCCAATTCATAAAGAATAAACTTTTCACGGTTGGTTATATCAAATGATATCAATCGTGAAAGCCCTGTGCCTTTTTTTTCTGTACTAACAATGTATCGCTGCTTAACCAAAGCAATTGGAACCAACTGCTCAACATTTATAAACCGGGTAACAACTTCGCTCTCCTGACTGGTGACATCGAACCGCTTTAACGCATCATTCGCACCCCTATTCCATTCATAGTTATTAGCAATCGAAAAAAACAACAGAGATGAATTTGACTGCCAGCCAACCAATGAATTATCGCCGTCAAAATCGTCTAAATTATTTACTCGATAGCTTTCATCAGCAATCTCCCGGTAAAAAATTTTATTTCCATTCTGCTCCGAATTATCTATTTCTTCATAATCCGCATCAAAAGCAATAAACTGACCATTGGGCGACCATTGCATATTTTTTATTTTGAAAGAAAACCTGTTTTGCGCCGTCATCCTGATTGGCTTATTTTGTTTTTTTCTCATTACAAATAAATTTTCCACATGCTCATTAAACCCATTAAATTCACGGCCTATAAAAGCAATTGCATTGCCGTCAGGTGACCAGGTAAACTCACCGGTAAGCGTAAAATCACTACGCGCTTCAACAATTCTCGAAAGCGGGCCGCCGGATGTACCCACTGCGTAAATCCCTTTTTTCCCACCGGTCTGCCAAACAAAAGCAATCTCTCTACCGGTTGGAGACCAGCTTGGATTAGAGCACCCGCCAACAGTAGTAATTTGCCTTTTATCGCCATCAATAAAAATAGATTCATTGCTTTGCAGAGAATCCAGTTCATTAATTTCTACATGGTGAAGTTTCACAAAAGCTTGTGGATAGCCCAATTGTTGAATTTTGGGCAGCATGACTTCAACCTCATCGGGAGATGCATACGGGCCCGCATAACTCCGGTAAATTTTGCCATTCACTTCCAAAGATTCAATGATGAAAACATCAATTCCCATTTCGCCAAAACTAGATTTCAGCTTAAAGGCATTTTCTTGATTTTGGAAAGCAGCAATTTGAATACTATATGGCATTACCGACAGCAGAGAGTCGGTTATTGTGCTAAGGTCATAATTTTCGGGTTCAGTATTTATTTCACCTTTTTCAGACTTCTCAGAACTACAAAAAAATAAAAAGAGACAGAGAGTGCAGATTAAAAATTGGGTCATTGGTAAAAAACTCTTATTTAAATTGTTCATTAAGTAAACGTAGAAAAAAGAGGGAAGTTTTCTGTGCTAACAACTTCTTACGTTCTATCTCAGCGAGTTGACAATATAAATAAAAATGCAAAAAATAAAAACGGAAATCCGAGTCTGCCTCAAGTCCTTTCTTGATTTTAAAATTGGATATAAATATATTTTCCTAATACAACACTGTTCTATCTTCTATTATTCACAAACTGGCAAGAATGTGCCTGGCACTTACTCAAAATTGTAAAAGCTATTAAATATTTGCTTATTTGCTAATCTTATAAAAATCTACTAAGTGCCAGGCACATCATTTAAATTTTATGAATAATGCAGGCTATAACTTCAAATCCATCAAACCTTTTATCCAATAACACAGGTTTACAAATTGGCGACTTCAAAAACTAATCCATTTCAAATTCAAAATGCAAAAAACAGTATCTCCAGGTACATCCACGCCACCCCGCTTGAAAAATCTCTCGCCCTGTCCAAACAGTTTAATTCCGAAATTTACTTAAAACTGGAAAACTGGCAAACAACCGGCTCCTTCAAAGTTCGGGGTGCATTGAACAAAATGCTCTCACTTTCAGAAGAAGAAAAGCAGCGCGGCGTAATTACTGCCTCAGCAGGGAACCATGCACTTGGCGTTGCTTACGCAGCAAAGTTGTTGGGTATTTCCGGGAAAATCGTCGTACCGGAAAATGCATCGCCCGCAAAAATGGCTGCATTACAAAATTACGGATTGGAATTAATAAAGTCCGGCGCGGATTACGACGACTCGGAAGCCATCGCCTGGGATATACAAAAAAAAGACAAGCTCACTTTTGTTCACGCTTTTAGCGACCCGGAAACAATTGCAGGCCAGGGCACCATCGCTTTGGAAATTCTTGAAAGCCTGCCGGACACAAAACAAATCGTTGTGCCAGTTGGCGGCGGTGGGTTAATTTCAGGCGTGGCTATTGCCGCAAAAGCCATCAACCCAAAAATAAAAATAATCGGCGTTCAATCGGAAGCTTCGCCAGCTATGCACGCGGCACTCGCGGCTGACAAAGTAATCGAAACACCAATCTTCGACACAATTGCAGATGGCCTGGCCGGACGCTTTGTTGCAGGGGAGACGCTTGAATTTGTGAAAAAGTATGTTGATGATGTCGTTCTTATTCAAGAGTCCTCCATCGTCAAAGCTATTCAGGTAATTTTTGAAGCAGAACATTTTATCGTTGAAGCTTCAGCGGCAGTTGGCATTGCAGCAATGCTTGACAACCAAATAAAGTCCACTCAAAACACTGTTTTTATTCTAACCGGCAGAAATATTTCAAAATTGCTACTCCAAACTATCTTTGCCCCATAAGTACAAAAATTAAAAATACTTAGTAACACTTGACAATCCTGCTTCAGAGTGCTAAATTTCCGTTCGATCTGAAACTCAGGGTATCCGCAATTTTGATTTTAAATATGTATATATACAATTTTGACTTATTGACTTTCTCACTACCATAATATAAAAAGGAGTGCTAATGGCCAAGCTGGTAACCATTGAACGTCATATCATGGCGAAACAAAAACAATTTCCCTCAGCAACCGGAGACTTCTCAGCTTTATTATATGATATTGCATTTGCCGCAAAAGTAATTGGCCGCGAAGTAAACAAAGCAGGGCTAATTGAGGACATGATAGGCAAAACCGGTTCAACCAACGTTCATGGAGAAGAAGTTAAAAAACTTGATGAGTTTGCAGACCTTATAATCTACAAGTCCATGGACCATACAGGCCGTTTATGTGTGATGGCTTCCGAGGAAAATGAAGACGTTTTGCATATCCCGGAGAAATATGAGTGTGGTCATTATGTACTTTTATATGACCCTTTAGATGGGTCATCCAACATCGATGCGAACGTAAGTATTGGTACAATTTTTTCAATTTACCACAAGACCTCAGAAGGGGAACGCGGCGCCTTGGAAGATTGTTTGCAAAATGGGGATAAACAAATTGCTGCAGGTTATATTATTTATGGCTCCTCCACAATGCTAGTTTTCTGTACCGGTCGTGGCGTACATGGCTTCACTTATGACCCCACAGTCGGTGAATTTTTACTTTCACACGAAAATATAAAAATTCCCAAAAGAGGAAAGATTTACAGCACAAACGAGGGCAATTCAGCACACTGGTCTGAGGGCACCAAAAAGTATATCGAGTATGTTAAGCAAATTGATGCCGCAACTAACCGTCCGTACTCAGGCCGTTATATCGGGTCATTAGTTGCTGATTTTCACCGCAATTTACTGTACGGCGGAGTCTACCTTTACCCGGGTGACAACAAGAGCCCCAATGGCAAACTCAGACTGCAATATGAAGCGAACCCACTGGCTTTTCTTGTTGAGCATGCCGGTGGCGCTGCCAGCGATGGATACCAGCGTATTATGGATATCAAACCAGATTCCATCCACCAAAGAACGCCACTGGTCATAGGCAGCCTTGATGATGTAAAAGAAGCCGAGGATTTTATTCAGGGAAAAAAGTAATGAAATAAAAAGGATTGCTGTCTTGTTACACCTTCTAACCAGGCAGCAAAACTGCGCTCCTTACTTAAAGGACAAGCAACAAAAAATATTTTTATGAAACATACGGCTTATTCTCCTCGTTCTTCAAAAAAACTTTTCACCACTCTTTAAATTTTAATGCGTAAACTTTACAGTAATAAAGCAGCCCTTATTTTGGCAGTGTTTTTAATTATTGCCTTTACTCTTTTCCAATCTTCCAATTTTTCTGAACCGGTAAAAAGTAAACCTGTTACAGATAAAGAGTGGCCTGGTCAACAAGAACTGCGTAGAACAATTTGGAAAACTAAAAAATTGCTTGTCATTTATGCAACAGGTAACGCAAAAGAAAATGACAAACTTCGAGAATTCACTACCCAAATCAGCAAAAAACTCGGACGCATTCAAACCACAGCCAAGGCCGATACTCAGGTCACACATGGCGAAATAAGCACACAACCCATTATTTTAGTCGGAAAAGTTTTTCAAAATAATCAGATTCAAAAACTGATCACAGCATTGCCTTTTCACTTTGGTAAGAAAAAATTCACAATTGGTAACTTGCACAAATCATCCAGTGAAGATGTTTGCCTTTTGACCAACTATCCCAATCCGCTCAACCGAAAAATGCCGATATCAATTTTAACAGCAAATACGCCGGAGTCTTTGCTTGCCTCTCTTTCTGACTTTGACCTGCGGCTCTTCTTTGGCTCCGAGTTTAGAGTTTTTCGAGCGAACAAAGCTATCGTTATTGGCTTTTTTAAAACGAGCAACGGCACACCCTGGGAAATTGATTCTGAAAAATCTATCAATTACCTGGAGTTTCAGGAAACAACTTTTAAAAGTGATCACTATAACTTCAAATATATTGGAAAAGATAAGCCTGGAATTGCCCTAAAAGAAATAGCCCAAAAACAGGAAGATAGGATTGCTGCATTATTGCACAAATTTAACAATGTAAGTAATGCAGAGAGACCGTTGCCAAAAATAGATTTTCTTATTTACGAATCCGCAGAAGACAAGGGCTTGATGACCGGAAACACCGACCTCTCACATTTCAATGCCGATACGTGGGAAATTCATGCGATTCGGAATAATTACCTCAACGGGCTGGATTTTTTTTCAGACACCAAAATGCTGTTAACCAGAGTTTCCGGCAAAAACAAAAACATAGTTCTTACCGATGGCATCGGCATTTACTTTTCTATCAAGTGGATGAAATTCGGGTACAGACATTGGGTGAAAACTTTTTATGAATCCGACAATATAAACTCACTGAAAGATCTCTTTAACCCCGAGGTTTATAAAAAAGAATCCTACCTTTTTATGCGTGCCCTGGCAGGTAGTTTTACAGATTTTTTGATTCATAAATACGAATGGCCTGAATTTTTAAAAATCTACCAGGAATGGCCGGCGACAGGCTTTCCTGAAATATTGACCGACTATGGTATTGAAAAATTACAGGGTGAATGGTTGACCTTCATACAAACTGAATATAGAAAGTCTGAAAATTATCAACCGCAAACCTACAAAAAAAATCATCCTGTTTTCCAAAAGGGCTTTTGTTATGCACATGAAGGCTACCAAATTTATAATGGTTATCTGTCTGAAAAAGGTCAGGAGGCGCTGTCAAAATTAACTTCACTCGGCACAAACTGGATTTCCATTACGCCGTTTGGCTATTTGAACGACAAAAACAAACCGGACTATTTTCACTACTCTTCCGGCCCAGGCTCAGAAAATGATGAAAGCGTAATAACAGCCGCCTTCCAGGCAAAAGAATTGGGTATGGGCAGCATGCTAAAACCACATATTCTTATGAACAGTTTTAATTTCGGCTGGCCCGGTGATGTAAAAATGAAAAATAAGGCCGACTGGCAGGCATTTTTTAAATATTACAAATCATGGATTCGACACTATGCCCTTCTGGCCGAAGTCTATAATTTCGATATGTTTTGCATTGGCACCGAACTCATGCACAGCACGAAGAAAGAGCACCAGAATGAGTGGCGTGCTCTCATCAGGAGTGTTCGCGGCATTTATACCGGTCCGATTACTTATGCTTCAAACTGGTGGCAGGAATTTGAGCAAATCGAATTCTGGGATGAACTCGATTACATCGGGATGAATTGTTACTATCCATTATCAAAAAAACGGAACGCAACTTTAGAAGATTTAAAAAAGGGTGTGAAGAAAATTCTGCCGCTCTTTGAAACGGCCGCTAAAAAATATAACAAACCGATTATTCTAACCGAAATTGGTTTCACAAGCACCGCACAAAATTGGAAAAGCCCACACGAAAGAAACCGTGGCGCTGCGGTAAATTTAAAAGACCAGGAACTTTGCTACAACGCTGTTTTCGAAGTTTTTAAGGATAAACCATGGTTTTACGGTTTTTACTGGTGGAAATGGCCAACCTACCTTGAATACGGCGGCGCGACCCATAGCGGCTTCACACCCAATGGCAAACCCGCAGAAAAGGTTGTCGCCGACTGGTATGGGAGAGAATGGAATTTGGTTCTCTAAGTTAGATCAGCAAATTCTGCTTGACCCCCAACTGCTATTTTTGTAAGTTTTCTTATGCTTGTTCACTCAAAAGCTTTTTTTGTTATTCTCCTTGCCTTTTCTACGATCTCTAATTACTCCTTCGCCCAACAAGACTACCTTAGCACTTACAAACAATTAAGAAAAATACAACTTGATGAAGCGCGGGTTGTAAATGTTAAATCTTTAAATATTCAAAAAGACCGCGGGAACATTCTTTTCGAAAAGGGGAAATTATACTTTTCCAAGCCGGTATTAGGAAAAATCACACATGCCGTTTTTATAGGAGAGGGCTTGTTTACATTGACTCCTCCCGATGAAATTGAGAAATATCAGATACAGCGCTTCCTTAAAGCCGATTCAATTTACCAGGAATTTTCAGCAGCTTATTTTCAATTTACCGATGAAACTTTCGAACCATTTCTTAAAGACTTTAAATTTCAACAACAAAAAACCCCAATACGTGCCAACAAATTATCAAAAAAAATAAACGAACTTTTTCTAAAAGAGCAAAATATTAACCTTGCGAGCCATGTTCTCTCCGACCTTCTCAATAAAACATCCGGCCATTTCATCACATTTTTTGAGCTCAAAAAAAAGTCTAACAATTTCCCCAATTACTTAATCTTTTCCTACGATGCAACATCCAGCGAAACAGTTGGCATCCAACAATTTTTTCCACACCGAGCCGAGAAAGATTTTTATACTGTTTGTAGTTTTCCAAAAACAGATAACTCATCCTCCATAAATCCGGTTCGGACAAGCAGCTTCAAAATTTCACATTACGATATCACTGCCGACATAAAAAAGAATGGAAAAATCTCGGCTCTTGCAGAAATGATGATCACGTCACCGACTGACAGCATCGAGACTCTCTACCTGGAAATTTTTGATGAAATGGAAATTGATTCAGTCAAAAGTGAGCAAAAGAAGTTGGAATTCATAAAGGAAGAAAAAGAGTCCGGATTTAGTATTTTATTACCAAAGCCAATATCGCTAAATTCAACTCTAAAAATTACTGTTTTTTTTAAAGGTAGAATTTTAGAACAAATTCAAAATAGATATTACCTGAAAAATCAACTTTATTGGTATCCCCGCAAAGGTTACCTGCAGCCAGCCACATACAATTTAACGTTCACGTATCCCAAAGATATGCAGGTGGTTGCTACCGGCAAAAAAGTCAAAGAATGGCAAATTGATAAAAAAAATAAATCTAGCTGGCAAGAAAATATACCCTCTATAGCGGCGGCCTTTTCATTTGGAAGATTCAAGTCAGACAGTTTTAATTTTTGTGAAAGTGGCAAAGTTACGGTGTTTTCTGAAAAAAGTCGCAGCAAACGGATAAGAGAATCTGTAGCTGCGGATGTGGCCAGCAGTCTATTCTTTTTCGAAAAATACCTGGGGCAATTGCCATTCGACCAGATGCTGGTTGCTGAAACGGCGAACACCGCAAGCTACGGCTATCGTCGTACTCTGCTGATGACCAGCCTCTCCTTCCAGCATGACATTGAAGGTGTGATGCAGGCACTACGCGGCCATGAAACTTCACATCAATGGTGGGGCAATGTCATCGGCTGGAAAACTTATCACGATCAATGGCTCAGCGAAAGTCTGGCCGAATATTCCGGCGCATTGATCAATCAATTTTTATTGAATGATGATGACTATTTCTGGGATTTTGTGGATGGATGGCGCAATGATTTTCTGCACCATGGACATATTGGTGTGAGTCTCGGTATGCGGAGATTCGGATTTTCAAGATCTGATTTGGCAAAGAGTGAGGGTGCTGATGCCGGGCCCATTTGGCTTGGGCAAAGGCTGGGGACAAAGAATCCTGTTGATTATTACTTAAATGTTTATGAAAAAGGTGCACTGGTCATCCACATGTTACGCACCATGCTGCATGATTTTGAAACCAAAAGCGACGAGCGTTTTCTGCTAATGCTCACAGATTTCGTGCAAACCTATAAAGGTCAAAAAGTAACAACCGAAAGTTTTCAAAAAATTGTAAGCAAACATTTTGGCCAAAACATGGACTGGTTTTTCCAGCAATGGATTTACGGAAATAAAATTCCGACTTATGAGTACTCGCATGAAACTTTTGAAGATCGAGGTAGATTTTATGTTGAACTGACGATAGAGCAGAAAAAAATAGCGCCTGAATTTAAAGCAGAAATTCCGGTTGGCATAAAATTCGAAAAACGAGAGAAACAAATTCAATTGGTACAAATGGAAGGAAATTCAAAATCACTCAGACTAGGCCCGTTTTCAACACGCCCGAAAGAGATCATTTTTAACGACTATTTTGGTGTTTTGGCTTATGCGAAGAAGAAATAAAATTTGATTGTTTACCCACTAGGTTATCCATCCTGATAAATACAAGCATCTAAAATACCAAGTACTTCATCCAAAACGTAGTTTTGTGCTTTTTCAATGAATGTGGTTTGACGGCTTTTGTAGTCGATTGATTTCACTTGCTCTACCATCACGTAGCCTGTTAATGATGAGTCCTTTGGCATGGCTACATGAAAGGGAATATTTCGGTTTGTATTCGTGATGGGACATACAATGGTAAGACCCGTAGCGCCATTAAATAACTTATTACTGACTACGAGTGCCGGACGTCGGCCTTTTTGCTCATGCCCGGATTGCGGATCAAAAGTCACTGTGACTAAGTCTCCTTTTTCCGGGATGTACTCAGGCATCTACCAATCCTCCTTGCCTAGAGGATTGCCCCAATTCACTTCTTTTGGCTCGTACTCCTTTGGCATTTTATTAACCAAATCTTTTATCGAATATCTTCCACGAATTTTATTCGTGGATTCCAAAATAATTTTTCCATCTTCAGCAGTAATGTCAACTTCTTCACCAATTTTGATCTGAGAATTTTCGAGAAGATTTTTTGGTATTCTTATTCCTTGGCTATTTCCCCACTTTATAACTTTGGATAACATAATCAATACTCCATATTATTCCCAATTTCGTATATCCAAGTATATACATTGGCGAGGGAAATTACAAGTCATTTTCTACTTAAAAGAAATAAAAATTGATTTTTTAACACGCCTTCCGTATAATTGTGGTAAATTATTCCACAAACTTTAATACTGTCATGCATAAGAACTTAATAACTTTATTTTTCATAGCACTTTTATATTCTTGTAGTTCAGAAGACCATACTCAAGAAATCATCGTATATTCACCGCATGGTAAAGAGGTATTAGCCGATTTTTCCGAACGCTTTGAGCAGCAGAATCCGGGTACAAAGATCCTTTGGCTCGTTATGGGCTCACAGGATGTTCTCGACCGCATCCGTTCGGAAAAAGTAAACCCACAGGCAGACTTATGGTGGGGAGCGCCTTCATCTTTTTTTATGAATGCAGCAAATGAAGATCTGCTTCAACCCTACAAACCAACCTGGTCGGCTGCACTTAACAAAACACAACATGACTCCTTAGATCGATGGTATGCCACATATCTAACTCCAGAAGTCATCGCCTTTAATTCTCAAGTATTAACCAAAGAAACTGCACCGCAGAACTGGGACGATTTACTTAAACCTGAATGGCAAAATAAAATTTGTATTCGAAATCCAATAGCCTCCGGCACTATGCGTGCAATTTACTCAGCCATGATTTGGCGTTTTTACAAAGAAACAGGTTCGCCGAAAAAAGGCTATGAATGGTTGTCAAAATTTGATGCCAGCACCAAATCATATCCTGCTAATCCAACTTTGATGTACCTGCAGCTTGCTCGCCAGGAAGCTTTGATAACGCTCTGGAATATGCCGGATATTGAATTGCAAAAACAAGTTTATGATTACCCGTTTGACTATGTTTTACCCAAAAACGGCACACCTGTTTTGGCGGAAGGCTTGGCTATAATTAAAAATTCCAAAAATCCTGATTTGGCCAAAAGGTTCTATGAATTTATAACTACACCTGAGAATCTTGCTATTCAGGCGGAAAAATATTTTAGAATTCCGGCGCGAAACGATATTCCACCAGAAATGCTCCCAAAATGGATGAACGATGCAAACATCAATGCTATGGATATTGATTGGCAGGTGTTTTCCGAAAAGTCTAAAGAGTGGATGGAATACTGGAGTCAGAACATCAAAGGTGCGGGTAAACCTTAAAGTGTCCAACGTATCTCTCAAAAACATAAATAAAAATTTTGGTGAATTTCGGGCAGTGAAACACCTAAACTTAGAAATACAGCACGGAGAGTTTTTTAGTCTGCTGGGCCCGAGTGGTTGCGGTAAAACCACCACGCTACGAATGATAGCCGGTTTTGAATTCCCATCATCCGGCTCAATTTCTTTCGATGGCAAAGATGTTTCTTACACCAAACCGCACAAACGCAACACCGGTATGGTTTTTCAAAATTTTGCCTTATTCCCACACATGAGTGTATGTGAAAATATTGCATTTGGTTTGCAGGCACGCAAAATACCAAAACCTGATATTATCGAGCGTGTAGCAAAAGCTTTAACTTTAGTAGATTTAACCGGATTAGGTGACCGGAAAGTTACTGACCTGTCCGGCGGTCAGCAGCAACGCGTGGCTCTGGCAAGAGCTATTATTATCGAGCCGAATATTCTCTTACTTGATGAGCCTTTGAGCAACCTTGATACAAAACTACGCGAAGAAACCCGTGAAGAAATCAAAAAACTGCAACAACGGCTCGGCATTACAACAGTGTACGTTACGCATGATCAAGAAGAAGCACTTTCACTTTCCAATCGCATGGCTGTTATGAGCCAGGGAGTTTGCCAGCAAGTTGGCACCCCGGAAGAAATCTATCAAAACCCGGCGAATACATTCGTTGCCCAATTTGTGGGAAATGCTAATATAATTGAAGGAGTAGTTGAACACTCTGGTAACATCAAAATTTCTCCCAATTGGCAATTTAGTAAAAAAAGCCTGAATGGCAGTTTAAAGCCCGGACAAAAAGTTTCATTAAGTATCCGGCCTGAAAGTTTTGTTTTTGAGAACAAAGATAAATGTGACACCTGTTTTGATGGCAAAATAAAAAACAAGAGACTTTCCGGGGCAATTGTGGAATATCAGGTGGAGATAGGCTCAACAATAGTTCAAGTTAGAAATTTAATTAGCGATCAAACCTTTGAACGCCATGTTGATGATACCGTTCTGGTTGCGATAAATCCCTCTAAAATTAATATCCTGAACGCGGACTAAATCATTGCGCTTGAAAGTTCAAGTCAAAAATATTCTGGCAAAACAGGGCACGACAGCGCCGCTATTGTTATTCGTGGTTTTCATTTTGCTCGGCTTCGTAGCATACCCCAATTTGCATCTACTGCAACAAAGCTTTTTCCAGGACACCCAATTCACCTTCTCCAATTATCTTTCATTTTTTGACACAACCAACAATTCAAACTTAGAAGCGCTTTGGGGCAGCATCTATATCTCAACTCTAACCGTTTTCTTTTCAGCATTAGTGGGTGTACCTTTGGCTTACCTATTTACGCATTATGATTTTCCTGGAAAGTCAATTTTTGCCTCACTGGCAGTTTTACCAATTGTTATGCCACCATTGGTTGGTGTTCTGGCCTTTTTATTTCTTTTTGGTGAAAGCGGTATCTTGCCTCGTGCGATACAAGTTATTTTTGATCTGGAGACTATTCCCTTTTCAATTGGCGGTATTACTGCCATTCTAGTGGTTCACACCTATTCCTTTTATGTCTACTTTTATTTATTCGCTTCAAATTTTTATAACGACCTTGATGCCTCAGTTTTAGAAGCAGCTCAAAACCTTGGCGCCGGTACAGGGTTTACACTGCAAAAAATCATTTTCCCCATGATGATGCCAGCGCTTAGCGGTGCAGCACTTTTGGTGTTTATGGCAGCAATGGCCTCGTTCAGCGCACCTTTTATTTTCGCGAATACCACACGCATTCTGAGCCTTGAAATTTATCAAACAAAATTAAATGGCAACCTGGATTTAGCAGTCACACAATCCGTTATTCTGGCGGGCTTTTCAATTATTTTTCTAATCTTGTTGCGTATTTACTCAGGCAGAAAGCGATATATTGGTGGAAGCAAGGGCGTTAAAATTAAAACGAAAGTCATTCAAAACGGTATAACGAGATGGTTCATTAGTACGCTGGGAATTATTGCGGTTATCTTGCTCATTTTACCGCATCTCACTGTCATTTTAATTTCATTTGTTGAAAACGGTACCTGGACCTGGCAGATGTTACCGCCAAGTTATACGCTGGATAATTATGTCGGCCTTTTTGAGGATCCAAAAATCGTGGAGCCAATTACTAATAGTTTAAAGATGGCAAGTTACGCGACTTTGGGCAATCTAATCTTTGGTATCACTGCTGCCTATCTTTTAATTCGGAAGACCTTTCCGGGAAAAAAAATTATTGAAGCACTAATCATGTTGCCTTGGGCTATTCCGGGAACAGTACTGGCAATTGGATTGGTTGTTGCTTTTAACATGAAAAATATTTTCACGCTTGGAACTATTTTAGTCGGTACTTTTTGGATTTTACCAATTGCTTATTTTATAAGAAACCTCCCCCTGGTGTTTCGTTCAACCTATGCTGCATTGGAAAGCTTTGAACCGGCGCAGGAAGAAGCCGCCAGAAATCTGGGTGCGGGTTGGCTTTTTGCTTTTCGTAAGGTTATTTTACCGGCAATTGCCCCGGCAATTCTATCGGGCGCTTTATTGGCTTTTGTATTAGCGTTGGGAGAATTTGTTTCATCAATACTGCTCTATAATTATTACAATCGTCCTATTTCATTAGAAATTATTTCACAATTAAGGGTTTTTAATCTGGGTTCAGCAGCAGCCTATAGTGTTTTCTTAATAATCATTATTGGCCTGGTTGTCATCATTTCCAACCGATTTTTGGGTAAACGGACAGGTCAGGTTGTGGTATAGCCTAGTAACGTCTCACCCGAAATTTCATTATTTACAATTTAACCTTTGGAGCCAGAGTTCAATATTTGTTATTCGAATAGGTTTGTGATTTCAAGGTATCGAAAACAACCCTACCACTTATGAGCATAACTTGCTCTCTATATTTACTCTTTGTGGATTCTATAAAATATTTTATTTACAATCAACCATTGACCATAAGTCTTCATTAAAGATAAATAGTGCACAAATTCAAATTTTGAAAAAACTGACCGCGTTTTTACCATGGCCGCCTTCCCTGTGATATCAATTGTAACTATTTCATTTTTACGGTTACTTAGGGATGATGGCCGCTTAATTCTACTATACCATTCAGACTGAGTCAGTTGTTTTAAATTGTTCTGCATATCCACATAAAACAATTTAGCATCGGGGTGAAAAGCCTGTTTTAGTAAATTCACATCATAATTAGTTACTCCCGATAAAAGTTTGTTTACAACCTCTTTAATTTCTTCTTCCTGTACCTCAACATTTTCATCTTGGGCAAATAGATTAATTGCCAACAAGAGCGTTATAAAATAACGCATAAAATTCTTTCCTTATTTTCATCAAAATACGAGATTAAAATTATCAAAAAAACTTATTATAACAAGGCTTATTGGGGAGTATTTTAAAATAAAAAAAGGGGTTGAGAAATATTCTCAACCCCTTTAAGACTTTTGGTTCTATACCATGTCTAGGACATTGTTAGAAACCAAGCTTTACTGTAAAGATATTGCTTGCATCAAAGAAGTCTACTTCACGGTAAGCATAATCAACTGTGATTCCAATGTTTGTGAAATCATAGTGAAGTCCGGCACCCAGAGATAGTCCGTAAATATGGGCGTCATCTGCGGCA
>JAJDAE010000208.1 GCA_029262035.1 Candidatus Zhuqueibacterota bacterium
TTATGGATAAACGCCTGAATGTATTTTATGAAAGAGGTATTCCGACGGATAATGGAGCAGGCCAACTAAAGAGCTTCAGTGGTAATCTGGTTTTGACCGAAACCAAATTCCAAATTTTTCGAGTTATTACATTTTATTCGAGAAATAATCAATCCCGTATATATAACGAACGTGTAGAGGGAGATTATTTTATCCAAAATAAAATTTTCGTTGTGGTTGTGGAGAAGTCCGGAATGTCGGATTTTATCCCCATCCGTATTTCGGACGATTTCCTGATTCTGGAAGACTCGGATTTCAGGTTCGTTTATCAGCGGAATAATTGATCAACTTTTTAAGACCAAAAGTCCAACTAAGCCCCATTTCTAATTGCCATATTATCATAAATTTAGCTTGCAACGCAAAGTGCAATTCTTTATATTAAGCCGTTTTTTTATAACAGAGATGAAGTGAAAGCTAATACGAGAAATGAAGATTACCGGCGTAGAAAACGACAGCATTGGATTTGACCTGGGGTTAAAGTCCGGAGATGATATTGCTAGAATCAACGGGCAAAACGTGCGGGATATTCTGGATTTTCGATATTTGATCGCTGAAGAGGATGTTGAGCTGGAAGTTCTTAAAGACGGTCAAAAGATACTGTTTGAAATCGAAAAGGATTACGATGATGATCTCGGCCTGGAGTTTGAAGATATTCAAATTCGGTATTGCGGTAACGATTGTCCATTTTGTTTTGTTGATCAAAACCCTGCTGGTATGCGTGCATCAATGTATTTTAGAGATGAAGATTTCCGTTTGTCATTTCTCTCGGGTCATTATGTCACCTTGACCAATCTCTCCAAACGAGATATGGATCGTATCGTTTTTCAGCAACTTTCACCGATATTTGTTTCTGTACATGCGACTGAAACAGAGGTCCGGAAACTACTTTTTGGAATTGATTTTGAAGATCGCTTGCTGCCTAAACTGGAATTCCTGACTTCAAATAATATTGAAATTCATACACAAATTGTACTTTGCCCCGAAATAAACGATGGACAAGTTCTGAAAAATACAATCTGGGATTTGGCCAAATTTCTACCAAATTTGAGATCTGTTTCAGTGGTGCCGGTTGGTCTTACCAAGCATCGTTCCGGACTTAAAAAATTAAATCCGGTCACACCCGACCTTGCCAGAAAATATCTTGAAACTTTGCACGAATATGCGAATGAATTTAAGATGAAGTCCGGAGAGAATTTCGTTTATGCTTCAGACGAGTTCTATATAATGGCGGGGGAACCCATGCCGGAAGCTGATAATTACGATGGCTTTTACCAAAAGGAAAATGGTGTGGGATTGGTTCGCTTTATGCTGGAAGAATTTGCGCAGCAGAAGACCTATTTCCCTGAACGACTAAAACATAGTAAAACAGCCACCTTCGTGAGTGCGAAATTGGCCAGTGGAATTATTCAGGATGAAATCATCGGCTATCTAAATAAAATAGAAAATTTTACCGGCAAGCTTTCAATTATAAAAAATGATTTTTACGGACACTCTATTCATGTCACGGGGCTTTTAACCGGTCAGGATATTTACGCCCAGCTAAAAGATCAGGATTTAGGCGATGCCGTTTTTCTACCTGAAAATTGTTTAAAAGATAACTCTATTTTTTTGGATGATTGGACCATCACCGAGTTAAGCGATAAATTAAATCGCCCGGTTTATTCGCTGGGCAACGAGTTTACACAAATATTTGAAAAATTACAGGATTAAATTTGGAACTACCCATTGTTACAATAGTTGGCCGGCCAAACGTTGGCAAGTCAACATTATTTAACCGAATTGTTCGTGTTCGTGAATCCATAGTCGATGATATGCCCGGCGTCACCCGCGATTGCAAATTCTTCAAAGCGGATTGGTCCGGCCGGCATTTTATAGTTGGCGACACGGGTGGCTATATGCCGCTAAGCGATGATATCATTGAGCGTGAAGTATTTAAACGGCTGACATCTGCAATACAAGGTTCGGATTTGGTTGTTTTTATGGTAGATGCTAAAACCGGATTAACCGCGCTCGATGAGGAAATCTCAAAAGAGTTGCAAAAAAGCGGCAATACGGTTTTACTAGTGATCAACAAAGTAGATAATGATAAAATGGAGTTAAACGCCTCCGAATTTTACAAGCTTGGTTTCGGCGAAATGGTCACAATTTCCGCCATAAGCGGTCGAAAAACCGGCGATTTTCTCGACAAGGTTATTTCTTTTTTTCCTGATTCTAAGTTGAGAGAGAAGCATGTCAAGAAAACCAGTATTTCTCTTGCGGTTATCGGTCGGCCGAATGTTGGCAAATCATCATTTGTTAATGCGATTTTGGGTGAGGACAAGCAGATTGTTACCAACATTCCGGGCACAACCCGTGATTCCAGTGATACAATTTTCAAATATCATGGCGAAGATTTTTTGCTGGTGGATACTGCAGGTTTGAGGCGCAAAGCCAAAGTTAAAGAATCGGTTGAGTTTTATAGTACGATTCGTGCTATGCAAAGCATTCAACGCTGCGATATTGCCATTGTAATTTTGGATGCCACGCTTGGAATTGAAGTTCAGGATATAAAAATTATACACGAGGCGGTGCGGCTCAATAAAGGCTTGATGATCGCCATCAATAAATGGGATTTAATCGAAAAAGATTCTTACACCACAAAGAAATTTGAGGATGATATTCAGGATTCTTTGAAGAATTTGAACTATATCCCGCTGATTTTTATTTCTGCCTTAACCAAGCAGAGGATTTTTAAAGTTATAGATCTGGCCAAACAGATTGATGAAGAACGAAGTAAGAAAGTAAAAACGTCAGATATAAATAAATTTTTGGAAGATATTGTTAAGCAGTATCCTCCGCCATCGATGGATCAAAATGAAGTAAAGCTGAACTATTGCACACAAATCAAGGTGTCACCACCGGTTTTTGCGCTATTCGGTAATCATCCAAAATCTATTCGAGCAAATTATCGCTCTTATGTTGAAAATCAATTTCGAGCACGTTTTGGGTTCGAAGGCGTTCCCCTGACTTTTATTTACAAGAAGAAATAGCTGCTTCTGGCACGGTTTTACGGAATATTTATGAATTTTAAATTATTTTTACTGAAGAGTTCACTTTTTCTTGTCTGCCTTTTGTGGGTTTCAAAAATCCAGGCACAAAGCATTAATCTTTCTAATGAAACAACTCTGGAAAGAGATGAACTGTTTTACCAAACGCTGTCAATTCTGCCAACTGAAAAAATTCCAGCACAGTACCAGGAAATAATTCAGAATATTCATCCGGTTAAATGTGCAACTATGCAATACAGGCTGGCGATGCATGAGTTTGCTCGCTTCACCCCGGAACAACAGACCGTTTTGAAGACTGCTTTTTTGCGTCCTGTTCTGCCATTCTCGCATGTGTCAGAAAGCGGGCGGTTTCGTGTACATTACACCTTAACAGGTTTTGACGCTGTAAATGGCGAGGATCTCGACAGTAACGGAGTGCCGGATTATGTCGAGGCAGTCGCTAAACTTTTTGAAGAGTCTTACACTTCCGAGATTGATGATTTAGGGTTCCGGATTCCACCAAATGACGGAAATATTGACGGCGATGAATACGATGTTTACATACAAGGACTAGGGTTCGGAGTGTATGGTTTGACAACACCTGAACTCTCTTCTGGTGAGGCCGGGCAAACAAAAGTCCCCAGCTATATTAGTATTGACAATGATTTTGAGAACGGGCAGTTCACTCGTGGTTTACCCGGTGCTCAGGTGACTGCTGCCCACGAATACCTGCACGCCATTCAATTCGGCTATCGTGATGCTTTTTTCCGGGATGAATATTTTTATTATGAACTCTGTTCCAGTTGGGTGGAGGATATTGTTTATGACGATGTGAACGATTATTTTGCATCGGTTCCGGATTATTTAAATGAGACGGATAAGCCATTCAATCAATTTAAGCCCCAGACTTTATTTAATTACGGCGCAGCAATTTGGTATCACTTTCTTCGGGAAAAATACAACAATACAGATTTAGTACGTACGGCATGGGAGTATATGGGCGACGGCCAGTTGGTTTTGGATGCAATAGAAAATAGTCTACGCCAAATTGGTACTGATTTTAACTCTGAGTTCGCTGAGTTTGCGATTTGGAATTACTTTACCGGAAGCAGGTCTGACGCCATAAACTTTTATGAAGAAGGGGATGGATTCGCTCAAATTGATTTTGAAGATGAGTTCATTTTCAGAAATGACACTACTTTGACTGATTCAACGTTAACGCTTTCATGCAAATATTATAAATTTACCACAACAGAATCCGGGAGTTTTCTGGTTACAGGCTCCGCTGAGCAAAACAAAGACTGGCTAATTGCTGCTATCACTAAACTGCCTGGACAGTCTTCAAAAATTTTTGTTGAAAGTTTTGGTGAGGAGTTGGGTTTAGAGAACTTACCAATATCCTCAGAAATCATTCTTATTCCTGTTTATCTCAAAGCTTTGCAAAACTCAAGTTCCTTTGCATTCAGTGGTACTTTCGGAAATTATCAAGTTAGTTTACTAAGGTTTGACTTGCAGGATAATCAGGACAACGGTGTAAAAAAAATATTTCCAAATCCGTTTATTGTCGGACAACACACGGCCCAGACATTTGAATTTAATCAGGTAACGACAATCGAACTTGAGGTAAACATTGTGAGTTTTGGTGGAAAAGTTGTCCGGTCGGTTTCTCTGGCAAATAACGAAGGGACATTAAGTTCTTCCGGCTTTCAATGGGATGGGCGTGATGATGACGGTAACACTGTGCCGTCCGGAATTTATATGTTACGGCTAAAACAAGGCAAAAATTCAGACTTAGTCAAATTTGCCGTAGTAAACAAATAGTGTTGACATTTAGGCATCAAAGTATTATACTTGAAAGTTTTATAAAAAACAGAGAGGTTTGTTTTGACTAAAGGGGATATCATAAATATAGTTGCGGAAGGTACGGGATTAACCAAGATGGAAACATCCGCCGTTGTTGACGGGTTTCTTGCATCAGTTGGTTATGCATTGCAAACAGGCGACCGTGTCACAATCAGAGGATTTGGTAGTTTCAGAACTGTTCATCGCAATGAGCGTGTCTCCAGAAACCCGAAGACGGGTAAAGTTATGCACGTTCCCGAAAGAACGTCTCCGGTTTTTAAGGCTTCAACAGAATTAAAAAAGCTTGTCGATAAAGGTAATAAATTATAATAAACAAGGGAGGTGAGTATATTTGCCGAGTGGTAAGAAGCGTAAGCGTCATAAAATAGCTACACACAAAAGAAAAAAACGTCTAAGAAAAAATCGTCATAAGAAAAAGGTACGTTAGAACCTCATTAATTCTTCTGTCCCCTTGCCTGGATTAGGATAGAGCGTTTTGGAGTTTGGTCTATCCTCGTTTCTTTAAACCCTTTTTGAAGAAATTTTAGAGCTATTTATTCGCTTTGGCGAGGGGGAGTGCTGTGGAACGGTATAAATTTTAATCATACAGTTTGTGAATTACACAAGCTTAACCATAAACTGGCTTTAATTACCTAAAGTGGCGCAATTAGATTTTCAGAGTCTTCTGGAAACAGAGACATTCATAACAGTTTCGGAATTGACCCGGGATATCAAAACACTTCTTGAAACTGCTTTCCCATTTGTCTGGCTTCAGGGTGAAATTTCTAACTTCAACCACCATACCAGCGGCCACATGTATTTTTCATTAAAGGATGAAAATGCACAGATCCCGGCAGTAATGTGGCGTCGTAATAATAGCAACCTATTTTTCTCACCCCTGGATGGCATGAAGGTTTTCGTAAAAGGCCGAATCTCACTTTACGAAAAAAGGGGGGCATATCAATTTGATATTTTGGAAATGAAGCCTGCGGGTGTAGGCGATTTACAATTGGCCTTTGAACAACTCAAAAGCAAGTTGAGAGAAGAAGGCCTGTTCTCAGATGAGTTTAAAAAGCCAATTCCGGATATTCCACAAAAAATTGCAATCGTAACATCGCCAACAGGCGCCGCTATTCAGGATATGCTTTCGGTACTGACCAGGCGCTATCCCAATATTACAATAATTTTTGAGCCTGCGAGAGTTCAGGGGGAAGGTGCAGCCTCGGAGCTTGCCCATGCCATCGACAAGCTAAATGATTATGGTGACATAGATATCTTGATAGTAGGTAGAGGTGGAGGCTCAATAGAAGACTTATGGCCGTTTAATGAAGAGATGGTTGCACGCGCTATTTTCCGTTCAAAAATACCCATTATTTCTGCTGTTGGTCATGAGGTTGATTTCAGTATCAGTGATTTTGTTGCAGATTTTCGAGCGCCTACACCATCTGCAGCAGCCGAATTAGCAGTTCCGGACAAGAAGGAACTCGTTCGAAAAATAGAACAATCAGTGATTGATATTCGTAGCACTCTCATTGAAAAAATCCAATTCAATAGAGAGAAATTAAGAGCGTTGGAGCGGAACTATGCGTTCCGGCATCCGCTGGATAAATTGTACCAACACAGGCAGCGCTTAGACGAACTTCAAAAAAGGGCAGAAAAATCAGTCCTGCACATGCTCGAGATTTGTAAAGAAAAGGCTAAAGGGGCAGAGGGACGTCTCGCCTTACTGGAGCATAAAAATGTTCTAAAGCGCGGATTTACTATTTGCTCTAAAGATGGTCACATCGTTGATAATATTGAAAATCTAAATGTAGCCGACAAACTCACCATTGAGTTTTACCGTGGCAAAATTCAAAGTACTGTAGATGAAATAAGCTAAGGGAATTGTTTTTATGAAAAAAGTGTCGTTCGAAAGTGCAATGAAGGATCTTGACGAAATCGTAGATGAACTTGAGTCTGGCAGTTTATCGCTGGATGAATCTCTGAAAAAATTTGAAAAAGGCGTCGAGCTCAGCCGGTTCTGCAAACAAAAATTGGATGAATCCGAGTTGAAGATTAAGCAATTGGTCAAAATCGAAGATGAGTTTGAACTTAAAGATGCTGAACTTTAGCAGTCCGTGCTAAAATGAAATTTGCCATAACGGGAAATACCGACAAACAGGAAGTGCTGGCTTATGTCCCCAAAGTGCTATCCTGGTTGAAAAAGCAAAAAATTGTTTATTTCATTGAAGAAGAACTTGCTTCAGCCTTAGGCTGCCAGCAAAGTTCTGAGAATATAATTTCGGTCAAGGATATCGGAAAATGTGACATCGTGCTTTCTTTTGGCGGTGATGGCACTATTCTTTCTCTTGCCCGCAAAATGGGACGAAACAGTATACCAATTCTTGGCATCAAAATAGGGGGGCTTGGCTTTTTAACTGAGCTGACTCCCGAAGAATTTTTCCCCAGCATAAAAAGAATTTTAAAAGGGCAGTACAAAATTTTGGAAAGAATGGTTTTGGCTGCAAAAGTTGAAGGCAGCGAACCGTCAGAATTCTACGCGCTCAATGATTTTGTTTTTGACAAGGGCTCCCCTTCCCGAGTAATTAGATTAAAAACCTACATTGATGACGAGCTATTAAATACCTACATTTCGGATGGATTAATCGTCTCGACGCCTACTGGCTCGACGGCCTATTCTTTGTCTGCGAACGGTCCTATTTTATTGCCCTCAATTCAGGCCATTATCATAAATCCGCTTAACCCGCACACTTTGGGCGCAAGGCCGGTTGTAATCCCCGATGACAAAGAAATCAAAATTGAACTGGAGTTTGCCGCTCAGGAAGTTATATTAAATGCAGATGGGGAGATTGCTGCCGAGCTACAACCCGGTAAAGCGGTGATCATCAAAAAAGCCGAACACACCGTCAAAATGGTATCTTTTGAGCACCGCAGTTTTTACGATATTCTGCGGGCTAAGTTGTATTGGGGAGAGGATATTCGGCAGGATAGGGATTCCGAATAAGCGTCACCTGTTCATCTCGTATTCGCCATACATGCGCTCTGGTTTTGGCATCAAGTGAATTTATTTATATTGAGTGAGACTTTGATTAGAACTTAATGAGCAAGAAAGAAAAAATAACCCCGATGATGGAGCAGTATCTCGCCATCAAAGCCAAGCACGAGGATGCTGTGCTGTTTTTCCGGCTTGGGGATTTCTATGAAATGTTTTTTGATGATGCGAAAGTAGCCTCGGAGGTTTTGGGCATTACTTTAACCTCGCGCGGTTACTCCAAGGGCGCCAAAATTCCGTTGGCAGGATTTCCGTATCACAGCCTGGATAACTACCTTGCCAAGATGATTAAGGGCGGTTACCGGGTTGCCATCTGCGAACAAATGGAGGATCCGAAAAAAACGAAAACTGTCGTTAAGCGCGATGTGACCGAGGTTGTCAGTCCCGGAACGGTGATGAACGATGATTTACTTGAGAGCAAGCGCAATAATTATCTATGTTCAATTTATATTATTGATGAAACGGCGGGCATCGCGCTGGTGGATGTATCTACCGGCGAATTTACCGTCGACGAAGTGCCTACCCATTTTCTTGTCGAAGAGCTCAACAAAGCCAACCCCTCCGAATTACTTTTTTCTGAAGAGCAAGCCGGTTTTATCGAAGGTAAAATTAAGGACGAT
>JAJDAE010000209.1 GCA_029262035.1 Candidatus Zhuqueibacterota bacterium
CGCTGAAAAACTCCAATCAGTTCGAAAAATCCGGCGCTGGCCTGCACCACGACCACAGCAACCACATCGCCAAGTGGATCTTTTACCGGGGCGAAAGCGCTTTTAAAACGGTTGCCGGCAATCACCTGCATGGGCGCAACCGCCGCACTGCCCGCCAATGCCTGCAACGATGCAGTGCTGTCTTCTTCCAAAAACGGCAAAGCATCGCCGGGATTGAGCAAATTGCGACTGCTGGCAATTACGCGGTTGGTTTCATCCACCACATAAACGCCCTGTAACTGGTTTTCATCATGAATATTAGTGAGAATTTCGGACAGAGGATATTGCACAAAGGCGAGCTGATCAGCGGCAATATTATAACCGAAATCACTGTGCTCAATAATTTTGCCGGTAATGGAAGCCGTGGCCACGAGACGTTGCCCAAGCTCGGCTTCGAGGTAGGAGTCCATTCTGTTGAGGAAACGCCAACTGCCGATGATAAATCCGATCAGCACCATGATGGTGAGCACCACGATGCCCGTAATCATGGACTTGCGTCGTTTTAAAAGCCGTTCATCCAGTTGATCAGCCTGACTCATTTTTCACCGAATAATTTCATCCATTCATCAAGTTCATCGGCGCTCATATCACGGTCATATTTTTTGTAAATATCTTGCTCACGGAACGGTTTCGCTAACAGGTTAAAAAATGCTTTGGTTGATAGCATCTTCGCATGATTCATCTTGGCGAAGCGCACAATATCCATGTCATCCGTCACCAGGGTGATAGACTTTTTGTTGCCTTCGCTGCGTATCAGATTTTTCAGCATCGGGTCTGCTTTGAAAGGCGCCTGCGAGTAACGTATGGTCAACTCTTTGGTCGGATGCGGCGTGTCAACTTCGATTGGTGGTTCGCTGCCATCAAACACCACCACCATTTCAACCTGATGCCCGGCCAGGTAATTATTGATGTAGCGCAGCAGTTCTTCGCGCCCGGCTTCCAGGCTTTCGTCGAGATACTTTTTTAGTTCAGGTATCGCGTGAATTAAATTGTAAGCGTCAATTAGGTATTTGTTCATGGCTCAGGGGTTAATCCAATCTGTAATTATTTGCAGAATTCAGTGTGCAGCTTAACCTTTTTTGCAGCCTGTTCTTGTTTGTGATCACAGGTAACAAAGAGGCTAGCATTCCACTCCAATGCGCATGCTATATGTAGCGCATCCATAGCTCGAAGTGCATTCTTCTCTAACAGAGAGATTGATAACGCAACTACTTTTGGAGTAATATTTATTATATCAATATCAGACAATTCTTCAGAGAGTTGATTTTTTGCAAGCTTATATTCTTGTTTGTTGATACTGTTTTCACGCAATCTTCTGTTTAACGCAGAAATGATCTCAGGATAACAAATAATGGCTAAACCAACTTCGGAAGCTCCTTGACATATATTATCAACCTGCTGACTTCCAGGCTCCTCGATAAACCGCTTAGCATAGGCTGATGAATCAAAGCATATCTTCATTCTTCTGAATTTCTACGCTCTTCAAGAATCGCTTCAGATAAACTACCTCCCTTTACGGCCAAACGTAATCCAGGTTTTTTCCAGGTGGGTAATATTTTTTCTTTAGGCTTGACCGGACAAATCTCTGCAACCGGTTTCCCATGACGTATCAGTTGGATGACCTCACCCTTCTCAACTTCAGATATCAAAGATGATGCGTTCTTTCGAAATTCTGTAAAAGTAACACCCCTCATAATAAATCTCACACTTTCAATAAATAAATGTACAGTTTAATGTATGAAATTGTACATTAAGCGACAACTTTTTTATTAACGAACATCACAAGTTAGACCAATCCGCCTTCGTAAATAAGGCTGACTTCACCTTCCAATAAATATCGGTCGCTGTGTTCATCCTTGTGTACAATTATTTTCCCACCCTGAGTTTGGATGTTGACCGGGAACTGCAATCCCTTTTTTAAATTAGAAATCACCGCCGAAGCCACGCAACCGGTGCCACAGGCAAGGGTTTCATCCTCCACGCCGCGCTCATAGGTGCGCAGTTTAATTGCATTTTCTTCGGCGAGTTCAACAAAATTCACATTGGTTGCGTCCGGTTGAAATGCCGCATGGTTGCGATACTTTCTTCCGGTGTTAAAAACATCAACCTGCGCCACATCCTGTACAAACAAAACATAATGCGGCACGCCGGTATTGATAAATCCACCTTCTTCCAAGCCGGCATCTTCAGCAGTGCCAACGGTTTCACGCAAATCAAAAGGAGCCGGCAGTTTTAATTTCACCATGTTGCCCGCGACTTCAGCTTCATACACATCGTGGCCAAAATAAAAAGCCATCTTCTCGCCGGCGATTTGATATTTGTGTGCATAAAAAGCCGCAGCACGTCCGCCGTTTCCACATTCCGCTTCGCTGCCATCGGCATTGAAATAACGCAGTTCAAAATCATGCTCGGCGCTTTCGTTGATCAGTAAAACGCCATCCGCGCCAACACCGGTCCTGCGTTGACAAATCTTTTTGAAGAAAGGAACGTCGTTTTCAGTCAATGAGACCTTGCGATTATCGATTAAAATGAAATCGTTACCGGTGGCTGAAATTTTTGTGAATCTTAAATTTTTATCCATTTTGAATTAATTCAGTCCTTCACTCTGAGCAGAGTCGAAGAGTGAAAAAACCACATGCTTCGACTCCGTTCAGCATGATGCGTCTTTGCATCGTCTAACTACTTATAATCCCGTTCCCAGGATCCATAATTGGGATTGGGCAGCATGAAATATTTCACACCCCAATTTTCATCTTTGGGCAAAAGGTTTTCGCGATAATCCCGGGCAGTTTCCATGCCATTCATTGGTATAAAATCACGGATATTATCACCGAACAAGGCAAGAATAGTCAACGGCCCGGTTTTTTCGCAACGGCCTGTACCCTCTTCAAGGCACTTGCGGCGGGCAGATTTTTTGTCTTCCCGATTTATTCGGGTTAGCACGGGATCGCCATTTTGGTATAAGCCAACTTTTTTCAAATTGGCTATGGTCGGGGCTTCATTTTTGATGTTGCGGTTGGTTATAAATGCGATATGCAGACCGAGTCCGCGCAGACTATCGATAAAAGCTTTCGCGCCGGGAACCGGCTGGGCGCTCTCACGGCGCACCCACTCACTCCAGCTTTTTGATGTGAAACCGGAATCAATTTTTGCCCGCTCTACCGCGTAGGGCGAGTTATCGAGCACAGTCTCATCCACATCGAAACTAACTACCCATTTCTCTTGCTCAGCCTGTGCGCGTTCCTTAACAATAGGCCAGGCATTGCGGAAAATCTGCTCACAAAGTGCGGCATATTCTATGGATTTAGTCACCCACTGAATATCTCGCGGCATGGGCTTTTCCTGGGCTAACGAATTTCCGGTTAATAAAACAAAAAATGTTGCTGTAAATAGAGTCTTAATAATTTTTGAATTCAATTTTTCTCTCCTGTTTTATTTTTTGATAGGGTGAACAAAACACTGTCTCCCTTCAAAGGGAGATTTTTATCCTGTTTTTCCGGTTAATCCTGTCTAATTTTTTGACTATTCAAATTGTTGTTTAAACGTTTCAAACTCGGTTTTGAGTTCCGTAATCTGCTGCTGTAATTGCTCGACTTCATTTTCCAATAGGGCGATGCGTTCATTTTCCACGGCCATATCCCGGGGCGCGGGTTCATATTTTGATTCATAACTTTCCTCGGGAATTTCAACTTCACCGCAAAGCAAATGGGCGTAGCGCGATTCCTTGCGGCCGGGCTGTCGCGGTAACTGCAAAACGTACGCGCCTTCGCCACGATTGATGAGGCCGTTCAGGGTATTTTCTACTTCAGCCAAATCCTGAAAATCGTACAACCTGCCGGAACGTCCGCGGATTTCACCCACTGTCTGCGGGCCCCGTAACATCAGCACGCACAACGCTGCGACTTCTTTTTCATTAAATTGAAATCGCCGGGCAAAGGTGTGTTTGTATTTCGCTGCGCGGCTGCCGGCACCTGTTACCATCATCGTCAAATTTTTTCCACGCAAATTTTCAACTGTGCGCAGAACGGTTCTTGCGTCGTAAGTCACAACCGGCTCGCGATTGGATTTTTGATTGCAGGCATTGGTGAGGGCATTAACCGTGAGCGGGTAATACTCCGGTGTGGTCAGTTCCTTTTCAATGAGTGCGCCAAGCACACGGGCTTCTTCGTCGCTTAAAATAGTTTCCATAATTCTCTCGTAAATTCAGACGGTGTAAGGAAACAACAAATCAGGTTTATGTCAAGTCAAAACTATAGCCTGAATTAATTTTGATGCTACGAATACAAGGTAGCAAAAAATTTCCCTTGCATATTTTAGAACATCGCAATATTTTCACACTCCAAATCCTTGCGAAGGTTTTAAACCTTCGCAAGGTTCATCTTACCCAAATAATAAATATGAATGAACCATTCGCAGAAGGAAACATTTATCACATCTTCAACCGTGGCTGCAATAGAGAGAACATTTTCTTTAAAGAAGAAAACTATATCTTCTTACTCAAAAAAGTTAACCAAACAGTTTCAAAATATGGTGTCACAGTTCTGGCTTACTGCCTAATGCCAAACCACTATCATTTTCTATTAAGACAGGAAACCGACCGACCCTTATCTGATTGGATTAAGCAACTATTTAACGGTTACGTTCAAGCGGTAAACAAACAATTTGCCCGTTCAGGTACATTATTTCAGGGTCGTGCAAAACATGTATTGGTGGATAAAAGCGAATATTTTATACATCTTGCAAGGTACATCCATCTTAATCCAGTCGAGGCGGGTTTAGTGAAAAGTCCTGGTGCATGGTCGTTTTCCAACTACCTCGAATGGGTTGAAGAACGCAACGGTTCTCTTGTTAATCATACCTTTATCAAATCATATTTCAAAAATCCGGATGAATACCGACAGTTTGTACAAGATTATCAAAATGAAAAAATTCAAACTGAATTAAAAGTGTATTTATTGGATTGAGTTTCGAACCAACCTTGCGAAGGTTTAAAACCTTCGCAAGGTTTTTTTAACAATTAGGAAAAAACCTTGAAAACTCTACTCGCAGTAGCAGCATTTATCGACAAACTCAATGAAAAAATCGGCATCTTTTCCGGTTGGTTAACCACGATGTTGGTACTGATTGTCTGCTACGATGTGTTCACCCGCTACGTTTTGAGCAGCAGCAGCGTTGCTGTGCAGGAATTGGAATGGCATTTGTTCGCAGTGATTTTTTTATTCGGAGCAGCCTACACATTTAAACACGACCGCCATGTACGCGTGGATGTTTTTTATCAGAATTTTTCACCCAAACACAAAGCCTGGGTTAATTTCCTGGGCAGCTTGATTTTTCTGATTCCATTTACAATTCTCGTCATAAAAACCTCACAAATTTTTGTGCTTAATTCTTTTGTCATTTCCGAAACCTCGCCGGATGCCGGGGGACTGCCGGCGCGCTACGTTTTGAAAGCCTGCATTCCACTGGGCTTTTCATTTCTCCTGTTGCAAGGGATTTCAAAGACAATCCACTCTCTCTCTGAAATTCTCGCAACACCGGAAAGCGAGGTCTCAGCATGACTGATATTATGCCGTTTGTGATGTTTGCTTCACTGTTTATTTTGCTGCTCCTTGGCTTCCCGGTTGCATTTACATTGGGTGGCGTTTCTCTGTTTTTTGGGATGATGACCTTTGGCCTGAATTTCTTCAACTTCCTGCCACTGCGCATCTGGGGTATCATGACCAATCTCGTGCTCATCGCCGTACCGCTGTTTGTTTTTATGGGCGTGATGCTCGAAAAATCCGGTCTGGCCGAAGATTTACTGGAAACCATGGCGCTTATTTTTGGTAAATTGAAAGGCGGTCTGGCGATTTCCGTGGTAGTGGTCGGCGCCATGCTGGGCGCTTCAACCGGCATTGTTGGTGCAACCGTTGTAACCATGGGGCTCTTAAGTCTGCCGACCATGCTGAAACGGGGTTATAACCCGGAACTTGCTACCGGAACCATCGCCGCAGCAGGTACACTCGGACAGATAATTCCCCCAAGTATTGTACTGGTTTTGCTCGGCAGCATCCTCAACGTGCCGGTGGGTGATATGTTTATTGGGGCAATAATTCCCGGTACAATTTTGGTCGCGCTCTATTTAATCTGGATCATAATTATTGCCATGATTAAACCGGAAGATGCGCCCTGCATGCCGGAAGAGGAATTGCAGGCCTTTCGCGGTAAGGGCATGTGGCTGCGTATTGTAAAGGCATTTGTTCTGCCTTTTCTGCTGATTCTGGCGGTACTCGGATCAATTTTCGCGGGCATTGCATCGCCGACGGAAGCCGCTGCCGTAGGCGCTTTTTTAGCAACATTGCTGACTATTTTTTACGGAAAATTCAACCTATCAACTCTCAAAGATGTGATGCGGGAAACCACATTACTCACCTGCATGGTATTTACGATTCTTGCCGGGGCAACCGCCTTCGGGCTGGCTTTTCGCGGTATGGGCGGCGACCGGGAGCTTACTCAAATCATCATGGCTGCTAATCTGGAACCACACTTTTTTCTCGCTTTGGTCATGGTGATTATTTTTGTGGCCGGTTTTTTTATCGACTTTATTGAGATTACTTTTATTATCGTGCCGGTGGTGGCGCCACTGTTCGTAGCAATGGGCGTAGACTTGCTTTGGTTGGGAATTTTAATTGCTGTGAATTTACAGACATCTTTTCTAACACCGCCTTTTGGGTTCTCACTTTTTTATTTGAAGGGAGTTGCTCCGGCGGGCATCAAAACCTCGCACATTTATCGCGGTATTATTCCATTTGTAATTATTCAATTGATCGGGCTAACGCTTATTTTATTGTTCCCTGAAACGGTGAAGTGGCTGCCAGAGATTATGGCGCGGTAAGGAAATGTTCTTTAGTAAATGAAAAGAATACTTAACGCAAAGAGCGCAGAGAAAGATCAAGTAAAACTACAGCTATTAGATTGAATTAAACCGAAAAACTCTGCGTGCTCCGCGATCTCTGCGTTAAAATTCAAATTTCTTTCGGCTGACCCTATTTAACGGAGAGAGCGTCAAAAACACAGAAAAAGATAGGTGAGTTGAAGTTATGCATGAAAATGAAATCTCAGAAAAAATAATTGGAGCGACGATTGAAGTTCATCGTATCTTAGAACCAGGACTCTTGGAATCTGTTTATGAAGATGCCCTTTGCCACGAGCTTTATCTAAGAGGGATTCGATTTACCAGACAGCAAAGTGTTCCGATTCCCTACAAAGACATCAAACTTGGTACGGATTTACGTTTGGATTTATTGGTAGAAGATAAAGTCATTGTTGATTTGAAAGCAAAAGAAAATTTGTCAAAAATTGACAAGCCTAAACTTCTGACATATTTACGATTGAGCAAGAAACATTTAGGGTTAATCATAAATTTTCATGTTTTATTATTGCGTGATGGGATTGAGCGTGTGGTTAATAATTTACAAGAGTAACACAAAAACTTCTGTCACTCAGCGTCCTCGGCGAACTCTGCGTTAAACTCAATTTGGCCGGGTTGATACTTATTTTGCTATTCCCGGAAACGGTGAAATGGCTGCCGGAGATTATGGCGCGGTAAGAAAAGGCACCACTCATCAATAATAAAATTAAAGCAGAGAAAGGATGGAATAACTTTGATCTGACTTGCTTACAGAAATCTCAATTTCATAGTTTAATAGTCAAAATAATTACAGACAAAACGATGAAAGATTTTAAAAAACATCATATTGACTCTAATCATTTTGTCCATCTTTATTTCTTGTAAATCATTCAGGTTAAAGCAACCTCTGTAAAACTCAGTGTCCTCTGCGTTAAATTCAAGTTGATCGGGCTGACCCCATTTTATTATTCCCTGAAACCGTTAAATGCTTACCGGAGTTTATGGCGTGGTAAAACACTCTAAATACCCCCAAACTGCCCATAATAAACCTTTTCCGAAACCTCAGCCCAGCCCGCAATATTCTTCTGAAAACTGCTGAACGACTCATACGTCTTGGCTGACATTGCATCGCTGGCAATCAATTCCTCAATCACTTCGTCCGAATATTTTTTCAGAGTTTTTAAAACTTCGTCCGGAAATTTAAGAACAGTGGCTTTGCTCTCCTCACGGATTTTCTTCAAATATGTGTAGTTTTGAGACTCAAACTCAGAAATCATTTGAACATTTAAATTTGTCGCTGCAGTGCGGACAATGGCCTGTAAATCCTGTGGCAGACTT
>JAJDAE010000210.1 GCA_029262035.1 Candidatus Zhuqueibacterota bacterium
GTATGACAAAAGGCGAAGTGCACATTTATCGTTTTGGTGATTTCACTTTGGAGCTCCACAAACATTGTCTTAGAAAAGGACACCAGCAGATCCATCTCCGTCCAAAGGCTTTTGAGACTCTGGTGTTCCTGGTCGAGCGCCAAGGTCGCCTGGTTAAAAAAGATGAATTGCTGGACAATCTTTGGTCTGATATCATTGTCACCGAAAACACATTGAGCCAATGTATTGATGCAGTGCGCAAAGCGCTTCAGGATAGCGCCCATAAGCCACTCTTCATCCAGACTATTCCCAGACTCGGTTTTAAATTCATCGCAGAAGTAGAAGAGCTTGCACATCCGGCAGGGGAGTTGGCAGACATTGACCACGCAGTTCAGGTTGAAAAAGAAAAAGACCACTCGTCTCGAAAGAAGCCATCATTTCTCCTAACACTTCTGACTTCAAAATTCAGGCTCGCTCTGATGGCGCTCATATTAATAGGCCTGATAGCTGTAACGTTGATATGGGAGAGTGAAGAAGCTTATGATTCACTCGCGATCCTTCCCTTCATTAATTTGAATGGGGAGTCGGACCAGGACTACTTTGCTGATGGGATGACCGAGGCATTAATCGCCAATATGGGAAAAATCAAAGCGCTGCGAGTAATTTCCCGGACATCGGTGATGACCTACAAAAAGGCGCCCAAGCCACTGCCTGAAATTGCCCGGGAATTAGGTGTAGCCGCAATTGTTGAAGGCTCTGTGTTGCGCGCCGATGATCGGGTTCGAATCACAGCCACATTAATTAATGCGAATACGGACCAACATCTGTGGGTTAAAACCTATCAACGAGACATACACGACATTCTGGCATTGCAAGCGGAGTTGGCACAAGCGATTGCCACGGAAATCCAAGTCGAACTGACACAACAGGAGCAAGCAAATGTTGCTATTACAAATCCTGTAAATCCAAAGGCCTATGGTGCTTATCTCAAGGGACGTTATTTTTGGAATAAAAGGACAAGTGAAGGATTTGAAATGGCCGAACGGCAATTCCTGACCGCCATTGAACATGACTCCAGCTACGCGCCCGCCTACGCGGGTCTGGCCGATACGTACACCCTCCTGGCGAACTATGGTTTGATTCCATCAAAAGAAGCCACGGCGAAAACGAAGAAATACGCCACAAGAGCTCTCCAGTTGGATGAAACACTGGCTGAGGCGCATGTTGCACTCGCAGTCAATTTGGCAAATGATTGGAATTGGAGCGGCGCCAAGAAAGAATTTGAGCGAGCCATCGCGCTAAACCCTAGCTATGCAACGGCCCACCATTGGTACGCCGTCCTGTTGACAAATACCGGGTGGTCTGAGAAGGGCATTGCAGAATTGAAAAAGGCGAGAGAGCTCGCTCCTCTGTCGCTGCGAATACAAGTAGATTTAGGGCGTGCATTTTATTACGCTCGACAGTACGACCAGGCGATAGCTCAATATCAAGAAACGCTGGAGTTAGATCCGAATTTTGCACCGGCGCACAGCATGCTTGGCTTGACACTTTTAGAAAAGGGTCTGCACGAGCAGGCCATGGCAGAGCTCCAGGAAGGCATGAGACTTCGAACCGGCACGCTGAGCAGGTTGCTGGGATACGCGTACGCAGTTGCAGGCAATAAAGAGAAAGCGAAAAAAATACTCACCCAATGGCATGAAAGATGGAACCAATGGCACGATGGGGCCACAGACATAGCTCTTATATATGTAGGTCTTGGCGATAACGATTCAGCTTTCAAGTGGTTGGAAAAGGCATACGATCAACGTGATTCTGAACTGTTTTCGCTCAAAGCCGATCCACATTGGGACACCTTACGCCCAGAGCCACGTTTTCAAAATCTATTGCACAACATGGGGCTTCCTATAGATAAATTGACCTGGAAAACTAAATAAATGAACTCAAACAAAATTAACACTTCCGGAAAAATCTTAAAATAATATGCGGTTTTTTGAAGACTCAATAGAAACGCTGCGCTGCTCCGATGCTGTCAATCGCGACATCCACATTTGGCAGCCTGAAAAACCAAAAGCGGTATTTGTGGCTATTCACGGCGGCATGGCGCACGGCGGAGATTTTGTCACACCGGCTTTGTACTTCAAAGAGCGCGGTTATGCAACAGTCAGTTTTGACATGCATGGCCACGACAAACAAAAAAAAGTGTTTGTTCCCCGCTTCGAAACTTTCCTGGATGACCTGAAATTATTCATTGATTGGGTTAAAACACATTACCCTGAGTTGCCGCTAATTTTGCTCGGACATTCAATGGGCGGGTTAATTCTTACGCACTACGGCCTCCGCCGTATACAGCAGCCTGACCCTCGGATTAGTGGTTTTGTTTTTTCTTCACCCTATTTTGAAAATGCGATTCCGGTACACCCAATATTGAAAAAACTTTCCGGCCTTTTATCGATGGTATTGCCCAAAATATCTATCCCCATAAAAGATTTCACGGATGAACTCACTCATGACACCGCTATTACCGAGCGCCACAAAAAAGATGAAGCAGATCACATTCGGGCATCCGAAGTAACAGCACGATTTGGCAGTGAACTGCTCAAAGCCCAGGCCTTTGCACAGAAACGCATCGCCGAATGGCAGCACCCACTCCTGGTTTTTATCGCCGGCCAGGATAGACTTGCAGATTCACGAGTAACCACCAAAATGCTTCAAAAAATTGACCCGGAACTAGTCACAGCGCACACCTATCCAAATAATTATCACGAGAATTTTAATGAAACCAACCGGGAGGAAATTTTTGGGGTTATTGAGGAATGGATAAAAAACAATTTGTGAAATAGAATCAACTCTTAAACTCAGAATTATTATTGACCATTCGTCACTCCCGCATGTTGTAGGCGGGAGTCCAGAATCAGTGCTGGATACCCGCTAAAGACATGCGGGTATGACTACTATTTAATTAGAGAGTGCCATGAAAAAAAATCTACTTGTCTGCCTTACGAGCCTATTTCTCTTCTCAAACTGCCAGCAACAAAAAACCACTGAACCTCTTTCCGATAGAATCGCCAATTACACCATCGATTGCACTTTTGAGCCAGCCGAAAAACTCATCACAGCAACGGAAACCCTGCATTGGCGAAACGCCTCCAACGATACGCTGAGCGAACTGCTGTTTCACACCTACATGAATGCCTTTCAAAATGAGAAATCGACTTATTGGCGAGAGGCAGGAAACGTGCCGGAAGAGCTCATTGGCAACCGGGGGCATTGTAAAATTAAGCAACTGCGCCTTGCCTCAGGCGAAGACTTGACTCAGCAAATTAAATTCATCCAGCCGGATGACAACAACCATGCTGACCAGACGGTATTCTCGATTCCTTTGACAGCCCCGCTTTACCCCGATTCATCGGTGACCATAAATATTGAATTCGAAACCAAACTGCCGGCACTGGTTGAAAGAACCGGTTTTCTCAATGACTTTTTTATTGTGGCGCAGTGGTTTCCGAAAATCGCGGTGTATGAAAAATACCGCCACCGCTGGAGTTGCAGCCAATTTCATTACAACTCCGAATTCTTTGCGGATTTTGGAGAATACGATGTTAGCATTACACTGCCCAAAGATTATATTGTCGCCTCAAGTGGAGTGTTAAAGGAAGAAACCGAGCTTGCGGGCGGTCAAAAAAAATGGCGATTTGAGGCTAAAGACATCCATGACTTTGCCTGGAGTGCGGATAAAAACTTCAACGTAAATAAAACCACTTACAAAGGCCTCGACATTCTGCTCTACCTGCGGCCACAAAATGAAGCGCTCAAAGAACGTATTTTGGAAGCTGCGAAGTATGCTTACGATTTTTGTACAGACTATCTCGGCGAATACCCGTACTCACAGATTTCTATTGTTGACACAAAAACCTATTCTTCTGTGATGGAGTATACAACATTATTTTTCACCGGGAATTTCGATGGTTCCGGCGCCCAACATGCAAACCCAATCCCCGTGCCCACACACAACAAGTTTCCAGAAAGGCTTACCATTCACGAATTTGTGCACAGTTGGTGGTACGGCATGGTAGCCAATGACGAAGCAAAAGAGGCTTGGCTCGACGAGGGTCTGACAGAATTCACAACTGTCAAGGCGTTTGAAAAAGCCTACGGCAAAATATTGCTCGTTAAGCAAAACGGCGACAGCTTACGAATTCGTGATTTCAGAAAGGAGAAGTTCCTCGCCAACCCGACGCCGGTTATGGATAAAAAGTCATGGGAGTACCCGACACACAGCGACTATTACATTGCCAGTTACGTGAAACCCAGGTTGATGCTGCTCAGCTACGACCAATATTACGGTCACGACCGCTGGCAGCCGGTTATGCAAACCTTTTTTCAACGCTGGAAATTTAAACATCCTATCACGCGCAATTTTATCGATATTGCCAGAGAAATAACCGGCCATAATCTGCGCCCGGAATTACGGCAGTTATTGCAAACACCCGGCGCAATCGACTTTGCAATCAGTTCCGTTAGCCTCAAAAGCCTTTCTATTGAAAAAAGAGGGTCACTTAGTTTCCCTGTTTGGATTGAAGTTGGGTTTGGCGACAGTACCCGCGTGCTTAAACGATGGGATGCTCAGAAACCTTCGGCAACTTTTCACTTCCCAAGCAAAAATACACCCATAAAATGGGTTCACATCGATCCAAAAAATATTATTGAATTTGAGATAGACAAAACAAATAACGAATGGAGACTCACGGCTCAACCTGCAGACAAAGGTTCAGATATTCTTTAAGATCCAATCGACTAACTCATTTGGCCCGCGGCCTTGCCACTTGCCCTTCACAGTTAGAACCAGCAGCGTATCCTCATTCTTAAAATGCGGCCTTAAGGTATCATAGATATTCTTGGGGGAAAGTTTTGTCATTATCGCATAGGTCCAATTGTTGATAGTTATACACCCCAAATCATCAATGGTCTCAAATAGGTAAGTATAATCAACTTTGGTATCCTGTAACTTGAAAACAATTAGTAGTGCATTCATAATTTTAACATGTGACTGATTATTATATATCGGGATACAAAGGATATAAATTCAAGACTTCTAAATTAAACAATATATTTATGAAAATACAACTAAAAAGGCAGCTAATCCGGATAGCTTCAGAAAACAGAAACAGCAATATAATTATCTGTAGATTTTCTTATTTGTTGATTCATTCTTCAATGGGTAGTATATTCTCCAGAATCCAATAATTGGCAGTAAAAATTGATATGAGAAATCTGGTTCAAAAAGTGCTTGATGCCGGGGTAGTTGGCGCGGGCGGTGCGGGCTTTCCCACTTATAAAAAAATCGATGGCATGGCAGAAATTGTAATCGCCAACGGCGCAGAGTGCGAGCCTTTGCTGTGCAAAGATCAAATCCTCATGCAAAACTATCCCGCAGAAATCATTAAAGGCATGCTTGAAATTATGCAGCACATGCAGGCCAAAAAGGGAATTATCGCGATAAAGGGTAAGAACAGAAAATCTATCCAAGCTCTGTTATCGCATCTTCCGGCGAACATAAATATTTTTGAAATGGACGATGTTTACCCGGCTGGCGATGAATACGAAGTGGTTTACCATAGTACCGGCCGTCGGATTCCTGCCGGCGGCATCCCCTTACAAGTTGGCGTGGTTGTACAAAATATCGAGACTTTATTTAACATACAAAATGCAGTTAATGGAATACCTGTAACCCACTCTATCCTGACTGTCCACGGTCATGTTCAAACACCTTTAACGACCTGGTTTCCAATCGGCATGAGTTACGGCGATGTGCTTGAAATCGCCGGCGGCGCCACAATTGATGATTTTGTCCTCATCTCAGGCGGCGCCATGATGGGGCACGTGGTTACGGATTTATCAACACCCATTACCCGGCTTTCCAGCGGTTTTATTGTAATGCCGCGCGAGGCGAAATTAAGCCGGCGCAAATCACAATCTGAACAAACCTTCAAACGAATCGGCAAATCAGCCTGCGACCAATGCAGTTTGTGTACGGAAATGTGCCCGCGTTATTTGCTGGGCTATCCCATTCAACCGCACCTTGTCATGCGCTCGCTCCTCACCACCGGAGAAATGAGCGAAACCCTGACATCATGGGCACAGGCCTGTTGCGAATGCAACATTTGCACACTCTGGGCCTGCCCGGAAGACTTAGACCCAAGCAATGTTTGTGCAACAACGAAGCGCGACCTGAGAAAACACGACAAGTGGCTATCGCCCGAACAACTACAGAATCTAACCCGGGATGTTCACCCGCTGAAAGAATACCGCAATGTGCCGACTAAAAGACTAACTCAGCGTTTGGGGTTAGGCAAATTTCAAAATGATGCCCCATTCAAGTCTGAGAAAATTACAGCACAGTTAGTTACGATTCCGTTGCAGCAGCATATCGGCAAGCCGGCAATACCCGTTGTGCAGGTTGGAGATAAAGTACAAACAGGGGCTCTGATCGCAAAAGCGGATAGCGGTGGTTTGAGTGTGCCTGTGCACGCGAGTATCAACGGTACGGTGAAATCTGTGGATGATACCATAATCATAGAAAAAAATTAGGATAAGAAAAGGCACATAAAATGAAAAAAGCGATCGGTCTCATAGAACTTACTTCAATTGCAACAGGGTATGAAATAGCCGATGCTATGCTAAAAGCGGCCGATGTGGAAATCGTTTTTAATCGAACGATATGCCCCGGCAAATTTATGGTGATGGTTTCGGGGGACACTGCCGCCGTGACATCCAGCATAGAAGTTGGCCAAAATATTGGCGCCGAAATGGTGGTAGATGACCTCATCATTCCCAACGTGCACCCGGATGTTTTTCCCGCCATAAGCGGAACCACCGTCATTGAAACTACCGGCGCGCTGGGCATCATCGAGACTTTTTCAGTGGCCTCAATAATCGAGGCTGCCGATGCGGCGGTAAAAACAGCAGACGTTCGGCTTATCCAAATTCATCTGGCCATGGCCATTGGCGGCAAGGGATATGTGACCTTGACCGGTGATGTAGCAGCCGTGACATCCGCAGTTGAAGCAGGCGCAAATTACATCAAACACAAAGGCTTGCTGGTCAACAAAGTGGTTATTCC
>JAJDAE010000022.1 GCA_029262035.1 Candidatus Zhuqueibacterota bacterium
TTTTCAGTTTTGCAGGCAACGACACAATCGGCACAACCAACGCATTTTTTCGTGTCTATCACCATTGCATATCGAGCCATTTCTTTCTCCTGTATGAAATCTTTAAGCTAGCCTGCATTCCGGTAGGCCCAAAGACGGGGCGACCGGAATGACATTTCTATATAATATTTTGGTAGTCATTGGATTATGCGTTTACCGGTTCAAACGTTACGAAGTTAACGCGCATACCCGTTCCGCCCATTATCGGGTCAATTTTAATTTTGGTTATGAGTTGGTTATCATCCGCGCCTTTCAGAAATGATTTGCGCATTCGTTTATCGCGATGACCAAAACCATGCACCATGAAGACACAATCATGTCGAATCCGCTCGGTTACTTTGACTTTTATTTTACTGCTTTTGGCGCCATCCTGATTGACCAAAACCACATATTGGCCATGATTGAAGCCATGTAACTTTGCGACTTTTTTATTTACCCAAACTTCGTTTTCCAACATGGTTTCAGTTAAAATCGGGTTGTTCGTAGTTCTGCCGAAAGTGTGGGTTGGCGCTCGTCCGTACAATAACCGGTAAAAGCCTTCCGGTGGTTTTTCATGTTCTGTATATTTCGGAATCGGGTCAAAGCCATGATGTGCTAAAACATTAGAATAAAGTTCGATTTTACCGGTGGGGGTATCGAATTCTTCAGGAATGCCATCCTCAAAATAAAGCGGCTGACGTTCTTTCAGTTCGATGATTCCCTTTTGTTTCAGCTCCTCTAAACTCGAACCAATTTTGTGCAGTCTTACATCGAGATACTCTTCCATATTTTGCCATGGAAAATATTTCCCCAAACCTAATTTAATTCCGAGTTCACGTGCAATCCATGCCCCTGGTTTTGAATCAAAACGTGGTTCAAATGCCGGAGCTCTTAAAGCAACCGTTGATGTGCGTCCGGGGGAGATTCTTAAATCATCGTAACGTTCCAGGTATGAGCATTCCGGCAAAACCACATCGGCGTAACCGGTTATTTCCGCAGGCATGAGATCCACTGCCACCAGCAAGTCTAAGTTTTGGATGGCTTCGAGGGTTTTCTTGGGTTGCGGCAGAGTTAAGAGCAAATTTGTGCCGTATACAATCCAGCCTTTAAATGAACAGTCACTTTCGGCAGAAGGAATCGTCGCATCACAAATACCGCTGGCCAATGCCAGATTTGCCAGTGGATACTGACCCGGGAAGGCATCTTTCCAGTCTTTCTTCGGCTTAGGGTAGGCTGGTGTTTTATATTTCGGTACACTTGCTTTATTTGGATAGTAGAATCCTCCTCGGCGTCCCCAACTACCCAAGAGCGCGTTGAGAATGGCGCCGGCACGGACGCGTTGCGTGTCATCACCGTACCAGGTTACATGGCGGCCGGGATGTATCAGAGTAGCCGGTTTATGTCGTGCCATCTCGCGGGCTGTTTCATAAATAACACCGGGTTTTATTGTGGTGATGGGGTAAGCCCACTCAGGTGTGTACTTTTGTATTGAAGCCTTTAGTTCTTCAAAACCATAGGTGTTCTTTGCAACGTAATCTCTATCATATAATTTTTCATTGATGATAACATTGGTCCATGCCAGCATCAAAGCAAGATCGGTTGAGGGGCGGATTGGCAACCAATATTTGGATTTGCTCGCCGCCGTTGAAAACCTGGGATCAACCGTGATAACCGTTGCGCCTTTGTCGATAGCATCGGCAAACTCCTGTACCTGGGTGTTGTGCATATTTTCGCCGAGATGACTGCCAATGAGGACGATACATTTTGAGTCGCGCAAGTCGGTACGTTCAGGAGAGTAAACGCCTTCGCCAAAAGTTAACATGTAAGCCTCTTCACGCGGGCCGCGACACTGTGAGTACGAAGGGGCTGCAATATTGTTTGAGCCATAAGCCCGCAATAAATGCTTAAAATAACTCCCGCCGGAACCATGCGTAAAAAGCGCCAAGCATTCGGGCCCATGTTCTTCCGCAATTTTTTTCATCTTTTCGGCGATGGTGTCCAGCGCTTCATCCCAGGTCGCTTCTCGAAATTGTTGTTTGCCGCGCACTGACGTACGAATTAGAGGAGTGCGCAGTCTGTCTTCATCTAAATAAGCGCCAACACCACCTGTGCCGCGTGGGCATAACCTGCCATTACAATTGGGGTCTTCTTCATTGCCTGTGATTTTCCAGGGTTGGCCATCAATTGAATGCACCCAACCGGCACATTTCCAGAAACAAATTTCACAGACCGTTGGGGTTAACTCTACGTTACCTGCGGTTGCACCGGTCAATGAAGGGCCTGCCATAACAGGCTGACTGCCAAAACCATTAAACATTGTTTTGGCTAAGCCACCGCCTACAGCTAAACCGCCCAAACCGAGGCCGCCAATTTTAATAAAGTCACGTCTTGAAAATTTTCCAGCCATTTTAATTTCCTTTAAGTATGCTTGACACAAAAAGTTTGTGCTTCTTTTATGTGATAGAGCATTGATTTTAGATTTTCACAATTTATAGCACTGCGGTAAACATTGCATTCCCGGCAGTTATCACGACAGCTCTCAGGGATTTTGACTTTCATCATCCAGCATGGTTTTAGTGCACCATGAAAAGCCGGGCAGATTTCACGATCTTCCTCCGAACAAGGTCTGAGCCCCCAACACGGCATTAAGGCAAGCATCATACGGATACCCTGAATATTCATGCCAAGCTCCGTGATCATCCGTCTGATACAACTCAGCCAATGTATGTCTTCATCATTATATGTTCGTTGCCCCGACTCAGTTTTTTCGGTGATTAACAAGCCTGAGCGCTCATACATGCGGATAGTTTCTACAGCAATATCCAGTTGCCGGGCGACTTCACCGATTTTGTACCATTTTATATCTTGTGATTGAGTCATACTATTTTTTCGATATTTTCAATTCCTGTATTAATGATAGCTGTATTTTAAAATACAGCTATCAAAAGCCGTGCCATTTAAATATTTTGGTTGCAAGTGCTATAAAATCAATAACTAAGGTCTATTTTGAGTGAAATAGTGAGAGCCTTTTTTCTTGTTTTTAGGAAAAAAGATGCAATTTATTCCAAGGTTTGCAAAATTAAATGTTACAAAAATATCGTTTATTATCAGTTGAATTATAAATTCGTTTTTTGTATTTTTTGCTTTCTTAAAAGCGCTATGCGGAATTCTATGAGTACAAAAAATAATAACGAGATGGCGCTGATAAAAGCCGCCCAGGATGGAGACCCAAAAGCTTTACGGGAACTGGTTCAAAAATACGAAAAAACGATTTACAATTTTGCCTTCAAAGTGTGCCGAAGTGAAGATGATGCGGAGGACACTTTACAGGAAGCCTTTTTGAGCATTTTAAGTGCATTAAAGACATTCAATTATAAATCAAATTTTTCTACCTGGATTTACCGAATCGTTTCGAATTCCTGTTTAATGAAATGGCGGAAGGAGAAACGCGACCGTTGGGAATCATTTGAAGAGATCGACCATCCCGAAGACCGTATCCAGGATAATTATACGCGCTGGCCGGACTCGCCGGCGCAACAGTTGTTGGATGATGAGCTAAGAGAGCAAATGGATAATGCCATTCTTGATTTACCGCCAAAGTATCGCCTGGCTTTTGTTCTCAAAGATATAGAAAATTTAAAAGTTGAAGAGGTAGCAGAATCACTTGAAATCTCTCTCCCGGCTGCAAAAGCTCGAATAAGGCGTGCACGATTGTTTTTGAGAGACAAACTCGAACCTCTAATGGTCGCATAATATGGAAAATTCGGCAAAGGAAAGAGTTTTGAATATTTGTACGGAACTCGGAGAAGATTTAGAATCTGAAAGTTGCGTAAAGTTACGCGAGTTTGTGGATACGTGTCCGAATTGCGCTGCATTTGTGGATTCGGTTAAAAAGACGGTTTCGCTTTATCAGGCATATCAACCAGAATTCTCAGAGAATCAGCGTGATAAACTTCTTACAATTCTAAAATTAAAGTAAAAACGTAATAAATGGTTTTGTTTCGGGGAAAATTATTAAATTTAAATGAAAAACCTACCCGCACTTGCCTCTAATTGCAAATATATACTTTCTTAATCATAGCACCTTTGGCAAACTTCAAGAGTGAAAGTGATTTTTAAAATTTAGCCGCTCTGTCAAAAATTATGGATGAAATAAATTGGGGAATTGTTGGATGCGGTGATGTTACAGAACTCAAAAGCGGACCAGCATTCAATAAAATAGCCGGGTCGAAATTAATTTCGGTAATGCGGAGAAATGGTGCAAAAGCTGAAGATTATGCCCGTCGGCATCACGTTCCTAACTGGACTGATAATGCGGATGAGCTAATAAACGATCCCGGAGTAAATGCAATTTATATTGCAACACCTCCGGCTTCACACGCAGAGTTTGTCCTAAAAGCTGCACAGGCTAAAAAACCGGTTTATGTTGAAAAACCAATGGCGCTAACTTCTGTAGAATGTGAAACAATGATCGCCGCTTGTAAAGAAAATAATATTCCTTTGTTCGTTGCTTACTACCGTCGGTGTTTGCCAAATTTTCTCACGGTAAAAGAAATTATCGAATCAGGTGAGATTGGTGAGATTCGTTTTGTGACAATAAATCTTTTTTACAGCAACGATTTGTGCAGACAAGATGAAAACGATGATTTACCCTGGCGCGTTAAATCTGAAATTTCAGGCGGCGGATATTTTGTTGATTTGGCTTCTCATCAATTGGATTGGTTGGATTTTGTTTTCGGGCCGATAAAATTTGCTGAAGGGCTGGCGCGTAATCAAGGTGGGTTTTATCTTGCAGAGGATATTGTTACTGCAAACTTTGAATTTGAATCCGAGGTTGTTGGTAATGGTATCTGGTGTTTTACTACCGAGAAGTCTTTGTGGAGAGATCGTATTGAAATATTTGGCAGCAAAGGGAAAGTTACGTTGGCTACTTTTGAGCGAGTTCCCTTTCTCCTCGAAAAATCAGGCGAAACAATGGAAATAAATGTACCTTATCCTGAAAACATCCAGCGCCCGTTAATTCAAACGGTGGTGGATGAGCTTGCCGGGAGTGGCAAGTGTCCCAGCACTGGAGAAAGTGGTGCAAGAACGACCCGCATTATGGAAACTATTTTGAGTGGTTATTATCAATAAAATATAAAATTTTATCTGAAAAAATTTAAAAGAAGAGAGTTAGCACGTTATGAAAGGGATTCCGGAAATTTTTTCTTGTTTTTGCTTTTTAATGGCATCAGTCATCGTTTCGTTGGCACAGTCAGGTACCTATAATTCCGGTGGCTATCTGATGCCGGAGCAAGCTGCCTATGATGTAAAATTCTATGATCTCGATTTATTTGTAAATCCTGAAGACAGCACAATTGAGGGCTCTTTAACAGTGGATGCCGAAATCGTTGCGCCTCTGGATTGGTTGGTGCTTGATCTGGATGATAAACTTAATGTCTCTCAAATAAATTTTGTAAATGATTCAAACAGAAAACTTAATTTTACAAGAAAAGCCGGAAAGCTATGGATCAAGTTTGGTAAGACCAGTTATCCCGGTGAAAAAGTATCTATCAAAGTATCTTATAGCGGTCAACCGCTTGCATCAAAAATTCAAAAACAAAGCTGGTCAGATGGTTTCCACTGGGCAAAATCTAAGCATGGGGAACCCTGGCTTGGGATTGTATCTGTTTTAAGCGGCGCTGATATTTGGTGGCCATGTAAAGATCATCCGTCTGATCGAGCAGATTCAATGGCGCTGCACATTAAAGTCCCGGAACCACTCACCGTTGCAGCGAATGGGAAACTTCGCCTCTATGAAAGACTCGGCGGAGTTCCGCGTATGCATAAATTTCACTGGTTTGTTCCCACACCCATCAATAATTATAGCGTAACTTTGAATATCGCACAGTACAGCAAACTCGAAGATAATTATCGAAGCATCAATGGTGATAAAATTCCGGTTACATTTTGGATAATGCCGGAAAACTATACGAAGGCCATGCGACTTTTTCCACAATTTACGAAGCATCTTGCCTTCCTCGAAAGAACGCTGGGCCCTTATCCTTTTCGGGGGCAGAAATATGCTGTGGCGCAAACACCTTATAGCGGCATGGAACATCAGACAATTATTTCTTACGGTGGCGATTTTAAAAACAATCAATATGGTTTTGACCAGTTACATTTTCATGAGCTAACCCATGAGTGGTTTGCTAACATGGTCACCGTGCGCGACTGGAAAGATTGGTGGCTGCACGAGGGACTTGCCACATATATGGAAGCGATTTATGCCGAATCGTTACGAGGGGGCGATGCTTACCATGGTTACATTGCCGGGTTTAAGGAAAACCTTGAAAACCTGAAACCTGTTGCGCCTATGGCAACCCAGCGTACCAAAGATATTTATGGCGGTGATTTATATTTTAAAGGTGCATCTGTCTTGCATTCTTTGCGCTACCTGGTCGGCAAAAGCAGGCTGCTTAAATCGTTTCGACGATTTGCCTATCCGGAGCCGGCCCGCGAATATATCATCGATGGCAGACAATGCTATTTTGCTACTACAGAAGATTTTCAGCGAATCGTTGAAGAGGAGTCCGGCAAAAAGCTGGACTGGTTTTTTGATGTTTACCTGAGGCAAGCTGAGTTACCAGCTTTGGTTGAAAAGTACGACGGCAAAGAATTAGAATTACGTTGGGATGTACCAGCGGATAAAAAATTTGAAATGCCGGTTGAAGTACAAATTGGCAGCCAGTTGCAAAAAGTAAATATGGTCGATGGCGAGGCCAGCATAAAAATTGCAAGTGGAACATACTACGAAGTCGATCCCAAAAAATGGCTGCTAAAAAAAGACAATCTAAAGATGACACGGAAGTATGATTGATGGGTTGAATAGATAGATAATTATGCCTCTACCTTTTATCCCGCTGAATTCTCAATTTCCCATCTCGGTGGTGCTTTGGCATTTGTGAATCTACAGTTAGCACTCCACCCTCTTCTCTCTACTCTATTTTTCTTGCTCGTCTAATGTTCTGCTGCAGTTTCGATATTAACTGCCGGTCCCACACCCTCAGGTTCACGCACTGAATCAATCATGTCCTGGATTTTCTGACTTGGCCTTGGGAAAAAGTGCATGGTGCCTAAAGTGACTGCAAAATTAATTATCATCCCAATGCTGCCGATACCTTGCGGATTAATTCCGTTTTCAAAAATACCGAAGGTCCAGGTTTTCATCCCTAAAAATACACAGCCAATTATGTAGAATGCAGTAAAGCCGATACCCGCAATCATGCCGCTAACTGCGGGAATTGTGCCAACACGTTTGCTGAAAATACCGAGTACAATAGCCGGAAAGAAACTTGAGGCTGCCAGCCCGAAGGCAAAGGCCACCACCTGGCTCACAAAACCCGGGGGATAAATACCAAACAACCCGGCTATCACCACAGAAAAACCGATGACAGTACGGCCAACCTGCAGCCGTTTTTTTTCAGAAGCTTTCGGGTTGATTACACGGTAATACAAATCATGCGCAACGCTGGAAGAAATAACCAGCAGCAGTCCGCTCGCCGTAGATAATGCTGCGGCAAGGCCACCTGCGGCGACTAATGCAATAATCCAGTTTGCCAGTTCAGCCATTTCCGGGGTTGCCAAAACAATAATATCCCGGTCCGGTCCACTGAGTCCTTTGGCGCGTAAAACAGCGCGTCCGTCAGCACCCAACTGTCCCTCGCTATCAAGCCATTTTTGATGATTTTGCCTGATGCTGCCCACTTCGCTGGCTGCTAGTGCCCCGTTTCTAAAAACCTCGTTATCTGCTCCAGCGGAGTAGCGAATCACACCATCGCCGTCATCCACCCAGGTAATCAGGCCGGTTTTTTCCCAACTATGATACCAGCCGGGTAAACTTTCCGCTGTTTTGCCATTCAGGCTTTGAATCATAAAATAGCGTGCAAATCCTGCTGTGGCAGGTGCTGTGAGATAAAGCATTGAGATGAACAGCAAAGCCCAGAACCCGCTCCACCTGGCTGCTTTGACAGATTTTACCGTGTAAAAACGAACGATGACATGTGGCAACCCGGCGGTGCCGACCATGAGTGCCAGTGCTACAAAAAATACGTTGGCTTTATCCCAGCTGCCTACGAAAGTTTCGGTGTAACTGCTGAAGCCAAGGTCGGTTTGAATCTGGTTTAGTTTCTCCAAAAGGTAAACGCCTTGTTCGCCGGCAACACTTTCATTTAACACGCCGCCCAAACCTGCTTGCGGCAAAATGTTGCCGGTTAGCTTTATGCTGATGGCAATGGCCGGAATCAAAAATGCGGTGATGAGTACCCAGTATTGTGCGACCTGGGTCCAGGTAATGCCTTTCATGCCGCCCAATGTGGCGTAAACAAAAACAATGGCCATTCCGATCATAACGCCGACGTTGATATCCACTTCGAGAAAACGGCTGAACACCACACCTACCCCTCGCATCTGTCCGGCAACATAAGTAAAGCTCACAAATATGGCGCAAATCACAGCGACAAAACGGGCAATGTTGGAATCGTAGCGGTCACCGACAAAATCGGGTACAGTATAGTGGCCAAATTTTCTGAGATATGGGGCGAGCAATAATGCCAGTAACACAAACCCACCGGTCCAGCCCATCAGGTAAACACCCCCGGCGTAGCCCATGGTGGAAATAAGCCCGGCCATGGAAATAAAAGAAGCTGCGCTCATCCAGTCGGCGGCGGTTGCCATGCCGTTTGCGGCAGCAGGTATACCCTGACCCGCTACATAAAATCCTTTCGTATCCCGCACCCTGCTGCGCCAGGCGATGAAAAGATAGAGCGTGAAACTGACGCCAACAAAAATGTAAGTCCAGGCCAAGACGCTCATTGTTTTTCCCCCTTTGCGTTTTCCACTTCGAGGTGATGTTCTTTATCCATCTTGTTCATAACCAGACAGTATGTGAGAATTAAAATTACGAAAATAATAATGCTGCCTTGTTGCGCAAACCAAAATCCGAGCGGATAACCTGTGCCGAATAGTTTGAACTGATTTAGCCAGTCGGCAAATAAAATTCCGCCACCCAGACCGGCCAATGCCCAAACTGCAAGCAATGCGGTCATGAGCAAAAGGTTTTTTCGCCAGTATTTTGAAAGTAATTCTTTAACTTTATTTGAAGTGTCATGTTCGGGCATGGTGTCGTCCCTTGTTAAATTCAGTGAAGTCGGGTTCGTGATAACCGTACGTTAAATTTAGACGCAGTGAAATTTTGTGATGATGTGCTTTATACTAATTTGAAGGCATCAATATAGATATGAATAGTTTGAAGAAAATGAAATGTTATGACAAAATCAAGGAGTGATTTTTAAAGGAATGTCCTCTCATTTTTTTATAGATATTATTTACCATTTGTAAATTGTTCAAAGTAACACGCATTTCATGCGTGCCCGCTTGGAAAGCGGGTTACTGCTTTTGGTAAAAAATAAAATAAAAAA
>JAJDAE010000211.1 GCA_029262035.1 Candidatus Zhuqueibacterota bacterium
AAGCTTCGGGATGATTTTTTTAAAAGTGCACTGAAATAAATGCATTGAATAATTATCTCGGTTGATGTATCTTACGTGTGTAGGATGTACAAAACAAACGGAGAGTGAAATGAAGAATTTACAAAATCGAATCACAATAAATCCACAACAGTGTGGCGGTCGACCATGTATCCGAGGCATGCGGATCCGTGTATCGGATGTGCTTGATCTTTATGCTCAAGGTTTAAATTCAGAACAAATTCTGGACGAACTCCCGGATCTTAAGAAAGAAGATTTGCAAGCTTCCCTTCAATATGCAAGCCTAAGAATTAGCCATCCTGTCTTGGTCGCATGATTATTTGGATCGATGCTCATCTTTCACCTGCAATTGCCAAATGGATCAGCCAGGAGTTTGACTTCCATGCAATCGCAATCCGAGACTTAGGACTTCGAGATGCAGCAGATAGCGAGATTTTCGAGGCTGCCAGAAAGGAGTCAGCAGTTGTGATGACCAAAGACGCCGATTCCCCGAAGTTATTGGAAAAGGTGGGAGCTCCACCAAAAGTCATTTGGCTTACCTGTGGTAACACTTCAAACATACACCTCATGGAAATCCTAAAACGAACCCTTCCGGAAGCAATAGACTTTCTAGATTCCGGGGAGATTCTTGTTGAGATTAGTGACAGGAAAATCAAGTAAATAATCGGTGTATTATTTCAAAAACCTTATGCTCCAGTTTGCTCTACTATTTGTGAATTATCAAGAAAACTAATATGCACGTTTCTCTCAAAAAAATAGTTCTCACGCTTCTCCTCACAACAAATAGCATCGCATATTCACAAACTAACTGGGAGGTTTTAACAAATGCCCCAGCTGTCAACGGGCGTTTTGATGACGTCATGTTTATTTCCCCGGAAACGGGCTGGCTTATACATAGCCAGGGACGTGTTTACAAAACTACCGATGGCGGTCAAAGCTGGTCACTAATACACGTTGCATCTGGAGAACTTTTTAGGAGCATTGTATTCGCTGACTCCTTACATGGCTGGATTGGCTCACTTGCAGGGCCTGACTTCCTGCTGCAAACCACAGACGGCGGCTCAAATTGGTCTGCGGTACCGAACACAAAAAATCTTGCCATAACCGGAATTTGTGGTTTCTTTGCCGCAAGCGATTCAGTAATATATGGCGTCGGCAGGTTTGACGGGAACCCGCATTTAATTAAAACAGAAAACAAAGGCCAAAGCTGGACTTCAACCGACTTCAGCCGGTACGCCAGCACTTTGGTCGACTGCTTTTTTTTCAACCCTGATACCGGCTTTGTTGTAGGCGGTTCAAAAACAGGCGTTTTCCCTTCTACCCTGAATGCAGTAATACTTCAAACTTACGATGGTGGTTTGAATTGGATTGAACGCAAAGTAACCGCAAGATCGGGCGAATGGTGCTGGAAAATATCATTTGCAAACCGTAACACCGGCTTCGTGAGTATCGAGACCAATGGGTTTCGCGGCCGCTCGCAACATATTTTAAAAACAGTCGATGGTGGATTAAACTGGAACGAGCTTTTAGTAGGCAGTAACTTTAGAATCCAGGGCATTGGTCTTGTGACGCCAAATCTTGGCTGGGTTGGCGGCCGTTCTCAGACATTCGAAACCACAGATGGCGGGGCGTCCTGGGACCTTACCTCTTTCGAGTGGCAAAACGTCAACCGCTTTCGCTTCTTTGGGGACACTGTGGGATATGCCATCGGCAAGAAAGTCTATAAATTTCAAAACACAAATAAGCCTACTTCTGTAATCAGTAAAACCGAAACTCCAAATGATTTTCGTTTATTGCAAAACTACCCAAATCCATTCAACCCAACCACTACCATTGCTTTCCAATTAAAAAAGAAAAGCACGGTTTCACTTAAAGTTTTTAATACCATTGGACAAACCGTAAAAACCCTTCTCAACAATTCAACACAAGAAGCGGGATACCATGAAGTTCAGTTCGATGGAGCAACTCTGCCAAGCGGAATCTACATCTACAAAATAGAAAGTGAAAATTTTACGGCGGTTCAAAAGATGCTTTTAATTAAATAAATTGCTATGTTCCTCCCAGCGATAAATCCCAAACCATACTCATTGACAGATGGATTCAATATGTACAAATTATTTATTTTTGTTATGCTTTTTTATGTTGGCTGCTCTGTAACTCCCCGCAGGATGTATGGAGAAAGCCAGCCACTTATTCGGGTTGGTATTATTGAAAATCGAAAAGAAGTTCATTTCCAAATAGAAGGAAAATTTAACTTTGTCGATGAAAGTGACCATGTTAAAGGAAGAAATATGGAAGGCGGCCACTGGCGGGTAGTTGTAACTAAAGAGCAGCCGGCTGAATTTGATTATGTCCTCTCAGTCGGAACGACCCGGAATTACCTCGATGCCAAATCGATCCAACAATCGATGAAAAAAAAGGGGTTAAAAACCACCATAAAAAAGAACAGTTTTCGAAATCGATTCTCTCTGCCATATCTTCACAAAGCATCTTACCAGGTGTTACTGAAGAAAAAATTTGCTACAGAATCGGAAGCAGTTGAGCATAAAAAGTCAATTGCTGCCAAAACAAATACCGAGATAGTTAAACGCCCCATAGCCAACCCGAAAGGTATTTTAAATTTCAAAAATCTAGATACCGGCAAGAGGTTCAAAGCTTTCGGTAACATACATATCATAGGGCCAAAAATTGAAATCGCCAATATTGATGTAGGAACCGGCTTCCATTGGGAAAGAAGCGACCGTCGGTCCTACAGCGATAAAATAGAATTTGTTTTAGACCTGACCGGTGAGATTACTGTTATAAATGAATTGCCGCTGGAGTCGTATTTAAAGGGTGTTGTACCATCGGAAATGCCGGCAAGTTTTCCTTTAGAAGCTCTCAAAGCGCAGGCTGTAGCTGCCCGGGTGGAGGCCGTATCCAAAATAGGCCTACGCCACCCAATGAAGCCGTTTGATCTGTGCGACGATGTTCATTGCCAAGCTTTTAGCGGTACCTCCAAAGCGAATAAAAAAACCAGTGAAGCGGTAAAAAGCACTAGCGGTGTATTTATGGTTCACAGGGGAGATATAACAGAAGCATTCTATTCAGGTGTCTGCGGCGGGAACACGGAAAACAATGAAAATGCCTGGACGATGAATGCAAAACCATTTTTACGCGGTATCATGGATAGTAAAATCAAGCGTAACGTGATGCTGCACAAAAAACAAAATGTTATAAATTGGATAAATACCAAACCGGAAGTTTACTGCAACCCGTTTTTCCGGAAGTCCCCAAGAGCAATTAATTATGCAAAAAGATATTTCCGCTGGAAAGAAGTATATAGCAGGGTCGAATTGGAAGAAATTATAAAGAAAAAAACAAAGGAAAAATTTGGAGAGCTCAAAGATTTACGGCCTCTAACACGCGGGGTTTCGGGCAGGATTACAGCGCTTGAAATTGTGGGCACAAAAAAAACTTTTGCCATTACCAAAGAACTCAATATTCGTCAAACGCTTTCTAATAAGACTTTGTACAGCGCTTGTTTTTATGTGAAAAAAGAAAAAAAAGGTAAGGGGCTCCCTGATAAATTCATACTACACGGCGCCGGTTGGGGACACGGTGTCGGGATGTGCCAGGTTGGCGCTGCGGTTATGGCCCACAGGGATAAACGATTTAATGAAATTCTCCAGCACTATTACAAAGGCGTCAAAATAAAAAAGCTTTATTGACGCGCTCAATATTTATCAATTTCATACGATATTTACAATAGCACAGTTTTACAAATACTTACATTAGAGGCATCGTAGAAGCAGCTAACAAGCAGAATTAACCAATTTTTCCCTTGACTTGGAAGGTTAATTTCTATATTTTATTCGCAGTTAAGGACGTAAGAAATTGGCTGGCACGATGTTGGCAGAAGTCCAAAAGATTTGGAGAATTTGAAAAAATGTTGATTGCCGTAAGAGTAGACCGGGTTACATTGGATGCCCATACCAACAGATTTGTTGTTATTCTGAAAGACGATGTCAACAATCGCTGGCTCCCGATTGTCGTTGGCAACACCGAAGCTCAGGCAATTGCCCTACAATTAGAGAACGTATCTCCGCCCCGTCCGCTTACTCACGACCTCATTAAAAATCTTCTCGAATCTATCGAAGCAAAAATTTCCCGCGTGGTGGTGAATGATTTACGCGAAAACACCTATTACGCGCTGATCAACCTAAAACTAAATGGCACCGACTCTGAAATTGACGCTCGCCCCAGTGATGCAATCGCATTGGCACTTAGAATGCATGCACCTATCTTTATTTCGCAGGATGTCATGGATAAAGCCTCGGTAACTGAAAAAGAATCAGAAGGTACCTCTGGTAGTGAAATAACAACGTCGGGTCCTCTCAACAATCTCGAAAAATTAGAAGTTGATATGGAGAAAGCTATCACCGATGAGCGCTATGAAGACGCCGCCCGTTTACGCGACGAAATAAAAGAGATGAAAAAGAAAAGTTAGATTTACTTAAAACCAAACTTTAAAAGCGCGATTGATTTATTTCAGTCGTGCTTTTTTTACTTATTTCCGCCTTATTTAACCAACTGAACAAAAAAAGTCACCCCCGGCATTCTAAATCATTTTCATTTACAAAGATTCTTTTAATTCCTACATTGTCGCCAATTAAATCAAGATATTAGAAAGCTAAATTAAGCCCCAGCCATAGCGGGCGTTATTGCATACAAATTATTCATTAAAACAGGCTTCTCACAAAAAAATGGCCAAAGACAAATCAATTTTAGGGAAAGTAAAAAGACTTCTGGCAAGTCAGCCCAACCGTACATTTAAGCCAAAGGAAATGGCGCGAACGATCGGTGTAAGTAAGGCCGGTTATTTGCGTTTCACGAATTTGCTTAAAAAGGCCGTGCAAGAAGGTCAAATTGCCAAACACAAAGGTAACAACTTTGGCATGATAAAAAAAGCAGCGCTCATCGAAGGCGAGTTACACGTAAAAACCCAGGGTTACGGATTTTTGATAACTGAGGAAGGCAGCGAGGATGTTTTCATCAGTCAGAAGAATATGGGCATTGCGTTGCACAAAGATATTGTAAAAGTACAGTTGTACGCCAAATCCCAATCCAGCGGTCGTAGCCGCGAAGGCCGGGTTATTGAAATAATTAAACGGTCTCGAAGCAATATTGTTGGCACTTATACCAAAAGCAAAAACTATGGTTTTGTTGTGCCGGACAACATGAAAATCACACGCGATCTTTTCATACCAAGCAAGGCTCAAAAGAAAGCAAAATCCGGACAAAAAGTCGTTGCTCAAATTGTTTTCTGGGAAGATGAACGTACCAATCCTGAAGGTGAAATCATGGAAGTACTGGGATTCCCGGATGACCCGGGCGTCGATGTGATTTCTCTGGTTAAAGATTTTGACCTGCCAACGGACTTTCCGGCAGCGATTGAAAATGAAGCTGCAAAAATCCCCGAAACTATTCCAAATGGGGAAATAAAACGACGCCTGGATTTACGCAAAGAAGTTTGTTTTACCATCGACCCGGTAGATGCAAAAGATTTTGATGATGCTATTTCCATTAAAAAGTTGGGGCTCGCCGGGCGTAAGGGTTACGAATTGAGCGTGCACATCGCAGATGTAAGTCATTTTGTGCAGCCTAAAACTAAACTCGACAAAGAGGCGTTCAGTCGGGCGACTTCAATTTATCTGGTGGATAGAGTTATCCCGATGCTGCCGGAAAAAATCAGCAATAAAATTTGCTCCCTTCGGCCACACGAAGATCGTCTTACATTTAGCTGCATTATGGAAATCAATAAATCCGGAGAAGTGGTAAAATATAGAATTGAAGAAACGGTGATAAATAGTAAGCGGCGATTTACTTACGAGGAAGTACAGAGCGCTATCGACAAATCCGACAAGTCTGTGGACTTCTACCCCGAAATCAAAATGATGCACGAACTGAGCAAAACTCTAACAAAGAAAAGAGCTAAAAAGGGAAGTTTGGATTTTAATATTCCTGAAGTAAGAGTTGAGTTAGATGCTAAAGGTGAGCCAATAGCTATAAATAAACGCGAACGGGCTGATAGTAACCGGCTGGTTGAAGAGTTTATGCTGTTGGCGAACCAGACCGTAACTGAGTATGTTGTAGGAATGGCCGACCGGGAAAAACGAACACCACCATTTATTTACCGCATTCATGATGAACCTGACCAGACCAAAATTGAAGATTTTAGAAAATTTGTAAAAGCGCTGGGTTATCCACTTGACCCAAACAAAAAAATTACAACCAAAATCTTTGGTGAATATTTAAAAAGTCTGACTGATAAACCCGAACAGGGCTTAATTGAAGGGCTGATGCTGCGGTCGATGATGAAAGCAAAATATTCCACGGATAATGTTGGTCATTTTGGACTCGCTTTTAAAAACTATACTCATTTCACTTCTCCGATACGCCGCTACCCCGATCTGGAAGTACACAGAACTTTGAAAAAATACAAGAAACCGTTTGATTTTCAATTTTATCAAAATCAAAAAAGTCACCTGGACACTATCTCAAAAAAATCTTCAGAACAGGAGTTGGTGGCGCTGGAGGCGGAACGGGAATCTATAAAATTAAAGAAAGTTGAGTACATGCAACGCCACCTCGGCGAGGAATTTGACGCCGTTATTTCAGGTGTAGTCGCGTTTGGGATTTTTGCTGAAATTACAGATATTCTGGTGGAAGGGCTGATTCATATTTCTGATCTGGATGATGATTATTATTCTCATGATGAGAAAAAATACCAGTTAATCGGAGAAAGAAACAATCGCACTTATCGGCTTGGCGATCCGATTAAAGTAAAAGTGGTCAGGGTTGACGTAGCAGAAAGAGTTATCGATTTTTTGTTAGCATAATTTTTTTTTACCAGCTATATGATCTACTTTTTTATCAAAACTAATTTTTGTACATTTAAACTTGTTTGAAACTATTTTGAGGGAAAAGCTAACATAGCGTGTTTATATGTTAAAGAAATGCATCGAAGTTACAGATGTACTATTAAATATACTCTGTTAAACAAAACCATTTGAAACCTTAGTGAAATATCCACCGTAATAAGTACCTGAATTTTTTGATAGGTTGAATAGGAGATAGAAAATGTTTGGGAATAATAAAGGAGCGTTTTCGCAGTTTGTTGTAGAAAAGAAGGGTGAGAGCGTCCTGAACGAGTCAACGCGTAAATTTTTTACCGCTCACACTGCGAGCCAAAAGCTGGTAGTTGGCAAGGTACCCACGGTGAGCTTGAAGCATAGTTATTACATAAATATTGAGCGCGGCTTTATGGCATCCCTTTTCCTGCTTATTATGCTCACTCAGTTGTCCAGAGCATTTTCTGTAACCGTAGAAACCGCAAAACAAGTTGACCTTCAAATTGAAGTTGCAGATATCCCGCCAACTGAACAATTTCACAGGCCACCGCCGCCGCCACGACCCAGCATTCCAGTGCCATCGGAATCTCAGGATATCCCTGACGATTTAACAATTGCTTCCACTGAGATTGATCTTTCAGATATTCCCCCACCTCCTGCTCCCCCCGGAGATGATGATTTGGACATTTTTATTGCTTATGACGAGGCCCCGGAGATCAAAGGTGGAATGAAGGCACTTTTAAAACACTTACGCTACCCAAGAGTAGCACAAAGTGCCGGCATGGAAGGAATTGTCTTTCTAAAAGTTCTTGTAGGAACATCGGGAAAAACAGAAAGGGCAGAAGTAATAAAAGCAAAACCCGCCAACATGGGTTTTGAAGAATCCGCTCTTGATGCGATTAAAAAAATTTCATGGAAACCCGCTAAACAAAGAGAAAAAGATATCAGAGTCTGGGTTTCAATTCCAGTTCAATTTAAATTAATTAGCTCGTAATTTACTGACCCACAGTTGGATTTGCCGGTGGAGCGGGCGGTGCTGAAAGGCCGTGCGATCCACCGTCATCTCCGCCGCTAACTGCAATAACTGTAGCAACAGTCCCACCAAGTACGCCACCTCCCACAGCCATCATCCAGACCGGTACAAAAAAACCTTGTGTTTTCCACTTTTGAGACATTTCTAATTTTTCGAACCATTCGTTTAAAATGGGTTTTACTACATCAGTTTTTACACCTGAAACCAAAGGAATTGCAGATGTATTAATTGCTTCATCACCTGTAATAATTGCCAGCATACTGCCGTTTTTATCCACAATTGGGGTACCGCCATAGCCGGAATTTTGGTTAACCCCCATAATCAAATTGATATCATCGAGATTGTTTAGCTCGCTGGGAATTGGAATCCAATCGCCATCATCTGTGTGGGAAATTATGGTGAGAATATCGCCAATCTCAACTTTATTAGGCTCAGCTATTTTAATAACGACCTGGTCTTCAGGGAAATCTTTTATTGCAAGAACCGCCAGGTCAAGATCAAAATCTATATATTGTTCAACCACTTGCCCAAGTAATGCATCTGAATAATTTTTGAGAATTACAGCTACTTTATCACGCCCGGCAACCATGCTATAAGTGGTTAAAATGAAACCGACATTATCCTTGTGCACGCCAATTATAACCCCTCCGCCAATACGCTTCCCGCCATCAGCAACAATTTTTACAATTGCAGGGGAAATACGATCATAACCTTCCTGGGAAAGTACCTGTTCAAACGGCTTTACTTCAATTTCTTCTGTCTCTTGGGCAAACAAATTGACATTAAACGCCAAACCCAATATTAAAGTAATTACTGACAATCTTATATTCATTGTTTACTCCGTGTTAAATATTTGAAAATTTGATACAAATCCTATTTCACCAAAATCATTTTCCTGGATTGACTAAATTCACCGGCCTTGATACGATAGACGTAAACACCCGATGCGACAGGAACCTCATTTTTATCTCTACCATTCCATGAGGTAACATGGTAACCAGATTTTTGTAAATCTCCTTGTACCAAAGTTCTCACTTCACGCCCCAAAAGATCAAAAATCCGAATCGTTACTTTTTCTTCAGCGGGCAATCCATATCGTATTGAGGTACTCGGATTAAAAGGATTGGGAAAGTTCTGAGATAATTCAAATTTTTCAGGAACTAAGCTGACATCTGCCAACGCTTGCTCGACAAAATCACCACTGCCAATAAATAATTTTAATTCTTTTAAAGTTATACTCGTACCCGTCACAAAAGCATAATTATCGCGTTCACGTAAATTTCTGGTTACATTAAGCTTTTCATCGAACAACACTATTTCAAGGTCGGCCGGAATTTGCTCGAGTCCTGAGAATTGAACCCTCGCTTCGGAATTGGCTATATTGGTTTTAACGTGAACGGTGAGTTCCTGGCCATTACCAATATCATTTCTAAAATCAGTGGTATAATTATTTGAAAATCTACCCCAATCTTTTTGAGGGAAATAGACCGAAACATAATTTCCAAACGGAGGCGGCTCAGGCGAATCCAGACGATCAAACTTAACACTCGCTTCTTCATTCACGCCAAAATAATTGTAGTCATCTCTCGCTTCGCCACAACTGGATAAAATCTGTAATTTCCATGAATCCTGAACGGTTTGCTTGCTTAATTTTGAAACATTAATGTCAACCTGCTTTGGCGGCATCAATAACGTTTCAACACTGTCTTCATGATTAAAAACAAAAAGGCCCGTGTATTGCTCTATCGTGTTGGGCATTATATACTGCGCACCACGAAATTCATAAGGTGCACTAATTAAAGGTTCACCACTTTCAGACATAACATCATCCCATCCCACTTCAAAGGCAAACGGGTTGGCAATCTGATTCCACCCGGGCTGGAGTTCCAGCTCAAAAGGTTTATCCCCAGGCGTCGAAACACCGGAGCCAAATTCAAGCACCAGTTCATTTGCTGAAATCAGCCAATAGGCTGCGCCCGGTGTGAAACGAAATGAATCTGCATTTGCCGAATCTCTTTCAACATATGCGCCATCCTCATATTTATAGAGTCGCCAGCTTGTGGTGTCGTAAGCGCTGAATCCGGAATGGGCAAAAATGGAATCCGCCAGAGTTTGAGCCAGATTGTTTGGCGATGAAATCATTCGGTATCCGGTCTGGTTGACTGAAGAACGAATCAACTTAACCTGGGTACCCGCTTCAAAATTTACGGATACAAAAAATGTGTCGGATGAGCCAACCACATCGATGTTATCCGTGCCCGAGACGAAATAACTAACACCGCGTGAAGTAACAAAATTTGGTGGAACGGTTCCTTCATATCTATTTGAACCGATAGCCTGCATATCGATGGTTGAATAAGACAAGCCACCACCAATTTTATAATTCAGTGTAACTTCTTGCACACCGCTTACATCTGTCGCAGTTGTCACCACTCTTAATGAATCCCCGCTATCAAGTTCAACTGTTACATCCGGGTTTAATTCCGGACCCAATGATGGCGAGATCGTAAAGGTCGCGCTTTCGCCAATTATAAACGGCGCTTCAACTGCGGTTATTCTGATCTTGCAATTATTTGAAGCACTTCCTGACAAGGAGTTAATCGTAAAACTGCCGACCGCCGGGTCAGAATTGGGTTGTTCGTTTAAAGGAATAATCTCCGAACCATCGATTATCAATTCAATCTTTAGTCTCTCAATCTCCGCCGTTGCAGTCCAATTAATTACTTTCTGGCTACCGAGTTCCCAATTTACTCCGGAGACGGGCGAGCTTATGCTAATTTCCCTGAACTCGCCAATAACGCCTGTTTTGCTGATTCGCTGTGCGTAAATATCTTTATCAATTCCGGTGTTACGCGTATCTTCCCAAACTGCAATTACGCCACCAAGATCATCTGCTGTAAGAACAGCATTTGCTTGTTTCCCTGAAGCAGTTGAAACAGCCAAACCAGTTGATGTCCAGAGTGTGTTTCCAGACATATCAACGGCCTGTGCGTAGATATCCGGGGTTGTGTTTCGTTTATCTTCCCAGACAACAACCACCTTATCATCCACAGGATAAATTACAGGATTTAATTGAGAAGCCGGCGGAATGACCGTCATCGGGACATCACCAAGTGGCCAAAAAGCGCCTGCACTATCAATTCTTTGAACATGTACCGTCGTATCAAACCTGGTAGTATTAATATTTTCCCAGACAAGATATGCGCCGTTTTGACGATCTGTTACGGCTCTCAAATTTCTCTTCTTGCCCGGGGTAGAATTGATCAACTCCGTGAAAGAGTCATCCCAAACCGGACTGCCTTCAGCGTTATAACGAGCTGCGGTTATGAATTGATCCTGGCCTTCAGATATACTTTTAATCCAAAAAATAATCGCACCTTCATTGCCGTCAGAAACAATTGTAGGAAACGTACTCATTGCAACTTTTAAATCAACGGGAAACTCTCCCACTCCCCATTGCGAGCTGTTTTCATCGACACCGTTTACAAAAGTTAAGGTATCATTTCGGGCATCTGTCCATGCTGCAATCAACCCGCCATTTATAGCGGGAACAACAGCAGGTCTAAATTCATGCAGCTTACCCGTAGCATTAAGATTAATAATTTCCTGCCGGCCATCAAAAACACCAAACTGCTTTTGGCCATTTTGTGTATTTATTCTTTGCCAACTAATAACATCATCGAAACCAGACTTAAAATAAGATGATGTAAGCACTCGTGTACCACTTAAAAATATAACGGGAGGAAGATTGTCCGAAGTATGCGCCAGGGTTGCGGATGCCCAAACCGGTAACCCATTGAAACCATATTTTTGTACATAGATTTCATTGTCAATTGTCCCCCGTAAGTCTTGCCACGCAAGATAAAAATTACCATCGGGGGAAGCAACAATCGCCGGCGCTTTTTGATCTTCCATAGCATCAGCCAGTGGCCTTCCGCCAGTTGACCACACCAGCTTTGCCACCTCATCGATGCGCATACCGTAAACATCTGTACCGTTAACATTTAACCCACGCGCATCCTGCCAAACGATAATCGCCCCTTTATTAAAATCTCTTACTACTGCAGGTGAAGTCTGATTACTGCCACCTATCGTGATAATCGCATTATTTGCATTTGGGTCTTTCGACCATTGCGCGATGCTGTCTTTTGCAAAAATCAAAAAAAGTACACAAAAACTTAGGTTGAGGCTCAATAACGCTTTGCTTTTCTTCATATTTTGCTCTGATTATTAATTAATAGAAATTGGTTAAACCTACGCGTGAAATTAGACAATTCAGACTCAAAATTTTAAAAACTGTAAATTTTGTATGAATTAATTGGATTCTCCCCCGGAGCGGTTGAAATGAAAAACACTTTCTCCCGAAAATGTTTACTTATGGCAATAAATATAAAATTATAGTAAAGAATAGTCAAGAACATTTATGCTTATTTATAAATTTTAATAAATTTAAGTCTATTTTTTTTAATTCCTTAATTATCCTTAATATCAAAGCCAATTTGTTAGCCAAACCGAACTAATTTTTCTAAACCGTAAAGACTATATCAAAAATTAAACGAACGGCTTCAATTACAAATATGGAATACAATTTTTACAACTGGAACAGTCGTTCAAAATAAATTATACCTTATTTAGCCTCAAACTATTTTTTGTTAATTCTTAGATTATCCCAATTTTCGGCTAAAACCCCTTTGGCATATGAGTTGCTTGTTTTGCAAATGTTTTTGATTTAAAACAATTATTATCACAGCATCAAGGGGAAATTATAGAATATGTATCGCTGCATAGACTATTAAGACATCAGCTCGGCATTGCATTTCTGGTTTTATTTTACCAAATAGGCTATTGTCAAGATGCAGAGTTAAAAGTCGAGGTAGAAACCTCAACCGGGGTTTTTGCCTTCGACAAGAGTCTTTCATATAATAATAGTCAGTCTTTTGGGTTAGGCACAGGTTATAACATCCGGCGCTTTCTTCAGCTTAACTTGTCTTTCTTTTTTATACCTACCCAACAGCATATAGCACAAGCGGCATCTGTTCAAAAAGTAAAGTATAAGATTTATCATTATTCGGCAAACTTTAGGGTTATGAGTCCGCGATCGTTTTTGAGCTTCAAATCATATTTTATGCTTGGGCTCGGCGGCATTATCATCAACCCTGAAGCAGTCACCTTAGATTTAGGATTAGGCAATAGCATGACAATAGAACCACAGATTGACAAAAAATTCTCCGGGAATATAGGACTCGGACTTATAAGGCAAATAACAAAACGCATGGCCGCAGAGTTGAAGGCTCAGAGGTATTTTTTTAATCTGCAAGACACAAACAATAACAGAATCCATGCAAACAACAATTACTTCGGAGTAGGTTTAATCTGGATGTTTTAACAACTGGTTTAGCGGATAATTAATGAACTATTTAGATAAGATGAAATTCTGGGGACTAATTCTTTTGGCTTTCATATTTTTACTGATGCTGAACAAAAACGCTTACTCGCAAAGGGCGATTATAAAAACGGATAACGTGAAAATTTACTCGTTACCAATGGTCGACACCCCGGTGGCGGTATTAACCAAAGGCGACACGATTCGAGTGATTGGGCAACGCGGCGACTGGGTGAAAATACAGATAGGCAGAAACCTCAAAGGCTGGATGCTGCTTGAAGTGAAAAGTTTATCAGGGAACTCACCTGCCAGCACCATAAAAAAAGAAAAACCGTCCAGACAACCTTCAATAGCTTCAACAAATAGTAAAGCAGAAAACAGCTCCACAAACGGTCCAGCCAATGGCACCCATAACCCGAAACCTTTTTCCCCGGATTTAATCCGTAAAAAGCCGAATTCCATTCAAGGCAACGAAACTTACCGTAGATTTGGCTATACATTTGGCGCCGGCCTCTTGGCAACAGACTTCACCTACAACTGGAAATTCATTTTCCACCAGACCCCGAGAATGGCGCTTGAGGGCTCTTTTAAACATGCTCTTGGTGAAGCAGCGAGCTCCTATTTTATCTTTGCAAATTTGAACTATTTGTTGACAGCAAACATCCGTAAAAAATTTCTGCCTTTTGCCACTGCCGGTGTTGGCATTATTAACACCGTACCGGAAAATAGTATTGATGTCGGGCAAGGCGTCTCGAATATGGCAATCAATTACGGCATTGGCGCCAGAAAATACTACCGAAAAAAACTGTCGCTCCTCTTCAATGTGTCTCAATACTCAGTTTTCATCGGAAAAGGAGTCAGTCATTTCAAAGAATTTACAGTCGGACTTTTAGTCGGAAAATTTTGGGACTAATAATTTTGGAGATATTTTGGTGAAAAACTTAAAATACATCATAACATATATATTTTTTATAAAAATTATCATTCTTGCAGCCAATGCAAATTTATTTGCACAAGTATCTTCAAGAGAGCATGAACTGTATCCGCACACCGGACTTTATGCAGCAGATAGATTTCAAAATTCATTGAATTTAGGCGTCGTGTACGATTATCATTTCGACCGACGACTTTCAATGGGGGCGTCTTTTGGCTTTGCACGCGCCGGCCAGGAATATGTGCAAAAGGTGCTTTCAGCGGCACCGGAGCAAGGCAGTTCAACTGTACTTTATTACAACGGCAGAATTACCTATGCTGTGCCTTTTGGCAAAATCATTCCCTACGGCATTACGGCGTTAGGTGTTACACGTCAGCACTCAGAATCAAATCTCACCTTTAGCCTGGGAATCGGCACGAAGTTCCCTATTGGCAAAACAACATACTTGAGATACGAAATCAACGATCACATTTTTTCCAGCGGTAAAGATAACACCTCATGGACAAATAACAACATGGAGTTTTCGATTGGGGTTTCTTTTTTCTTACAGTAAGATAACAATATCGGGATAAATTTATTTTATCCACAAAAAGGGGAGATAACAACATCGTTGTTTCTCAGTTTAAACAACGTTTCGCAAATGGTTTGCGAGATATGGAGTCTTTAACGCATCACAGGAGAACATTTATGAAAAAGCTCCAGAACAACATCAGAGACAACGAGCGAGGAAGAACATTTTCTGTTCGTTTATATAGATTCGCTCTAATCGGACTACTAGGCTTTTTTATAGCCTGTTCCGGTAGTGTGCCGGATGATATCATCCAGGAAGAGTCGCCCACCGGGATAATATTTGTGAAGGCAACCAGATCCAGCACCTTAAATCATTTCAGCCGGGGTGGTAATTTATTTTCACTTATTCCGGCGTCACCAGACGGCAAGTTAACCAATTTAACCAATCTGGAAGAAGGCGATGTGTCCGATCCGGAAATTTCTTACGATGGTTTAAAAGTGCTGTTTTCCATGCGTCGAAACAGTGGTGACACATTCAGTATTTATGAAATGAACGTCGACGGAACCGGACTGAACCAAATCACCAACAGCCAGCAGCATGATGACCACGACCCGGTCTATTTGCCTAACGGCAAAATTCTATTTACATCTAACCGTCCGGGATTCACAGACGAGTACAACCGGCAAGATGCCGAAGTTATGCACACCATGAATAGAGACGGTTCAAATATCGAATGTATTTCATTTAATGCAAGCGATGACTTTGATCCGTTGGTAATGGCTGATGGCCGTATTCTCTACACACGCTGGGAACATCACGGCCCAATTAACCGCTTTCCGCTATTTTTCACCCATCCGGATGGCCATGGCACATTTACATTTTTCAGTCCGCACAATATGAGAACACTCTTCCATCCACGTGAAATGCCAGATGGTTCCATTGTTGCGATTCACTCAAACATGGTTAATGGCGACCGCGGTCAGGTTGTCATCATCAAAGATCACTCAACTGCCGGAGAGCCTCTGGAAGACGGTTTTGTTGAAATTTTGACGCCGGATATTGAGACCAGCGGCCCGCCCTATGCAAAAGGTGTTTTCAAATATCCACACCCGTTGCCGGACGGACGGCTTCTGGTATCTTTTGCGCCCAAGTTTGGTGAATTTGAAGATTCAAACGGCGATGTAATTGAAGACATAAAACCGGATTATGGCCTGTACACCATGCAAACCAACGGCGGCGATTTGCGGCTTCTTTATAATGATCCCGATACTGAAGAATATGATGCAGTTGTGATTGGAGAAAGGCCCATTCCGCAAGTCATCCCTTCTGTGCTTGATAAATCTCAAAGTACCGGTACCATCACTGTGGTAGATGCCTACTTCCGCCAAAATCGTGATGGACAAGTGGTTCCCGACAAGTCAACTCAGGACATTAAACAGGTCATGCTGATTGAAGGGATCCCCAGAGTCAAGGGAGACCGTGCAACAATTGGCGAAACTAATTTCGAGCAGAAAAGAATAATCGGAACAGCACCCGTGCAGCCCGATGGCTCTTTTTCAATACAAGTGCCCACCAATATTCCACTTTCATTTAACACACTGGATGAATTAGGGCGTGCGCTGGTGGTTAAAAGAAACTGGGTAACCGTCCGTCCCGGTGAAATAATCGCAGGTTGCCCGGGCTGTCACGGTCCGCGCGGCAAACATTCTGAAGTGACCAATCCAATCGCGGCTACACTTCCGCCGACTGACTTAAATATTTCGGAGAATCTACGCGAAGATGTCAGTTTTAGCTTTGCAATTGAGCCAATTATTGCAGACAAATGCGCAACTTCCGGGTGTCACGCAGGAACCGCGCCTGCCGACAGCCTAGATCTCACGTTGATAAAATCTATTGAAGAGCCGCTTTTTTCGAATGCATATATGAACCTCATGGAAGGCAGAAATCTAGTACGTGAGCCGTTTTCACGCCGCAGCAGACTTATTAATAAGTTGATTGGCCTCGAGCCATTCGAGGGAGCCGGCAAACATCCGGGCGGTGCAGAAGCTCTCACGGATGATGAGCTACGTAAATTCATTAATTGGATTGACCTCGGCGCTCAGTACAGGTAAAAAGGGGAAGTAAAATGAATTTAAAAACAATACTAATTCTGGTACTTTTTTCGGCGACACCTTTGGCCGCTAAACAGCCACTAATCGGCACAAAGGCAATTAACTTCACGCTTAAAAAGTTTGACGGCACCAAACTAACCCTCAGCAATTTGCGTGGCAAAGTTGTACTGTTGGATTTCTGGGCGAGTTGGTGTGCACCCTGCCGCGAAGAACTACCGTTTCTTGATCTTCTAAACAACAGATATGGCAACAAAAACTTCGAAGTGGTGGCCGTAAACATTGACAACAATCCCGAAAAAGCTTACGGATTTCTGAAAACGCTCTCTGTAAAATTAAACCCGGTTTGGGATGAAAAAAAACAAGTGGTTAGCGCCTACGATGTCGGAACCATGCCAACAACCTTCATCATCGATAAAGAAGGCTGGATTCGCTTCGTCCACTCGGGATTTAAGGCAGAACAGTTTGTTGAGTACAAAAAACAAATCGAACTTTTACTGCACCAAAATGCCCCCAAAAGGCCAGGAAATACCGCTTCGCGGAAAAAATAAAGGAGTTGGAAGATGCGAGATATTATACTTGTTTTTGTTGCAGGCTTAACCATGGTCATTTTCAGTTTACTGTTCAGTGGGTGTGTTGCTGTAAAACCGTATGAACGTGAAAACCTCGCTGACCGCATTATGGACTTTGACGCCATCGCGGCAGAAAGCGGTATGGAGCGCCATTTTCTGGAAACCCGGGAGGGCAGTTCCGGAGGCCACGGCGGTTCAGGTGGTGGATGTGCTTGTAATTAACACAAATTTCAACCCAAATAAATGGTAAGTTTTATGAAATCGGCAATTATTAAAACAACATCATGCGCGCTGCTTCTTACATTTACTTCGGTAATTTGGGGCGATGAAAAATTCAGTCTGCGGACAAACCTTTTCAATGACAACACCGGGACAACCGTACAGTCTCCCGCGCTGGAAGTTATAAAAGACCTTGCCGGACAAATTGAGTTTGTCTTGCGGTACACGCTGGATCGGGTAATCATTCCACCTATCCGGGGCCTGGCCGCAACCCCAACAGCAGACGCCATTACCGGCGCTTCCAGACCCGTTGACGATGGCAATGCCGCCAATAAATCTTTTGCAAAAGATCGCAATGAATTCAACCTGGGTTTTTCTTTGCCCGGGTTCAGCGGTAGCTACTACTACAGCACCGAGAGCGATTATATCGGCAGGATGGCTACGGTCTCTGCTAACATTGACTTTAATCAGAAGAACACCAACCTCTCGGGTTTTTACAGCTACGGTTGGGACGATATAAGTCCTTTGGGCGCTGATACTTCCCACACCAAAATCGCGCACGCTGGTAACATCACTCTGACTCAGGCGTTGAGTCCCACGGTCATCGCGCGTATTGGCGCTGATATTTCTCTGCATGACGGGTTTCAAAGTAATCCGTACAGAACGGTAAATGCGGGCGGACAAATTTTGCCTGAAAACCACCCGTTGCAGCGCACACGCGGCTCGGTGTTTTTTAAGGTGAACCGCTATTTCGACACCGAGACATCTTTGAACATGGAATACCGCTACTATCAGGATGACTGGGAAGTCAAATCTCACACACTTGGTTTTTACTTCCATCAATACTTTAATGACAAAGTATTGATTCGCTACCGCTACCGCTACTACCAGCAAACACAGGCCGAATTTTATCGTAAAACTTACCCCATCGTTCAACCGTTCATGACTTCCGATTATAAAATGGAAAAGTTTAATGCGCACTTATTTGGCTTCAAGGTTGAATACAAACTGAAAGATTTACTCAAGGATGGTGTTCTTTCTTTCATGTCTTCTTCAATTCTCGATGTCAAATATGAACGATACTTTTCATCGAATGATTTTACCGCAGATATTTTTCAATTTGGACTTGTCTTTAACTACTAAAATAGGGGACAAAAACTATGAAACGAAATAAATATATAAAAATACCATTCACATTGGGTGTAATGATTTTAAGCATGGCTATGTTTGGAGATAATTCACAAACCAGCCTGGAATCAATGGGATTTTCCCGGGCAAAAATCAATGAGACCGCTCTGGTGGAATTGGCCGTTGACCAATTGAGAACAAGTATTAAAACCGGGAACATGGCTCAGCTTAAAGCCATAATCTCCGGCGATTTACAAAAAAGTGTTTCAAAAGGGGAAAACGCACAGCTATCACTCAATTCTGGTAAAGAGAATGTCATATTTGATTCAATTAATTCACATCTCCTGCCGAAAATAAAACTACGGACAACTAGAATCGCTCTACAAGACAAGCGCGCAGTTGTTTATGGAAATATTGAAGTGGGATCTGAATCGACTACGACTACGGAGCTGACCTTCGCGAAAGAAAACGACATGTGGAAACTTGTATCTGATAATGAGTTACTTACGAACCTGGAAGCTGAATTACGAAATGCGACCCCCGAAGATGACACCGAACAGTCCGTTATTGAACTCTACGCCGACGATGGAGCCGAAAATCGAACGATCGCACTGCGCGCTATGAGCGATGAGCACAGCATTCAAAAGCTCACCAAGTCCGTTACACAAAACAAGCTTAACCGCAATCTGTTTAAAAACCCTTATGCCGGCGTTCTTTTTTCATCGGTCACACAATCAGACCATGCGCCATTCTTCACTGCCCAATATGTTCAACTGGTAACCGACCCCGCCTGGAATCGCGTGGTTTATGGAGATTACGAGGGTTGGGTTAAAGCGTACAGAAACGGCAATTCTGAAATAGAAGCGCTAAAAAGTCCGCACGGAATTGACCGCGATGCCGATGGCAATATTTACATCGCCGATACCGGCAACAACCGAATCGTGGTTTTGAAACTTGAGGGCTCTGAAGGAGAGACCGAATTAAATTATCAATTTTCTTTTGGCAAAGACAATTTGAGTCTACCCTACGATGTGGCTTGGGATGATTCAGGTACTCCGCTGAGAAACAGTGATGACATCATCTGGGTAACCGATACCGGCAATCACCGCATTCTCGGATATTCGTTAAACGAAAAATCTGCTGAACAAAAATTCAGTTATGGCAGCAACGGCAATGCAGAGGGCGAGTTCTTTGAGCCGACCTCAATTGCCGTGGGTAAATTTAACGGAGCAGGCAACGGTCAACTTTACGTTGGCGATGCAGGCAACCGCAGAGTTGCCCATCTTTCGGTTAAACCCAATAACATGCAATGGCTCGGTAGTTTCGAAAATAAAGAAGAGAGCCAGTTTACAGCGGTGGAAGTGGACCATTGGGGCAACGTTTTTGTAACCGACCGCAGCTACCGTGAAATCATTAAACTCACACCAACTCTCAAAACCCTGACAACCATCAAAGGTGAGGCAAACGCTCTTGTCGACCCGGCCAACATCCATGTAATTTTTGGAAAAGTAACCATTGAGTCCGAAAATAAAACTTACTGGTCCGGCTACGATCAAGCTTTCTCACTGGAAAAATGGGCGGAAAATTCCGGCGCAGAACGTTATAATTTAGGTACCGATTTTGCAAACTATAATCTAACGCTTAGCGAAGATTTAGCACACCTCTATGTAAATGGAACCTTAACTGACAATAGCAAAGTATCTGTCGCCATCGTCGATGCGGCCACGAACTCAACTGTCAAACAAATTTCCATGGGTTGGCTTATTGCCGGTGATAAACAAGTTAGCTGGAACAGAACCGACGATCTCGGCTGGCAGGTTAAACCAGGGCAGTACAAGTTACAACTCACCGCAGAATCCGGTTATGGCGGCAAAATCCTAAAGGAGTCCTCAAATTTCTATTTGCCGCTTTACTACAACGAAGATAGCGGCGCAGACAAAAAACAGGATGAACATCTCGTACAAGGAACAGCAAATTCTGAATGGGGCACCGCACCATTCGAGACAATAGCAAAACATCCCTCGGAAGTCATTTACCGCTTCACGGATTTAAATCCGGCAATTGAATATGAATTTAAGGCAGACTTTTTTAACAAGGTAGGCTACGATCTGAAGCAATCGATTCATGTTAATCAAACACAGGTAGTTCAAGAGGCGGAAATACCTGCTGGATTTAAAAGCGTGAATTGGACCGCGCTTCCGAGGGAAACTTTTAGCGATGGAACCGTTGAAATTCGCTTCAAAAAAGAATCGGGCGAAGGCGACGCCATGGTCTCACAACTTTGGCTGCGTGAGTCCGACTTCAATGCGGAGAACACCCCGGACCAGAAAACCATTTCAGCCAGCATCCCCAAAGAATATACACTGAGGCAAAATTACCCGAATCCATTCAACCCGACAACCAATATAGAATTTGGTGTTCCGGAGGGAATTGTCAATAATGTGACCTTACGTATTTACAATACACTTGGTCAGACAGTCGCCGTTCTGATGAACGGACAACTTCCCCCGGGACGCCATACTATTGTATGGAACGGCCGCGATAATTTAGACCGGCAGGTTTCCAGCGGCGTTTATTTTTACCAATTCAAAGCCGGCAAACATTCTGAAGTTAAAAAAATGATTCTGATGAAATAAAGCTGCAACAACATCCCTTCTCCACTATCCCACCCACTAATTGAGCCAGAGGCCTCGGATATATTATCCGGGGCCTCATTTTTTCAGGAAACTCTAAGCTACAATTACATTTTACCTAGTCAATTCAAAACAACTTACGAAAGTAAATTACACGTATCATGGTGGTCGTACAAGTTAACAAATTCGCGGACGGTCTGGCTTGTGACAAGCTTTTATTCACCTATTATGAAAAAAATATTAACATTAATGATAAGTTTCTCTCTGAGGGATTTTGAAACCCAGTCAGAATCATTTGCTTACCGCAATAACGTCATTTTTCCGGTAAAGGATTTCTGAGTTAAAGAGGCCCTGATGATTTCAAAACGGTAAACGTAAACCCCCGAAGACGCATCCCTACCGTTAGTATCTTTGCCATCCCAGATTACCGAATGAAACCCAGCCGGCAAGACAGTATTGTTTAGTTCTCGCACATGCTCTCCCCGTACATTGTAAATAATCAAGCGAACTTGTGAAGACTCAGGCAATTCAAAGCGGATTTTGGTTTCGGGGTTGAAAGGGTTGGGATGGTTTTGTGAAACCCGAAATATATTGGGTACGGCAACATTCTCCATCTCGAAATAATTCTTTGGCAAGGTATTGCTGCCAACCCAATCCTCACCGGAATAATCGGATTCATTGTCAGCGTCATCTACGGCAGTAGCACGATAATGCACAGACGATGTTGTTGAGGTATTGATGGTGGTAGAATTGTCTATCCAGCTGGTGCTAGTTGTGGTAGTTACCGGATTATTACCCCATGAAATTGCCTGAGGCCATGAATCTTTATAGCCACGGTATATAGCGTAGTGATTCAAGTCGGGTTCGGAGTTAGCATCCCATTTTACTACCGGCTTCGCACCGTTGCTCGTTCGGTTGGGGATATACAGATTTTGTGGACGATCGGGCGGAGCATCTAGTGTTACGTCCAAAGTAATATCACTGCTTTGTTCCTGGATATCAAGGATGGCAACATCGGTGAATGTACTATTTCGGGTGGTAGAATTGGGTATTGTCCAAGGGGTGAAATTATCTTGGGTGATTTGTTTAAAAGGATCAGTGCTGCTGCCTCCACCGAGTGATGTCGGGCTTCCTCCGTTTGCTCGTTCGATATATAATTGACCCGAATAGGAACTTTTGTTTGGCGCAATATGTGAGATAAGCAACCCTGTTCCCGGCAATTGTTTGTCACAGTTATCGTTACCATCGCTCTGGTCCTGGTCAGCCCAAAACGTACGTTGACGGTTTTCTATAAGAAAATACTCTCCATTTTGTATCGCTACCTTATAAATATCCGATGTTGTTATGGACTCCGTAAGAACTAAATTGATTGAATCGCCTAAAATCGTCCTCGGGGATATCCAGCCAAGAAGTTCACGCTCATAAGCGGACATTGATTGACCAGCGCCACCATTATCCATCAACCCCCAATTGCCTATATTATTAAAGTGAAATCCCCCTTTGAAACCATAAAATCGATGCGCATATTCATGCGCAATAAGTAATACAAATCCTTTGTGATCAACAGTATTTGTAATTACACCAGATCCCTTCTGGAAGGAACCGTCAATATTTAATCCGTCGACTTGGAAAGAACCAAAATTGGTAGAACTGCTGTTCGATACACCATCAAGATTTGATATTCCACTGAAACCTGGTTGAAAATGAAACCTAAAGGCAAGTATAATCATGTCGAACTTACCATCAGATTGCCTAATGGTTGTGCCATTTTTGTAGTCGTCAAAACTCGATAGATCTATTCCCTCTGGGTTATTGTCAACGAAAGTCAAAATTTCTCTATTTACCGCAATCCATTCATTTGAAAAGCTGTGATTGGCCAAATTTTCGTACCAGCTTCTTGAGTGTACAGGGACTACCAATTCAGGATAGACCTCACCAACTAAATGAAAATCGCCGTGAGTGCCATCGTTGCGATCTCTAGACATTTTGCAAAAATAGTCTGTTAAACTATTCTCTGAATGTGTTCCTGAGCTTGTTTCATCGATCACTGACAAACCCCAAGAAGGGATGTCGGCTCGGTCATAAGGCCACTCTGTTGCGGAATCGGTTGTGCATCGGCTTCCATCATCAGGTGTTGGCGGGTTTGAACCGAACGTATCATCGCTAAACTGAACAAAAATAATTAAGGCTTTACTTGTTCCAGTAGTTGGTACAAATGGGCCTGCCTGTGAAGACGCAGCGTTCATTGTGCAATAGGGTGCTGTGTCTTCAGAAAAGGCATATTCATTTACGCCCCAAAAGGTAAAGATACAACAAATTAGAAAATAGATCATGACATTGTCCTTTCTTGGTTTGTTATTGTTTGACTACATTACTTTAAAAAAAAGAGGATTTTCTGAACACTCATTTTGTTTTTTAAAGATAGCGAGTAAACATATGGTCCTGACGCTACTAAAAAACCACTTTCGTTTCTTCCCTTCCACTTTAGAGTATGAATACCTGAGTTCTCAAAGTCTTGCTTTAACAGCTTAACTCTCTGACCATTCAAATTAAATACTTCAACTCGAATCTCGGATGCTTGAGCAAGTGTGTATACAATAGTAGTAGTGCTATTGAAGGGATTGGGATAGCTCTGCAAAAAGTTCGCTTCAAACTTTGCTTCAGGAGGCTTATGCTTCACAGAAGTAATATTTCCCATTCTTACACTATCTATGATCGCTCCCTGAAGTTCGATGTCAACGCCCTCAAATCCCTCAAACACCACGCCAATACTATCTACCAGGATATATTCCGTTCGGAACCCCAATGGTATAGAGTCTGGGAGAGTAAATGACTCTATCTTGACAAATTTATGTGATTTGGAGAAAAAAACGGCCTCGCCAATTTGAGTTACCTGGGAGAAGCCAGAGTCAGAAGGATTTCCAAAAAGCGGGAAATTCCAGGCATCACCGAAACTAATGTTGAGTTTGAACAGCAGGAATTCATCAGAGTGAGAAGTATTGAACTGATATACATTGTCAGCGCTATCAACTCTTTGAAAAACCTGTCTTAGTCCAAAAGGCGATTTTTTTTCGATTCTGCGGTAAGCGCGGCCATTGGGAAAGAGGGTGTCTCCAATTACTTTTCGCGTTTCCTGTGTAATCAACACGCCATTGTTTTCATTGCGGCGATATTCCCAAAAGTCATTGGTGTTGAGTGGATAATAAAATGAACCTTGCATATCTTGAGCAAATAAATTGCAAAAGAAAGGGAGTAGTAACAATAGCCTTTTCATGAAAAACACCTCTCCAAATACTATTTAATTTCTACATTATTTGATAGTACCAAGCTTGTTAATCATCTAAAAATACTATTTGAGAGAATCTCTGAAGGGTTCAACATTACACAATCTGCTCAAAACAAAACTCGAATTGTCGCTCAAAGATCCTTCCAAAACCACTCTCCGCGATTTATGTAAATATGTGGGATACACTCTTTGACTATTAACAATCGTTGGCAGTATGATGCTGTATCTAAGTAATAAAAAATAATTGCAACGTCAACAACAAAACATGGTTTTTTTAAAATTATTGCGAAAAATATAATTACTTGCTAATATTTTACAAAGTTATTACCTGTGCCTTTAAACGTTTTCTGTGATTTTATATTTAAAAACTGCGATAATGGGAGAAATTTCGCAGGCGTTATTGAAATTCTCAGAGTATCACAACCTGATTCCTTCGCGCGATATTAAAACCCAGCTTGAGAACACTTTTGGTTTGAGCGCTTTCAGGATTGAGCAACGGGTTGGTATGATTAAAGTGGATGAAATATATTTTACTTTTTTCTACTGCCGGAAGATTTTTAAATAGTTGCAAACTTTCGATAACAAACGGGTGCGGGATTTCTGAAATGTCCCGGGCTTTTATTTCATCGCCATCGTAAAAACTGGCATCGAGGAAAGCATAATCGACATTTTTGATTTGCTTGATAATACTCTCATCCCACCGCTCCCACTTATCAATATCAGGAATAAACAATACTTTTTTAGATGGCCCGGAAATAATGTAACCAACGGTTTCTGAAAACTCATCCCGATGCGGCACCCTGATGGGTTTGACTTTCACATTAGCCGACAGCGTAATCTCATTGTCCCGGTGTAACGGCTCCAACCTGATGTTGTTCAGAGCGACAAGCTGACTCCATGGGCCGTTTTGCTCAAGAAAAGACTTCATTCCCGGCATGGCATAAACCGAAACATCTTTGCTATTCATGGACTCTTTGCCGAGGTACATCAACCCGGTATAATGCCCGATATGCGCGTGGGTTAAGAAAATCCCGTTTGGGGTTTCCTGTGTGTTGAAAGTGGCAATATTTTTAAGCGCTTTCATTTGCCGGGGCAAATCGGGGGTGGCCTCAAACATCCACGAGCTTTTGTTTTGATGATCGATCACACCCAGCGAAACCACCATTCTTTGAGCATCCGGATTCAGAAATAAACTTTTGCAGCATTCTTTTGCACAGCCAGCATGGGGCGCACCGGCATCCTGTACGGTGCCAAGAACAACCAATGAAACTTTATCTTTTTCCTGAGGCGTAACTAAATTAAAAGCTCCGCTTAGAAGATAAAAAGTTAGCGTAAAGAGAGTTAGTGTGTTAGTCATTTATCACCATTGCATTTTTGCTATTTTTTGGTCGCCCGCTAACCACGCGAAATTACCTGACTTGCAAATTCGTATCGTATAAAAACTTTCCCGGCTAAGATTTTGCCAAGTTAAACCTGCATTATTTGAATAGGATATGCCCGGTGTGCCAACCGCAAATAGTTCTTTTCCATACGTATTCGGAAGATATTGAACGCATGATCTATAACCGGGCGCTTTATTGTCGCTGACTAAATTCCAGCTTTTGCCGCCATCTTTGGTAACGGCTTTATTTTTTGAATTAAGTGATTTATTGTCCCAATCGCCGCCGATAATTATGCCGTTATTTTGATCGTAAAACGCAATAGAATAAATGCCGGTCATTTTACCGCCCGCTATTATGGGAGAGTCTGTGACATCCCAGGATTTGCCTTTGTCCGGAGTGTGGAAAACCCTGGCCTTGCCACCGCCCGAGGCTATCCACGCATGATTACCTGCGACTGCAATATTTGTGTTACTGGCAGCATAAGCTGCCTCTTTCGGAAAAGTTGGTGGTAGGATATCGCAGGAAAGTTTTTGCCAGGTATCACCGCCATCCCGGGTAATAATGATTGAAAGGCATTCATTAATTGGGTCGCCCATTGCAATGCCGGTTTTGTCGTCCCAGAAAGTCATTGAATCATAAAAAACATTCTCATGGTCTTCACGATAGACCAATTCCCAACTTTCGCCATTATCGGTGGTTTTAAAAAGTAACGCCGGTGAGGCAACACTTAAAATAAACACGGCCTGAGAAGTTACAGCAATAGAGCGAAATTCAAGTTTGTCAACGCCGTCAATTTTTAAGCTATCTATTTTCCAGGTTTTCCCTCCATCCTTTGTATAGCCATATTGTCCGTTGGAACCCGCATACCAAACGGTTTTTTCATCCATGGCCGCAATGGCTCTGATGCTGCATTGCATTGGAAAAGTATCTATTTTGATGTTGATGTCAGCGCCGGAAGAAATTGGCAATTGTATGCATGTAATTGCAATTAAAGTAATAAATACAACCCATGTTATTTTATTCATCATGCTTTTTATCCCATTGGGTAAACTTGACTTGGGTACCAGGATTGATTAACAGCAAAATACGAAGAATTGCTCAAAAAGGAAAGTGTCAATAGCTGAGTTGTTATGTTAGTCCGTTTATGATAGGATAATTTAAATTAAAATTTGAGTAGAAAGAAATGCGTGTTTACGGCCTACTTCAAAAACACCATCTTTCTCACAAAACTATAATTTTGCATGCCTTGCACATTAAACTGTACGCGGTAAAAATAGATACCTGAGGAAAGCAAATTACCCTCATTATTTCGACCATTCCAATTAACCGAAAAACTGCCGACAGGTTTGAATTCGTTAGCGACAAGCGTTTTCACTTCACGTCCCCGGATATCAAATACAGTTAAAGTGACCATCACGGCTTCCGGCAGCTCGTACGAAATGATGGTTTCCGGGTTAAACGGATTGGGATAATTTTGAAAAAGGTCAAATTTATTAATTAAGGATTCATTTTTATCTTCAACACCCGTTGTTTGAAATATTTCATTAGTACTAACCCAATAAACGGACCAATTCTCATCGGGTGATGGCTGCATTCCGGCAACATAAAACAAGTAGTTATTATCAGGTGAGATATATGGATTTCCTTTTCCATTTTTATTGATCTTTTCATTTAAAGGTTCAGCAATTGACCAGCTCCCATTACTGTCATAATAACTAATGTATAAATTCGGAGTAGATTCAAATAATATAAAAGACTCATCTGGAGATATGAAGGGAGTATTTTGCTGAGTTCGAAAATTTATTTCTCGTGGCAACTTTACTGCATCTTGAAATATTCCATCCATTTGTTTTGAATAATAAATATTCAAGTCAGAATAATTAGTATTTCCACTATGGAAATACATTGTACCATCATTTGTTAGCGAAGGATGCGAAACAAGTTTCTTGCGTAAATTAGGAATATCAATAAATATTGGGTCAGTCCATTCATTATTAATTTTTTCTGATCGCCAAATATGCCAGGTATTTGATACACCCCCAATATACACAGGACGAGTAGAACTAAAATAAATGTATTTCCCGTCTGGTGTGAAACTGGTTCCGTGCTCGTTGAAAACTGTATTGAAAAAAGCATCTTCAGGTTGAGACCACTTACCATTTTCTTTACGGCTCACTTTTACATCAAACCTCTGAAAGTTTTTATCGGAAATAGTGATGTAATATTCTTCTATGTCAGGGGAAAATATACCACTGTGAATCAACATCCCATTTGGTACAAGTTCAGGATTGAAAGGAATAGGAATATTACCAGGTAGTACATCTGCAAAATAATCATTCAATTGTGCATTTACATTGCAAGAAATTAAGAAGAATACAAATAATAGGATATTAGTTCTAATTCTTTTTGATTGAGTTAGAAAATCTTTTGTTTTTCTGTGCATCATTTATTCTCCAAAACGGTAACAAAATCAATAATAATTTTGTATCGAAATTCGCCGATCGAGATTGATTGAAACTACAAATCGCCGTTACAAAGATAGGTTGCGGCTCTGGTTTGGGTCAACTCTGCCTTGCTAACTTCTATGATAATTTTATGTTTAAAAACCAATCGCCCCATACTTTTTTAATAACACTTTTTGAAGTGGCGCCAAAAGGCAAAACAACTACCAGCGTCAGGCGCAGGTGTATCACCAATACTCAGGTTTTTGGCACAATTCAAACTTGCGTGCAGCCAACCGCCTCTTTTGGGAAAGCCCTCATTTTTTATCAACGTAATAATATCATCTTGCCGTACTTTACATTGGCATCCACTTGAATCCGATAGATGTACACCCCGGACCCAACCGCTTCAACATAACCATTTCTTCCATCCCAAACCGCTGTTTTTTCTCCGGGACTTTGTTTTTCATCTACCAGAGTTCGTATTTCCTGGCCGAGTGTGTTGTAGATTCTCAGAGCCACCCGTGAAGTTTTCGACAACTCGTAGCGGATTATGGTTTGGGGGTTGAATGGGTTAGGATAGTTCTGGGAAAGTGAGAATTCCCCGGGGATACCGATTCTGTCTTTCTCCTCCTCCACGGCCACTACAGGCTGTGAGATACGACCATAGTAAACATCCTGCTCACCATTGAAAGTGGCTGCCCAGGCGATAGAGGCACCCGACACGTCGGAAATCAGATCGAAATAGTCGCCCATCTTTTCCTGCATTGGCCAGCCCAGATGGGGATCAAAAAAATCGCTTAGCCGCTCGTTTTGCGACCAGGTTTGGCCGGCATCATGTGAGTAGGAATAATAGAGTGCAGATAAAAAAGTACCGGGATTGTCGCGGGTATCCAACCAGACTGCGTCGATGCGGCCATCGGGGGCCACAGACATGGTGCCAAACCATTGCCAAGCCTCGGTTCCGGGATCATCATTGATGCGCACCGGATGACTCCAGCTTTGCCCCTTATCAGTGCTACGAACAAAGTACACGTCCAGCGGATCCAGCCCCAGTGGATCTACAGAGGATAGCACGTATACATTGCCACGGCCCGGCCCGGACGAAAAATCACAGGCCACTTCGGTCTGGCCCAACCCGCCACCGGGATTAGGGCCGGCATTTCTTGAAAACGAGCCGCCCGGATAAAAAGTTGTCGAAAATTCAAATACCGGCGCCACGTTCGGGTAGAAAGCATTTGTTGATCGTGCCAGAACGTGTTGAAAAGTATCCCAAGATCGTCCAACGGTATATACTTCGCCATCGACTCCGACAGCAATGGTTCCTGACCCGGGGTTCCCTGGAACGTTGACAAGCGGTTGAAAGCTTTGTCCGCCATCGAGGGAGCGCGTCATAGCAATTGTCCATGAAATGCCGACTCGAGAGAAGCAGTAGATGTTCCCATCCCCCACTCCACCCGTGCGATCAATGGTCATCCACCCCTTGTCCCCGCCGTAGGCCGGTACCCGCTCTAACCAGGAGGCGCCCCCGTTAGTTGATTTAAATATCTCACAAGTCATGGCATCCGAGAGGCTGTAATAGTAAAAATTGCCGGCGTTATCAGCATCAAGAACTGGATCGGAACGAAAATTTCCCGGTTCAATTACGCCAGGGAAAACCCAGGTCTGGCCACCATCGGCACTGTAGCCATAGCCGGCCTGGCGGAAATTGTTTTTAATTGTGTTGAACTGCCGCCAGCCGATGGCCATCCTGCTCGGATTGGTCGGGTCGATGGCAATTGAAGTCTCGTTCGCTGCGTCGCCGACAATGTTCTGACCGGACTGATCAACGTTCACCTGTACAGCAAAAAAGCTCGAAGTCGAAAAATTATAAGCGGGAGAGGTTTTCCGGCCTTCCGGGGGAACAGGGATGTATTTATCCTCCGGGAGTTCAAGATGCCCGGTCTGTAAAGGCATAGCGAGCGTGTCCTGTTCCCCTCCCTGCGGTGACGAGCGCAGAGGTGAGACCAGCACGCCGGCAAGTGTGAAACAAATGAATACGATGATTTTTCCGGGCATAATATTCATGGCCGTCTCCCTTTGATTTTGAGCCTATAATCGGTCTTTAAAAAAGGACAGAACAAAACGAATCCATCTTTATTTTTTTGAAATAATTCGAAGCTAAAGAACTTGCGCTTTGGTATTGCACCTGGTCGAATTACCATGTCTCACCTCCCAATCAGGAAATTTGCATTTCTATGTCTCTGCAATTCATTTGATTTTATCTCAATAGCAACATCTTTCTACTTTGTGCTTTCTTAACAAGATTACCGGTAGATATCGTACATATATGTATCCCAGAACTAGCCGGAGTCCCATTATTATCCATTCCATCCCAAACAACTGTTTTACTCCCCGACAGTTGAATTTCATTGACTAAAGTTTTTACTTCCTGGCTCTGAACGTTATATATTTTTAAGTTGACATTTGTTTTCACAGGTAAATCGTATCTTATTTTCGTACTGGGATTGAAAGGATTTGGATAATTCTGAAACAATAAAAAGTTCTTTGGAAGGTCTATTGAACCAACATCAGTAACTCCAAGATAAATTCTTTGCCATGAATTATAACTATATAAAGTTACTAATAAAGAATTATCCACTGCATCATAAGTTGGGTAAATGAAAGATGGATTCACGCGGTCATCATCCCAAAAAAGAACTGGGGGCTGACTAAAATCAGAATCGAGTTTATATATTCCTGGCAAATAATATCCACCAATGTAATAATCACCATTCTTGTCTCTCACAATTCCGTCCGGACGATCCAAGGTAGTTGTAATCAAGGTTGAAACAGTCGAATCCATAAGACTAATTGCATGAATTTTTGAGGCTCCGGAGTCATCGATAACCACTATTCTATTTTTTTCTTTTTCCAACAGAATTCCATTCGGTTTATTCAGCCCATTGGCGCTGGCAAATATCCAAACTGACCGGTCACTAATTCTCATCTTGTAAATTGTGTTTAATCGAGGACAGGAAATGAAAAGATGACCTGAAGAATCCGAGGTGATACTCGACAAATAATTATTACCTGCACCTGGTATTGTAACAAACAGAACCAATCGTTTTGTTATCAAATCATACCCTCTAACATTTCTGCCATTTCCAACACCATAAACCGTATCTCCAACTATTTCCAGTCCATCTACAAAATTCGCGTCCGCTACAAAATAGCTTTGATTTCCAGAACTATCAATCTGAACAATATCTCCAGTTCTAAAATTCGATACAAGCAGACGATTACGCTTTGCATCGACAACGATTTTTTGTGGCTCGCTAAGCAAATTTTGTGCTTTACAGATCGCAGGGGACAACAAAAAAATCATCGAAAATAAACCAATAATAATTTGTTCGGTCTTTTTTAACCCCGTTAAATAAGATTTCATTTCATCCTCCTTTTTCATTTGACTGATTGTCTTTAAATCGTTATAAGTGGATTCCTGAAACCATCTACCAAAGGTATAATTCTTTATTCCTTATAGGAGGTTTTAGCCTATCGGATTGGACAACAGACCATTTAAAATGACTTTCTTAATCGCCTTGTTTTTGAAACCTGAGACGGAATTCTGCGGGAGTTAGAGAAGTACTTTTCTTAAAAAGTGTGTAGAAAGTAGATTTGGTATTAAAGCCGCAATCGTAAGCTATTGAAATTATCTTAAATTTATCCTGTTCGGGATCGATTAATTGTTTTTTCACATCCTCTATACGGTAATCATTAACGAATTCAAAGAAATTTTTCTTAAAACATTCATTTATTACCTGAGACAATTTATGAGTGGATGTTCCTACTTTTTCTGAAAGTGATACCAGATTAAGATTGCAGTCAAGATATGGTTTATCTTTTTTCATTACATTTAATAAATTTTCCGATAGCTGCTCAGCTTCATCTTTATTTAAACCGGACTTTTGATACGATGCTTTATCCGTTATCTTTATTTTTAAAGGAAATAAACTACTTCTAGAATAATCTGTTTCCAAATCATCAAACTGCGAGAAAACACCTTTTTGTTTGTATCCAAAAAACCCTATACCGAAAACATAAAACACCAACACCGGCCACGTATAGTTTTTTGATGATGGTAGTTCAATATCAAAAATTTTTGTAATGAAAGGCTTTGAGAGTAAAAAAAATAGAAAAAATACAAATCCATTTGTAAGAAAGGTTAGCCACTTTAAATCTATGTTTTTTGAATAAGAATAATACTGTTGAATATATCTGTTATGTTTAAATAATAGTAGACTTATAATGATATAAAAAATAGGTAAATTAAAAAACCAGACTTTAACAGATAAATCAAAAAACCAGTTTCTTGGAGAAATATCTGTAAAAAAATTACTACCACTTATAAAAATATAATCTGCAAAACCAATTGTAACGATGAAAGTTGGTAGAAGTAGAAGAAGATATTTCCAATTAAGACGATTTTTACCTTGTATAATTAACCGGGTATAGACCAATAATGTCGGCCCCAATAATGTCCAGTAATAAATATCTACAATTAAAATCCAAGGATTATTTCTATAGAAACCACCGTAATAGCTGTAAACCCAAAACAATTGGCCACCAAGAAGAAGTATAAAAAAAGCAAGAAAATAGTCGCTTAAAAATTTATTTTTTTTGGTAAGGATAAGAACAACAAAAAAGAGCGCTTGTGCGAAACCAATGAGGTAAATATTTTCCATAGAAGCCTTAGAAGTAAGCTTTTTAACTACCT
>JAJDAE010000212.1 GCA_029262035.1 Candidatus Zhuqueibacterota bacterium
AAGTTGAAAAATCATAATGTTCTCTTAAACCACTCAACAATACTATTCTCAAGTGATTTAGATTCTCTTAAAATAAAGGAGCCATGTTTATCGCCTTTGGCTATTTCGATTTTTTTCTTACCGGTTGTTTTGGCAAACAACTCATGTGCCCATTTCTCGCGTAGGCCATTTTGCTCCTTTTTTGAAGCTAAGAAAAAAACATTATTAGGAATGACAGGCTCTTTCATTCCGCTCAAATTCTGAACGGCAGAAACTTTTGCGGAAATGGAAATAACAGATTTAACATGATATTTATCAGAGGATGCTGCAACACATGCTAAATTTGCTCCGATGGAAGCGCCTATAATCCCAATTCGTGTGGAATCAATTCGTTTATCTTGTTCTAAAAATTGAATAGCAGCGAGCAGATCAAGAGGCGCTCTTGCAGGATTGTTAAACAAATCAAAAAGGGCACCTTCATCTTTTTCTGATTTCCCATGTTGCCGAACATCATAAGCCAGAATAACATAACCTTCAGCAAGAAGCCGATTCCAAAGAGATAATTCAACCCACTCTTTTCGTGATGAACCGCCCTGATGAATCAGAATAATCGCTGGCAATAATGCTGATTGACCTTCTGGAAATTCATAGCTCGCGCTAATTTTAATTCCATCGTCAGTTAGGAATTGTACTTCTGTGGAATCTTGTCCGTACAAATTATTTGCAAACAGTATTAAAACTACCAACGAAAAAATAAATAGAGTTTTCATTTATCGATTTTTTAATTTTTAGGATGAATAATTTATTTTAAAAAATTAGATATTAATTCAGCTCCGGTTTTGGGGCCATTATACCCAGCTAATATATTTTTATACTGAAGTGCATTTTTTTTGTAATTTTCCTGACTAAATATTTTTTCAACAGCTTCCACAAGATGAGATGGCCTGAATTTTAATTCGCTTAAATGAATTCCGACACCTAAATCTTCAACCCTGTCCAGATTAAATTCCTGATCATGCATTGTTGGTATTCCAATAATTGGTAAGCCCGCCGTCATAGCTTGATAAATGGTGCCATTCCCTCCTTGACAGACTACAAGGTCGCTTTTCTCCATAATTTCACTACCGGGAGCGTAATCCACAACATAAAAATTATCCGGAATGTTTGATAGCTCCACCATTCCGGCAGTTGTCATAATACATTGATATTTAGAATTGCCAAAAATTTTAATAATCTGTTCAAAAAAACGAGCATAGCCGGTGCTTCCCATGGTGAAGTAAATTGTGGGTTTATCGGGCTCCAAAGTCTCTAACCATTTGGGTGATTCAAGAGCAGGTTCCCAAACAACCGGTCCGATATAATGAAATTTTTTCGGTAGGTTTTCGGTGGGGCCGTATTCAGGTATATCGACGATAAGATTTAAATCTCCCTGCCAAACATCCCAAATATTTTTCCGAGGAGCCAGTCCCTTTTCCCGCCGAAATTTGTTAAACGGTCGGCTATCAAAAGACACGATTAACTTTTTAATCCATGGAACGAATAAAGTTGTTAGTCGCTTACCTAATACCTGTGTAATTTTAAGGTGTTCTGGTGCTTTTGTTTTTACTGAATAATAATTTGTCCATGAGGCATTCAGAATAACTGCCAAAGGAATACCGGCAAGCTCACATGAAGTACTCAAAGGCAAACGGAAATCGGTTAAAATCAAATCCGGTTTCACTTGGCCAAACAATTCCAATTCTGCTTTTACGCATGCTTTAATCAGCTCGTAATCAAACCAATTCACTCTACCGTTTCTCGAGCATTTCAACACTCGATCCGGGTCGATCGTTTTAATCGGCAACACCTGAAATCCGGCTTCTTGCGGTAATTTCATATATTGACCATCACTAGCGAAAACAACCTCATGCCCAAATTCACGCAACTCTTTTGCTATCTCAAAGGGTCTTGAAGTATGGGACAACCAATTGCCATCCGGCATAACTAATATTTTTTTCGTCATGCACATTCTCTCAAAATTCAGTTTATGTTAATTTTCTGCTCAACTTTAGACAGGAAGAGTTGGAATTAACCACTTCCTTGTTATTTAGAGATGTCTGCAAAAATGGAGTTCGTAACATTAAGATAAAACAACATTATCACGAATGCAAGCAAACAGGAGCAACTTATTTTAATTCTTTTTGCGGGAGAATAATAAAGTAGACACATTTTCAGTCCCACATAAATAGTGTTGCTGTGTATTAATTATTTACTATATTATGCGCTGGTAATACTCAGACAACATTAAAACGGAGAGCGACATGAAGCAAATTTTTGTCATCATTATTTTGAGTATGTTTGTTTTTGCGTGCGCAAAGCAGGCAGAGAATGCAGAAACGTACGGTCAAAAAATCACACTCACTGAACAAACTGATATTGCAGCAATTCTGGGTAATCCCGAAGAATTTGTTGGCAAAAAGGTCTTGATCTCAGGCGGAGTTATTGATGTTTGCGCAAAGAAAGGTTGCTGGATGGAAATTGCCGGCAGCAACAATGGTCAAAAAATCAAAATAAAAGTAGAGGATGATGTCATCGTTTTCCCACAGACTGCTAAAGGCAAAACCGCTTTGGTGGAAGGCGAAGTTGAAGTCCTAAACATGAGCAAAGAAGAGGTCATTGCTAACAAAAAACACCACGCGGAAGAGCAAGGTGAGACGTTCGACGAATCGACCGTTAGCGAAGGCAAAACTGTTTATCGCATCAAAGGCTTTGGCGCGGTTATCAAATCTTAATATAACTATTTAGGTTCATCTAAGTTTTAGGTACAAAAACTTAGATGAACCTGACTTATTTGCTCAGCCCCCCTGTCAAAAAACTTATGAGTGGTTAGCTTCATTTTAAAAGCATCATTTTTCGGTTTTGGATAAATTGTTCACTTTTCTCCCCCGGCTTAACTGCTTCAATGCGATAAATATAAAGCCCACTTGAAACCACAGAACCATGTTCAGTTTTCCCATCCCATTCAACAGTGTGAGTGCCTGCTGATTGCAATTCGGAACGAACCAAGGTTCTCACCTTTTGCCCTGAGATATTAAAAACCGTCAACTTAACATCGGCGCCTGCCGGTAAAGAATAACTTATTTTTGTGGTTGGATTAAACGGGTTCGGATAATTCTGGTTCAGACTGAAGTCATCCGGAGTTTGTCCTTCATCTGCAACCGAAGTGACATTCAAGCTGAATGTTTGTAGCGGGGTTGTAAAAATGGTTGCTCCGGGATAGAGGCTATTGACTTCTTGTTGGATAGTTGCAATACTCCCGGACAAAAGATGCAGACCAATGATATGGTCCGGCGCAATTTGGCTCATCAAAGCATCCCGGTGCGAGGTCTGAAAGTGAGCGGGAGCATTAAATGTTGGAATCAACACAACGTCAATCCCCCTTTCTGCCAACCCAAAGCTCTGAAAATTCTCCACCGTCATGTCAACATCGCCCAGATGCAAAATTTTCTTGCCGCCAATCTTAATCAAGTACCCAAAATTCTGCACCCGGGAAAAATCATTTCCAAATGCATTGAAATGACGCAAATTCAGCACTTCAATTTCAATACCGTTTACGGTCAAAGTATCGCTCTGATCGCGCACCGGGTTACTATTGACGATTTGCGGCCCTGAAAAATTGGCAGCTACCGATGGAGGCGCTATCAACTTGGCGTTGGTGTTATGGAACAGGTGGTTGTTCACGGCGCTTATAGTATAATGATCACCATGGTTATGTGTGATCAAAACTAAATCGATATCATTATATGGTGCCGCTGCAGCCGAAAGCTTATTGGCCTCAGTTGCATTAAGATTTATCCAGCCTGAAGCGAAGTTAAATATCGCATCGATCAGGATTTTATCTGTTCCGTCAGAGATAAACACGCCGTCGTTTTGCAAATAAGTTATGGTCACATCGCCTTGAGTTTGCCCACGCGTCACAGTAAGCAAAATTGCACAGCTGAGAAAAAAAACCGTTTTAACAAATTTCATACTGTATAACCTCCTTAAATTTTATCATTACTATTGTTAATTTTGAATCAAAATCATCCTTACTTTGCTTGGAATGTTGGCAGAACCAAAAGTAGGTTCGACTTCGTTTATGTAAAGTATGTCTCCTGCCGGACTAAATGCTAAATCGTTGGGCAAAGAAAAGGTAGCTTGCAACGCCGTGCCGTCACTATGCCCTCGCACACCGGTTCCAGCAAATACACTTATTTCACCCGACATGTTTATCTTAAAAATACGGTGTGCGCCCCGAGCGGCCACATAAAAAAGCCCATCCCGAAATACTATGTGGCCATTATTAGCTCCGGGCAGTGTAGCAAATAAAGTTACCACGCCTTGCTTGGTTATTTTGAGTATTCGACCATCATTAAAATTAGCCACATAAAAATTTCCATCATCAGCCAGAACAATGCCATTTGGGCAACTTAGCAATGAACTTGATGCAAACTGATTTATAACACCGCTCGGAGATATTTTTTGAATTGTGTTATTACCGCAATTCGCGACGTATAAGGTGTCGCCGGCATCAATGGTGATACCAACGGGAGAGGCCAAGCCTGATGCGATAAAAGTACTCTCAACCCCGGAAGGGCTAATTTTACTAATGGAGTTGCCACGAATGTTCGCCTGGAACAAGTCTCCATTGGAATCAAATTCATTGCCTGATGCACCAAGTAACCCGCCTCCTTGCGCAAAAATACTAAAAACACCTTCCGGCGTGACTTTATAGACAGTCTGTCCTCGTCGGGTTGGAGCGGCTCCGATATCTGTGACGTAAACATTGCCTTGTGCATCAACATCAACGCCTCCGGTTGCAGCGGGTAAATCTGTTAAAGTCATCACCTCATTTGTTTTGACAAGGGTTATTTCCTGTGAAGCGACAGACAGTGTGCTAAAAACACCTATATCGCGGGCCACACTTAGCACAAAAACCGAGTAACTAAGACCTTCGGTAATTAAGTCGCCGTTTGTATCCAAACTGTTGGCGTTTAGTACAGTCAGCTTGTTCAGCCCATCGGGGGACATAACAAAAACTCTATCGCTGCCAGCGGCCAATGCCGCATCTAAATCAAAATTCGTCTTTACAGTCGACTGCACAACCAAGACGCGATATTCAAGAGTTTCGCTTTCATCTGCGGGAACATTAAACGAAACCTGTAAGTCAAGGCCATTGCCGTGATTTGTCACATCAAAAGCCCTAACATTCGTAACGGCAGGGGCTGTTGGAAAGGTCAATGTTATGGCGTTCGAACGTAGCGATAACGCATTGACGGTAGCATTGAGTCCATCTGCTATAGTTAAAACAAAAACGAAGTATGAGACATCATTCTGAATTAGTTCTCCATCCCTATCTCTGCTATCTTCAGGTAACGCAACCTGTATGTTGTTTCCAGTTTTTGAAACCCGGATGAAATTGGCAGCCGCGATAGAATTTGCCGACGATAAATCAAACCCTGCGCTGCCTTGTAGTTTTACTACGATAATCCGATACTCATTCACTGCAGATTCATCTGCCGGGCGAACAAATGATACTTGCAGATCCCCGCCATTTCCATTTTCAGCCACGTCCGAGGCGGTCACACTTGTTACAACTGGCGCAACAGCGAAAGTTAATGTTATCGTATTCGAAGCTGCTGATAGCTCATTGAGCTCAATGTTAGAACCGTTGGCAACGGTCAATACGAAAACCCGGTACTGGATATCATTTGATATCGAATTGCCTTGTATGTCCCGCGCGTTTGCCGGAAGAGTCAAACTAATATCCGACCCTGTAGGCGTAATGGTCGTATAATTTGCCACAATCACAGCATTAGCTCCCGCGAGATCGAAAGAACTAGCATTAACTGTTTTTCGTATCATCAGCCTATATTCCCGAACTTCCGTTTCATCGGCTGATTTGGTAAACGACACTCGTATGTCACGCCCATCACCATTGTCAGCAACATTTGTTACAGGATCAACGGTTTGGGCCACTTTTGTTGGAGAGCTGCTGCAACCAAGAAGTAACAACAAGGAGAAAAACATGTAATGAGTTAGAGGCGTAGACACATAAGAGTGTAGCATTTAATCCTTCCCTTTTATCAATTTTTATAAACAAACCTCACACTGAATGATTATATTTCATCGTCCCAACTACTATCTCAATAGCAACATTTTCCGGGTTGAACGAAAACCTCCAGCCTCAATTCTGTAGAAATATTTACCCGTACCAACCTCCGCACCTCTACCATTTCTCCCATCCCAGATGACTAATTTAGCGCCTGATGTTTGAAACTCATCCACTAATGTTCGGATTTTCTGACCCAGGACATTATAAATACTGATAACCACTTGCCGCGGCTCTTTCAGTTCATATCTTATGGTTGTTGTGGGATTGAACGGATTGGGATAGTTTTGGCCAAGCTCAAACGCAAACGGAGTAGAGCCTCCCTGATCCGTGTCAACGCTGGTAGGCGTTTCGCCTTCGATCCAGGCGATTGCTGCTTCTGCCACTGTATCTATCCCTTTAGCAGCATCGTCACGAGTGAACCAAACGGATTGGTCGGGTTGCAGAGAAATGTGTGACAAGTATTCGTGGTTGCTCACGTAATAGACCGGTCCGGATGTACGGGAAGCAAACCAGTTCGTGGCGATGTTGAGGAAATCCGAACCGCTATTCCCACCCGCAGCCGGTTTGCCAAACAGCCGGGTTCTGGGATGAAAAGAGAGTCTGATTGCTTCAAGTTCACCCGCACTAATAGAGCCGGGGCCAATTAACACAGCAATGGGCTTATCATAAAAAGTGTTTGGGTCTGGTCGAATCACCAAATTGGTCTCCCGCCGACCTGGGTCTGCAATCATATCGAAATGGTCGGATGTTCCCCGGCGTTTGTCAAAGCCAACAGTTGAGGTGACCTGATTAAAAAGCAGGTTCAACCCATCAATGGCTAAAGCCCCGCCGCCAGTATTAAAGCGCATGTCGATGATAATACCATCCACTTTAATTTCATGCATCAGGCGATCAATCGCCACCCGAAATTTTTCACGAATACCGAACCTTGCGTCGAACGACCAGGAAGTAATATAAATGTATCCGATATTGGTATTATCAGGTACACCCCAATTGATGCGAATGTCCTTGCTTCGATCCGGCCATGTAACCCCCGGAATATCGATTTGCTCGCTGCCCCAAATGGTTCGCCTTTGTCCGGCAAGCAAACGTGTGGCAAAATGTAGTGTGTCACCAGAATTATATTTGACAATATCAATAGTATCAAATAAATGCCAGTTCAAGCCCGCAGCCTGCAAATGATAATAGGCCATGGACTCATCGGTGCTGCCATTGACTGAATTTAGCACCAGGGGCAGCTGTGCCGCAACCAGCTCCGGGTAAATGTCCTTCCAAAGTACGCCGTCATAGCCAAGCACGAGGTCTCCCGGCTGCAGGCCGATAGGGTGATTTGCCAATGCTTTGTAGACCAGCAGTGTGCTATCCGGCAATGGTGTGAGCAGGGCACCAAAATGTTGATTTGTACCCCATTGTCCAATAACCAAGAGTGGTGTACCTTTGGCAAGCGGTGTGTTGCGCACAGGAATATCAAAAATGTAGGTGTGCAGATCTTTAAGAAAATATCCGAAATAATTCATAATTGCGGCAAACCGGCCACGACTTACGCCTGCCTCAATTTCCGGGCGATACTGGTCACGGAACGCAAAAATATCAAAGTCGAGATTAAAAAACGAGCCGTAGTTTAGGTCGACTTCTATAAACCAGGCATCGAAAATTCTTAGCTTTTCCTGGGTCGACAAACCTGTACCCCAGGTTGAATC
>JAJDAE010000213.1 GCA_029262035.1 Candidatus Zhuqueibacterota bacterium
CCGGCTGAAAAAGAGTAGTATGCATCCGACAAAGCTGAACCGACCAGGTGAGTGATATGTGCGCTAACATTGCCGCTTTCATGGTCGCTGTGCAGTAGAAAGTATAGTCTGGAAAGGTCGTCGTACGGTTTATCAATACCCATCATATGGGCAAAGTTGCCGCCAAGATCTAAATCAGGATTGGGTGCAATAATCTGATTGTCCTTGTATTTTAGCCGATAGATGTGTGCGGCAATTTCCGGCAATTTTGCCATCAGATTCATGGCGTCTTCATACATTGGCTCCCAATAGTTCATTTTGTTCATGCCCTCGCTGTATCTTTTTACAAAGACAGACTCTCTTTGCATAGAAACAACTGCTGCGGAAAACATACTCATCGGGTGGGTATCTGCCGGCATTGAATTAAGCATTTTAAAGACATAGTCGGGGACTTTATTTCTGCTCTTAAAGTCATCCACCACATCTGCAATGTCTTCAGTAGTGGGCATATCGCCCGTGAGGAGTAGATAAAAATGGCCTTCAACATAAGGCATTTCACAACCGGCAGGTTTGGGTAGTTTTTCAAGGCATTCGGGAATGGTGTAACCCCGGAACCTTATTCCTTCTTCCGGATCAAGATATGAAATATCTGTTGATAATGATTTTAACCCGCGCATCCCACCAAAAAATTGAAACATTTTGACCTGGTCAACCACAACGTCGCCATGCTCTTTCACGAGGCGACTGATTCGTTCTCTGTAATGAGGGATTTTTTCAGCTAATTTTTGTTTTAATGTTGACATGACTATTTCCTTTCCTGTGATTAAAGCTTTTCAATATTTGCAAATTTCAAATATTGATATGAATATATAATAAAGTTTGAATAGAAATTCAATAGTTTTCGGGGAATAACTCAGGCGTCTCCAATATTTATGGTAAGCTTCCCTACACCAGAAGTGAGGGAAGCTTGTAAAGCGAGACTTATTCTAACTCAAGGGTGGTATTAATCTGTTTTTGTAGTTCATCCTGAATAGAGCCGGGCATGCCCATATTCTTCATAAACGCCCATTTCCCTGCATCTTCGAAATACATTTTCATCCGAAACATGATGTTGACCAAGCGAACCTTTACGCCATCACTTTCCTTGCTAACAACGATTTCGATAGGATAGCCGGCTGCATGGGCACCGCCGGCGCAAGTAAGGTTTTTCCTGCTTTTATCACTGCCGGCCTTTACAATTTCAGATGATTTCGATTCGATTTTTGCACTGGAAGTACCAAAAACTGTAACGTTGTGATTGTCCAGGTTCAACCGGTAAATGATGTGCATTCCCCAGTCATCATTGTTCTCGTTCAAACCTTTGGTCAGTTTCGCCACTATATCATCAAAATCTGCTTCCGGCAAATCAGCGACATTCTTTATTTTTCCATCAAAAGAACCACCGGCCATCACGCCCATAGTTTTGCCGATATGGCCTTTTTTACGAAATTGACCAAACTGCGCACGACTTTCTTCACCAATTCCGGCCGCCAGGATTCGTTTGCGCAATTCTTGTTTGTGTGCATTGGATATCTCGTTATGTTTTTCATCCTCCATAAGAATTGTGCGATTGATGTTGAAAGAATTTACCATCGCTATGTGCAAGCCGTTTTCATCTTCGAAAATATTGATACGGTCGACCATCGCAAAAGGGGCGGTTAGCCGGTTTATTTGCAATATTTGATTTGCATAATTGGGTTGGTACAAGATAAAAATTCGGGAACGATATTCGCAGTTTTCCGGTACGCCGGAATCGTGTTTAGCAAGCAGGGTGAAAGAACTATCCGCAAATTGCCCTTCTAATAAAGTTGAAGCTTCTTCGAAAGCCATTTGTGAATTCTGGATTACATATTCATAAACACCTTGTTTTTTGATGTTTTGATCAAGCGCCATCCCATTGACAGTAAGCATCAATAAAAGCGATGTACAGAGTAGGTATAAAATATTTTTTTGCATTTCAAATTACCTTTTTAAATTTTGCCCTGTTAATAAAACAGGCGAAGGCTAATGAGAATTTTACATTGCGTCTTCGCCTGTATGCTTGTTTGGCTATGGAATTTTAGAATTAAAATCCAATTGCCAACGTGGTCATAATTAAATTTTCAGATAACTGATCAACGCTGCCATTATATTCAAGGCCGACCAAGTGACCCGTGGAAGCGGCATCCTGACTATTATTAAAAGCGTGAATATAAGCAAAATCAAACTGGTATCTGCCGAACCTCTGACCAAACCCCATAGTCACATGGTTTTCCACAATTGCCGGGAAGATCGCAAAAACAGTGTTGTCGGGTACAGGGTTTTGCCCATGAATAAATCCTGCTCTGACTGCGGTCATCTCAGTGATTTTGTAATCAATGCCTGTTTTAAAGACGAATGAATTTTCCCAATTCAGGGGGAAATCATAAGCGAAGGCACCATCGGTTACATCGCCATTAAGCATAAGGTTGATATTGTCATTGTCTCCGCCGTTAAAGGAAAGTGGGAAATCATCGAAAGCGTTCTTCCAGTCGATCCACTCAATGTCCAGACCGAACGTTAATTTTGAATTTGGTTTATAGCCAATACCCAGAGCAAGTTTTTGTGGAATATCAAAATCTGCATCCATATCACTAAAAGAGGTTTCAGCACCTTTTGATAAGTCAATACCCATACCTGCGAACATTTGCATTACGGCACCCTGGGCTTGTTCCGGTGTCATGGTTGGGTTTTGCATTAACACACCCTGAACAGCTCTACCAAAAGCATCATTGAGCTGAAAACCCATATCCATATTTGCTTCACCACTGAATTTGATTGTTGTTGGGCTTGTATAGGCGAAACCAAGGGAAAGTTTATCATTTACTTCCCAATAAATACCAATGTTGGCGCCAAGACCAAAACCGGTCAAATCATTCATTGCAGCATAAGCGGTTACTTCACTATAACCAAATCCACCCAGTTGAGGGTTCATTGCAAAAAGTTGGCCGAATGTAGCGCCTGTACTTGGATCGGCAACACCATTTAAGGTTGTGGTTGGATCAAGGCTAAAAGGCATTTTGAAATCGAGCATACCATAATAAAGCTGTACTCCGGCACCAATAGAAAGGTTGTCTTTTAATTTATATGCAACTCCGGGGCCGAACTTCATGTAGCCAAATTCCGAAAAATATTCTTGCTGTACGAGTTGACCTTCCTGATCTCTGAAGAGATCGTGATTTAGTTGATAATCGGCTCCCATGCCGCCAACCACATTCATGCCGACTCCCCAGGCCCATTTGCTATCGTGCATTGGATCAACGTAGCCCGAGAACGGCATTGGATAATATTTTTGATTCGCCTCCGTAAGTGGATTAACTGAGTTTTCAAACTTTACTTTGGGAATCAAAACACCTAAACCAAGGCCAACGCCTCGGCCCGGCAGAAATGCCAGTCCCGCAGGATTGGCCAGTAAAACCGAACCATTGTCCGGGATAGCTACCACCGTGGCTCCTCGGGCAAATGATCTGGCGCAAAAACAGTTTAAAAGATAACCGTTGGTACTGGCATACAAACCAAAAGAAGATACCAGTACGAGCAAGACTACTACTGCTGCTAAATAGCGTTTCATTTTTAGACCTCCAATAATTTAAAGTAAAAGAAAAAGGGAATTAAATGATTCTCCCCAATTTATTAGGTGAAAATAATCTCTCCGCCTCCTGAAATTTCATAAAACTTGCCGACGTTAATCACGTCTTCAACTTGTTCGCAAAAATCATCAATGGTCAAGTGAAACATATCTACCGTGGCTCTGCAAGCCCACAGTTTTGCCCCGGCGTCGTGTATCATTTCTACAAATTCGGGAACTGGCGGAATGTCCAGTTTGTCCATTTCTTTTGACATCATTTTGGTTGCAAAAGCAGACATACCGGGAAGCATGCCAACCAAAGAAGGCATGTGCATCGCTGGGTTACCTACAGTTGCTACTTTGATTTTCGCCATGCGTTTTTTCATAATAGCTTCCATGCCAAAAAAAGTAAAAAAGATGTTGGCTTCGATGCCTTCCATGCGGGCGCCATTAGCCATAATTAAACCCGGATAGACGCCTTCTAAAGAGCCTTTTGAGATAATAATTGATACTTTCTTGATTTTTTCTGTTGAGCCATTTTCACTCATTTTGTTTTCTCCATTTTGGATGGTTATTAAATACAACCTTGTGGTTTACCCAGGCCGGCTATCATTGCTGCTTTTTTCGCAGGGCCATTTGGGAACAGGCTGTATAAATCTTTTGTTGGTACGCCACCTGAATTTTTTATACCTCGAATCGTCGGTATCTGGCCTTTCTCTGCGAAAGACTCACGCATAAAATTGATGACCTTCCAGTGCAAATCCGTTAGTTCGTTGATATCCAATTCTTTCGCAATTTCTTTAGCAATTTCCTCAGTCCAGTCATCAGGGTTGACCAAAAAACCTTCCTCATTTCTTTCAACACTTACGCCAGCAATTGTTTCAGTTGCCATCTTTAACTCCTTTGATTGTTAATTTAGACTTAATGTATTATGTTTGGCATTACCATTCGGATTGGCCATGCTTTTTACAAATTCGAGCATAAATACGAGCCCCCGTTTTACTTCGGGTTTTCTAAGCTCTTTAAATATTTTAGCGTAAGACACATCTTCCTCAACCTCGATATCCATTTTACCGAAGAAGCTCAGGGCATTATTCACCGTACCTAACATTTCAGGTTGTGTTATATTTTTTACTGTATTCAGAATGGTGGTCGTATTTTCCCGTAGTAATTTTACATCCTCTACAGTAAA
>JAJDAE010000214.1 GCA_029262035.1 Candidatus Zhuqueibacterota bacterium
TTCTTTGGTGGGGCGGTTGTAAGCGAAACAATGAGTGATAGTGGCGGCTTCGTTATCACAAACTTAGCGGTTGATAAATTAAAGATGACCGTAACTTATACTGTGGCTGTTACTTCAATCGAGGATTTGGGCACGCTCACACCATCTGAATTTCAACTTTTTCAAAACTACCCCAACCCGTTCAACCCCTCGACGCAAATTACTTATTCGCTGAGAAAAGATACACAGGTTCGGGTATCGGTCTACAATTTAGTCGGTCAGGAAATATCTCGATTAGTTGACCAATTTCAACAAGCGGGCCGGTACGACATTTCGTTTAGGGCGAATGGTCTGAGTAGTGGGGTTTATATCTATAAAATACAGGCCGGGGAGTTCAGCGCCTCTCGCAAATTGATGTTGATTAAGTAGACGCAAGCTGGGTTATTTTATGGGGGGTTGTCTATTTGGTATTTGACGTGACGTGAGCAACTTTCGATACGGGTCGGCTTTTGTATCACGGTCCCATTTTTCGTATAATGAAATGATGTCTTTGAGTACTTGCTCCTTTCCTTCAATTCGATCAGGATATTGTTTTTGAAGTGTTTGGTAGCTCTGCAAAAGGTACGGCTCCGCAGCAGAGAATTTTTTCTGCAACAGTAGACAGCGGCCTAAGGTAACCTGCACTGCTGCTGTTCGCCAATAAGAGCCCTGTGTACTCATAGCTAAATCCATGGCTTCGTTAAGTAGTTTTTCAGCGCCTTGCAAATCGCCTGATTTTAAGAGTACCTGGGCCAAACCGTGAAGCGGCCGCGACAGGTTGTGGTGATTCTCCGGGAGCACTTTTCGATGCAAGGCCAGGGATTGGCGGTACATATCTTCCGCCCGCTGCAGGTCACCCTTTGCTAAAAGGATTGACGCAACGCTGTTAAGCGCTGCACCTATATATGGATGCTCATCTCCGACCAGCTTCCGTAACGTGTTTAAGTTCCATCGGTATAACCGCTCTGCTTCATCCAGGTTGCCCTTGGCCTTGAGGATGCCTGCCAGATTCCCTTTACTGGCGACTATTGTTACGTTTTCCTCCCCATATATTTGTAATCGTACTTTTAGCGCACGGCGTGCCAGGGGCACTGCAGCGTCGTAATCGCCTTTCTGATAAAGCAATCTCGCTAAATGGTTGAGTGTCTCCCCAATATCCGGGTGTACGTCATCAAACAGTTTTTCCCGCATATCCAAAGCTTTACGGTAAACAGGTTCTGCTTCATCCAGCTTTCCTTGCTTCCTTAAAGCATCACCCAGATAATGCAGTACTCTGGCTACTTCGGGGTGTACCTGTCCGTAGGATTTTTGAGTTGCCTGAAGGGATTTTCGATAAATATTCTCGGCTGTTTCAAAGTTCCCTAATTCACGTTGTAAAACACCGTAATCACGCTGGATGTTTGACAGTAGTTTTGACGCCGGCTCCACGTCATCCAGAATAACTTTATAAATGGAATCTGCGGCTTCATACTTGCCTTCAAGGTAATTGGTTTGTGCGAGCAAATGCAGACTTTTGATTAGAGCAGCATCGGAAGCGTGCAGTTGATTCAGTTGAAGCTTCAGTGCCCGGGAGAGATATTTTGTTGTTGTTTCATGGTCAAATGCGTCGTAATACGCCTCGGCAAGAGCATACAGTGCATCAGCAACCTCAAGGCTGTCTGCATTTTGGGCGCATTCTTTTATAAAAAGGACATTCAGAAGTTGTTCTTGTGCCGCATCGTAAAGCCCGAGACTGCGATAGACACTACCGACCACGCCCATCATAGCAGCTTGCACCTCGGGCTGATCTGTAAGTTCCTCTTTTATGCGTTGTGCACCTTTGTCAAGCAATTCACGGGCAGTAATGGTTTCGCCTTTTGATTGACTGGGGTCAGAGACTTCAAATAATCCACTTAGAAATTCGGAAACCTGTTCTGCCTTTTGTGCCTCCAGGCGAGCCCGATCCCGCTCTGTTGCTAATCGCATGGTGTAGAATGTAACCAAAAAGGCAATTAAAAAAATAACAGCTACAGTGGACATCACTGCAATTTTATTTCTCTGAACAAATTTTTGAGTGCTATAACCAAACGTATCAGGCCGCGCCCTAACGGTTAGTCCGGTCAAATACCGCTGTATATCCTCTGAAAACTGTTGGGCTGAATGGTACCGCCGCTCCGGTTCTTTTCGCAGCGCCATCAAGCAAATGTTATCAATATCCCCTGAAAGTTGGCGAGACAGATTGCCTGGCTTTTGCCAAAAAAAATTGTTTTTGGTGTTGAGTTGCTTTTTCGTAACCGCAGTACTCGGACGTTTTGGCTGAGTGTCACAAATGGCCTTTTCTATTTCGTGCTGCGTGCTATTTTCCAGTTGATGTGGCGTCTTCCCCGTTAAGAGTTCATAAAGAATGACACCCAGAGTGTATATATCTGTTGCGGTTGTTATCGGTTCACCCCGAACCTGCTCCGGGGCTGCGTATTGTGGCGTCATAACACGCTGGCCGGTGCGAGTTAAAGCAAGACCGGCTGGTGAGTCCGAATCATCTAAGAGCATTTTGGCAATGCCAAAATCCAACAGTTTTACCTCACCGGTTTTAGAAACTAAAATGTTGCTTGGTTTCAAATCGCGATGAACTATCAAGTTTTGATGGGCATATTGTACAGCCGCGCAAATCTTCTGAAATAATTGCAGCCGCTCCTTTACCGTAAGTTTATTTTCGTCGCAGTATTCATTAATGGGTTTCCCTTCAACATATTCCATTGCGAAGTAAGGCAGCCCGTCCTCGGTCATACCGCCGTCCAGCAGTCTGGCAATATTAGTGTGTTTTAGTATAGCCAGAATTTGGCGCTCACTTCTAAATCGGTTGAGAATTTGTCCGGAATCCATGCCTCGTTTGATCAACTTTAAGGCAACTTGTTGCTCAAATTCGCCTTCAACTCGTTCGGCGAGAAAAACAGCTCCCATGCCGCCATAGCCAATTTCCCGAACAATTCGATAAGGCCCGATCTTCTGACCGATAAGGTTGAGTTTTGTTTCCAAATCGACAAAGTCGAATGCCACACCTTCGAGCAAGCTGTGGGTATTGGTATCCTCTTCCAGAAGTGAGAGAACTTCTTTGTATAGTTCAGGATCGTCAAGGCAAGCTTGTTGGAGAAAAGATTGACGTTTGGACTTTTCTAAATCCAAAGCCTGCTCAAACAGGCTCTGAATAAGATGCCATTTATCTGTATTCATTGAGATTCTTGATATTTAGATTTGATTGTTTATTTACAGACTGCGTTTGAGTTCACGGCTTAACCATGCCTTAGCTAACCGCCAATCTCTACGAACTGTTGGCTCGGACACGCTCAGTACTTCGGCAATTTCATCATGGGTGAGACCCCCAAAAAATCGATATTCAACCACTTTGCTCTGACGGTCATTAAGTTTTGCTAATTCATGGAGTGCATCATCCAACACTAAAAGTTCTTCGGATTTGGTTTCCCGTTTTATAGCTTGCTCATCAAAAGTGACCACAGCAAGACCTCCGCCTCTCTTTTCGGCCTTTTGCTGATTGGCATAATTGATTAACATCCGCCGCATTGCCTGAGCTGCAATCGCAAAGAAGTGTGCTCGATTTTGCCAGGTAACTTGTTTTTGATCGACTAATTTTATATAAGCCTCATGTGCTAACGCCGTTGCATTCAGTGTGTGGTGTTCTCTTTCTCCCCGAAGTTGCCGCTTGGCCAGATTGCGCAATTCATCGTACACTAAAGGTAAGAGCGCATCGATAACAGTTCGGTTGCCACCGCTGATATCCTGAAGTAATAAGGTTATTGGGTTAAAGTTGTCTGGCATATTGTTTTAGTAACCGTCAAAAAGTTAATCGCTATGGTTTTGGGGTTTAGCTACGTCTGACAAATTTAAATGGATTAGTGAGTTTATAAACAATAACTACAAAATTAAATATACTTGCAAAACAATTTTTTTAAAGAAAGGTGATTTGAATGGTACTATTTATTTGGGAGATGAAAAGAAAATGGGGTTTCTATAGTTAATTTCTTCAATCTCCTTTGGGAGAAATCGGTTAATAATACATAAAAAAATGCTTTTGAAATTAGTTGGCTAAAAATTCATCCAGGTCAAGCGGATCTATCTCCGTTTCAAACAAACCGATATCTGTCAGCTTTTCAAGCAGGCATTCTCGTGTAATTGGCTTAACAACATAGCCATCGCACAATTCCATAAATGATTGTAAGATGGTATCGCCGTCCGAAAGTGCTGAGATCATGATTACTTTAGTAAATTGCCCGGCATTCTCCATTTCCAGGCTTTCAATTTCACGGATTTTCCTAAGTGTTTCATGGCCATTCAATACCGGCATCATAATATCCAGACAAATTAACTGGAACGGCTCCTCTTCTGTGAATGACCTTTGATAAACTTTAAGGGCCTCTTCGCCATTTGGAACAATTTCGCAGTCACCTGTTTTTTGTAGAAATTTGGAAATCAACAAACTGGTATCTTTGTCATCTTCAACAATTAGTATTCGCATTCTGAGTTACCTCATAGTCTCTTTCGTAAATGTATTTCATCATCAGAATTCAATCTCGATTACATTATTGAATTACAATCAAAAATAAATCGAAACACTTAAGATGAAAATTACTTTTTTTCATCGCTTGTTTTGATTATCGGTTATATATTTTCAAACTACAAATATTTGTGACAGAAATTTTAAAACTATGACACTAAAAGAACAAATATCCATCTTGTTCGATAGTTGGGTAAATTCTACCCACATATTTGTTGGATTTGGTTGTTTTTAAGCCAAGACAGGAAAATATATTCAGATTTTGTTCAACTTATGAATTTTTAATATCAAGTTACTATGACAAAATTACTCCCAAAACTATGAAATTATAACTGCTTTTTCAAAATGGCACACATGTTGCCATTAGCGACATCAACTTTTGATTCATTGTATTGAACAAAGTGTATTGAAAAGGTCAAACATCATGAGTAACAACAAAGTTAGTCAATACATATTTTATCTGTTAAGTCTTTCGCTGCTTTTGAGTTGCGCCTCCGGGCGCAAACAAATGGCAGATGTTTATTTGCGACAGCATAATTGGGAAAAAGCCAAAGAAATTTTAAAGGCAGAAAGTTCCACTGATGCCGATACCTATTTGCAGCTTGCCGAAATAAATGGTCATCTCCGGTTGATTCCTGAAATGAACCGGGCGCTGGCGCATGTTCGCGCCCTCTCTCCAAAATACAACGAGCACGCCGACTTCATCGAAAAAAGTTTTTGGATAAAATATTTTGGTGCAGGCGAAGAAAACCTCATAAATAAATTATATGAAGCTGCTGTCGCGGATTTTAGTCTTGTGGCTCAAATTGATTCCAGCAACACCCATGGCCTGCAAAGGTACGCAGACGCACTTTTTCTGTCCGGAAGTTATGGCGAAGCGAGTACAGTATATGCTGCCGTCTTGAAAATTTCTCCCGGTAATCTAACTGCTAAAAATAATCTATCGGAGATCTATTTTGTGCAGTCAAAATTTGACGACGCAATCACCTTATGTAATGAAATTTTGGATGTAAATGAAAATGATATTGAAACCGTTATGCGTCGCGCTTATGCCCATGATGCTTTGGGGAACTTTAAAAAAGCGGAAGACGATTATCACATGGCGGCATTAGTTAGGCCTTCGGGACAGCTGTTTTCCGATTTTGGCCTTCTTTATTTACGCAACGAATTTTATGGTAAAGCTGTTGCCCGGTTGGAAGAAGCGCTTCGCTTTACCGGCAGTTCACCTCTGCTTTATCGTTATCTCGGCCAGGCTAATTGGCGGCTCCGGGACTATCGTCAAATGTCAAAATGGTACCGTAAAATTGTTGAAAACAGCCCGGAAGATGTTGCCGCCTGGAAGAATTTGGCTGTGGCATTGGAAGCCCTCGGATATGAAGCTGACCTTGCGGCTGCCAGATATCATATAACAAAACTCAGCGGAACAAACTAGCCTTGGAAAATATCATGGGGAATTGCATCAGCATAATAATGGGACTTCTATATAAAAAACGAACGGGTATTTTGATTTCCGTTTTAATCATCGCACCGTCATTTTTGTATGCGCAGCCAGCCGTTACAAACATTATCCCCAGGCAGAATGAAATTAATGTCTCGATTCTTTCTGATATTCAAGTCGTATTTTCTGAAGATATAAACCAGAATACTTTGAACAATAACACTTGGTTAGTCTACGGGGAGTTAACCGGCTATTATGCAGGTCAGATAACTTATGACGCCGGAACTCGTACGGGCCGTTACCAGCCAGGCCGACTTCTTAATGAAGGTGAAAGAATCTATGTTGCTTTGACTTTAGGCGTGCAAACCAGCGCTGGCGCTTCGTTGCAGCCATTTCAGTCTGAGTTTGTGGTTGCTGTGGAATACGGCACCGGCGATTTTAGCGAGATCATCGAGATATCAATTGGACAGGATTTGAATAATCCGATTGAACGCGATCCCTCAGCTATTTTGGCTGCTGACTTTAATAACGATCGCTTCATTGATTTAGCGGTGGTGAACAGCACATCCAATAGTGTCTCTATTCTGGAAAACAGATTTTCGTCACCGGGTAACTCTTTTCAGATTGACAATTCTTACGATGTTGGTAATGGGCCGAGTTCCATCGCCGCCGGTGATTTTAACCGTGATGGCTGGATCGATTTGGTCATCAGCAATTTTGATGATAACAGTCTTACGATTTTACAAAACGCCGGCAATGGGATTTTTAACCAGACGCAAATCATACCCACACTGCAACACCCAACACAGGTTGTTGTTGGTGATTTTGATGGCGACGGCAGCATCGATCTGGCTTCAGTTGCCTTGGGCGTAGATCGGCTGCAATTATTCCTAAATAATAGCTTTGGCCAATTTAATGATTCCGGCGAAAGCTATGCCACGGGCTCCAGCCCTTTCGGCCTGACAACGGCGGACTTGGATAACGACGGAGATACCGATGTTGTGGTTACCAATGCGGGCGAGAATACTATTTATATTTTTAAAAACCAAGGCCAGGGACGGCTCCTCTTTACTTCTGAAATTGCAACGCCCGACTCTCCAACCTTGATCCAGGCAAATGATTTTGTCGGGCGTTCGCAAAACCAGTATGGCGATGGCAATGTCGATTTAGTTTTGATTCACCCGAATTATCACACAGTATCAATTTTTGAAAATCGGTCAATCGACGGCGGGTTTGTTCTGGTGCGCGAACTGGATACCGGTTTGCGCCCGACTGGTCTGTTTGTCGGCGACATCGATACCTCCGATGCACTCGCTACCTCTTCAGGTTTTGGCAAAGATCATGATTTGGATATTGTGGTACCGAATATTTTTTCCAATGATATTTTTGTTTACCGCAACCAGTTTAATAATTCATTTTCTCAAGACACCTCCGATGTTTTCGGTGCCGGGGAAACACCTTCGGCAATTACCGGCGCTGACTTTGATCGCGACGGCGATATAGATCTTGCAGTTACCAATCTGACCACTAACTCGGTTTCAATTTTACTCAACACCGGTGGTCAAACCGGCGGCATTCGTTTCACGGAACCACCTGAAGCCATCAACTTTGGTCAGGTTCAGGTTGGCAACGACTCCATTCGGAACTTTACCCTTTTTAACCCCACTAGCGCTCAGATTACGGTTTCAAGCATCGCAACCACATTGCCGGTTTTTAGTGCAGTGCCTACTCAGGCCGTTATTGAGCCTGGCGAAATTGTAAATTTTGTACTCACTTTTTCACCGCAGGATACAGTGGCTTATCAAGATTCCCTGACCATCAGCTCTGATGCTTTTGGCATAAATCAGGACTTGGTAATTGGTTTGCTGGGTGAGGGCATTCAAACGATTATTGAAGTTCTTCCGGACACACTAAATTTTGCTAATATTGAGCCGCCACAAAGCGCAACTTTGCCCATTGAAGTTTTTAATCGTGGCAATGGCGCGCTAAACATCAGCGAACTACGGTTCACCGACCCGGCCTTCACGGCTAATTTCACCCAGCTTGATATCCCGGGCTATTCGAGCCAGATCGTGGATGTGACCTTTACACCCGCAGCTTCGTTTGCTTATCTGGACACGCTCCTGCTTTTTAATAATGACAGTTTAAATTCACCGTTGCCGGTTATTTTATTGGGCGGCCCCAATAGTTTTCCGCCGGAAATCATTTCAACCGATACGCTCTTCGCCACTGAAGATGTACCGGTTTCTTACACAGCAGCAGCCAATGATTCGGATAATACGCAATCCCGCTTTATTTTTCAGAATTTGCCAAACTGGCTGGCACCGAGTTCAGCAAACGTAATCAATGCTTCTGTACAAGGTACGCCGTTAGAAGGCGACCTTGATACTACATTCACTTTAATCGCCGATGATGGTATTTTTTCGGACACGCTAAATGTGGTTGTTATTGTCACGCCGGTGAATGACCCGCCGGTCTTTAATCCGGTGCCGGTACAAACGGTAACCGAGTTGCAGCAATTGACCTTTGATGTAATTGCAGTTGACCCGGAAGACAGTACGCTTGCTTTAACTGCCTTTAATCTGCCTGTTGGCGCTGCATTTGTTGACCTCAGCAAGGGGACCGGCCGCTTTGTCTGGACTGCTCCCCCGGACTCGCGTGGCACTTACGACATTGGTTTTGTCGCCGCAGAAGTTTTTGATAATCCGGCGCTAAATGATACCCTCATCGTACGCGTCAATGTTGTGGCGACTATGCCTGACCTGGTTGCGGTTTCATTAATTTCGGTGCCTGCTCAACCTGCAATAGATCAGAATTTTAGAATAACCGGTCGGGTTCGAACTGAACTTGCCTCCCAAGCCACGGCTTTCATTGTTCGAATTTTAGACAACGGCACATCCGTGTTTGAATCATCCATCACGATAGACCTGGGTCAGGAGAGGGCGTTCAATTTTAACTCAATCTATAACACAGCCGGCGATCACGAAATTACCTTCCAGGTTGATGCAGAAAACCAAGTGACTGAAACCAGCGAAGATAACAATATTTTAACTCTCGATTTAAGTATTGATGCACCCGAAGTTGTTGTTCGTCCAAATCCGTTTACACCGAATTCAGATGGATTCAATGACGCAGCTGTTTTTGATTTTAGCCAATTGGAACTGCAAGAGCCGCGCCTGAAAATATTTAATTTTAAAGGCTCGCTGCTGTCTTCTTCGGAAGGCGCTAACAATTCTTTTAGCTGGGATGGCCGTGATAAAAGTGGTAACGCACAAAAGCCGGGCATCTATCTTTACGTGCTTTCAGACAGCAAAAAACGAATCTCAAGCGGCTACATAGTGCTGGCCAGGTAGAACTGAAATGACTTCCAAAAATATGAAAACACTCGCCTTAATTTTACTTTTTGTCACCATGGTTGTCGCAAATTTGACCGCCCAGAATTTGATTGAGGCAAACCCTGCCGAATATTCTGATTATCGTTCCTCGTTTGTGAATCCCGCAGTTTTGTCTTTTCAAAAAAATCATGTAGCTGTTGGCGGAAAAATGTTCCACATGGGTTTTATTGATGATCGGGGCAGTGCGTTTCGTCAGGGTTATGTAAGCCTGGCCTTGCCGTTTGGAATGGGCAAATACACTGGCGTTGGTTTGCAAGCGCAATATTTTAATTCTCCGCTTTACAGCCAGAGCAATATATCGCTTTTGCTTGCACGCAGAGTTAAAAATAATTATGCGTTTGGTTTGCGTTTCAACCTTTTTTCCAAAGCATTTAATCAGCAAGAATTTGATTTGGTTGATCCGAATGATCCGGTTTTCAGAAACGGCGCTACTAAATGGGCTGGAACCCTCGGAGCTGGGGTTTCCATATTTCCATTGCCGTTTCTGAGTCTGGGTCTGGGTGTTGACCACATAAACCGTGCAAATATTTCTTTAACCAGCGACGATGTCTATCAGCCGTTTGCCGGCTATGTTGGCGCCATGGCACACTGGGGTGCGGCCCGTGTTTCAGTGAGTTTTATTTATGAGGATGGCATTTGGCGTCCGAAAACAGGTTTTGGCGCGGCGCTTTCCACTAAAGGTTTTGCAATGCTGGGCATCGATGATACTGCTTTGCACGCAGAGGCACAGTACCGGGTTGCCGGGACGTTGAGTCTGAATTACAATTACGAATATACTTTGTTTGATAATGTTGGCGTTGGTCAGGGCTCACACGCAATCACGCTAATCCGTTCACTTGATCGTCCACGCAAGCTGCCACATTTTATACTGCCGGATGAATTCCGTGCTGAGTTCTCGCCGCCAGATCCGAGTTTAAATCCCGATGCGCGGTTTTATGTTTACTCAACTATTGATAAAGTTGAAATTGTTGAAAAAAATCTAACCCGCAAAATTTCACCGGCGATTACCCGACAACAGCTTGCTCATTTGACTTTGAAAGAGTTGGAAATGCTGCCAACTTCCGAGGACATTAAAAATTTTCAGGTTAAGAATAAGTCAGTTGATTTAGGTCTCATTCCGCTGACAATCGACGCCTCGCTTTCAGAAGAATATCAAAAGTTTGTTCAGAAAATTTCAACTGAAGGAATTCAAAAAAAGGTGCGGGTTATAACGCCGAAGGTAGGTTACCTGCGTGCTGCCGGTTTGAGAAAGTTGTTTCGTCAAGGTTCAGTAAATACAGAAGATGTGGTTTTCATCGAACCGGTGTATCAAACTTACCGCGATAGTGTGATGGCAAATCAAAAATTGGGCAACCGACTGGTTGAGACACAGCAAACTATCCAGACGATTTCTTCCGAGTTTACTGTAATTCAAATTACACCTATTGAAAATGTTGGCACACCAAAATCGTGGCGACTGGTATTCAAAAATACCAGCAATTATGAGCTTAAAGCGGTTGCAGGTGATGGCCTGCCCCCCGCCGAAGTTAGGTGGGATTGGCGCGACCGCGCCGGTAATGTTGTACAGCCGGGAGCTTACAGCTATCAACTTGAATGGGTTGATGGCAACGGTGAAAAAAATATTACCAGTAAAAAATTAATCATAATGCAAAAAGTAACCAGAAATATAACCATAGAAGTCACTAATCATCAAAAAGAGATGGGAGTAAATGCAGATGAAATCGACATCATTCTCAAGCGATAGGTTAAAGCAAAGTATTCTATTACTTTTAACGACTGGGTTTTTGGCGACCTGCATACCTGGCAGTTTGTGGGCACAAAACGGAGTAGTTAATCAAATGAGTCAACAGAGCGCAGCAGCGTCAGGCTCAGGGTTAACTCAAATTGGCGACATCAGTACATTCTGGTCGTTGATCAAACTTGGAGGCGGTGTGTCAGCCGCTATTTTCCTGGTTTTGGCAATGGGTATTTTTCTCATTGTTGTCGAGGTTTATGGACTTTTTATGGACAAAATGAATAGCCGTACCCTCCTTTCGACTAATTATCGACAGCTGGCATTGGGCGATGTAAACAAACTGGTGAGGAATCATTCCAGCAGTGTGATCGGCAGGTTATACGCAGTAATGCTGTCCATTTTCAATACCACCGGCAACACTGCAGATTTCCACGATGAAATTGCAAATTACGTGCAGTTGCAGCAGGATCGCCACAATACGTTTAAAACCAGGCTGGCATTTTTATCCGATACAGCCGGTGCGCTTGGACTTCTGGGTACTGTCTGGGGTATGTTCGTTACTTTTTTTGGAGGTAACCTCGATAGCCAAAGAATTTTGAATGGAATGGGTTTGGCGCTTGTAACTACTTTGGTCGGTCTGGTCGTGAGCATCATTCTTAACTTTTTCTCCACTGAAATTTTCAGTGTTTTCAATAAACGGTTGGCATTGATTTCGGGTAAAGCCGATGAATTTAGACTGTGGCTGATGGCGATTGTACAAAAGCGCAATCGACGAGCTTCAGACAAGACTCCGAACGGTGGTAACGGTTCTTCAAATCTCGAAGAAAGAAATCCTGCTGCGGGACAAAATCGACCTAAAATGCCGCAACTTTCCTTAAAGGCGATTTCCGAGTTTAGCCAGGATGGCATGATTGGTCAGCCGTTGCAAAGTCCCATAACTGTATTTGTTGAATCAGATAACGGCCTAAGAGTTACCGGGGTTCCGATAAGTTTTGATGTGGTAGATGGTGGTGGCCAGTTACAAAATCAAAAAACTTCTGCTTTAATTAAAACCAACAGTCAAGGATTAGCGCACTTAAATTGGACGTTGGGTGGACAGGTCTGTCCGCAAAAGTTAAAGGTTTCGATTCTTAATCAAGAGAAAAGTACCCTTGAGTTTGATGCTTTTGCACGTCCGTTTATTCCCGACTTAACACAACCCCGGGCTGGGTTAGAAAATAATTTGGATCATAGCGGGTATTTGGCATAATGGCCGGCGGATCTATCATCAGGTTAATCGACGTTGTTTTTATTTTGCTGTTCGGCTTTATCTCAATTTCCGAGATTAGTGAGCGTAGTAAAATAAAATTACCGGAAAGCGCTGAAACGCCGACAGCAAATCCCGACAAGGAAAAGGTCTTGTTTTTGGGTATTGACTCGGAGGGAAAATACCTGGTTGAAAATGAAATGAAAGTCATTTTCAACACGCAGGACCTGTTTTTTTATCTTCAAAACAAAGCTGCTGAAATACATAGAAGCGGGGATGAGCTGCGCGTGCGCATTCGTTCCAACTGGGATACACCCATCAAGTTCACCATGGCAGCGGCGGATATTTGCGACAACTTGCAAGTCCAAAAGGGTATTGATGTCCGTAAAACCGGCGGCTAAAAAATCTCCCTTCGAAGGGAGACAGCTTTGCGCTCGTCCAGAGCGATGTAACGTATGCCAGGATGAAAATAAAGAAGTAATCACGATAGAATTATGAACATTCTTAAACGAGACTTTCAATGAACCAAGGCGGATTAATAATCAGGCTAATCGATATTGCGATGATCATCTTATTCGGGTTTATCGCCATCAGCGATATCCAGGTCAGAGCGCAGATCAAGCTGCCATCAGAGCAGCAAAACCAGCAGCAACAACAAGAAAAAAAAGACCCGATTTTAATTTTTGTGAAAGTAGATTTAGAACGTGGTTATGTCGTTGAGCAAGACGAAAACGTTCTTTTTATAACGACCAATAGTACTGAATTGGAATCCATGCTGGTTAATTTATTAAACCACAGTAAAACAATTGGGCAGGAAATGGTGGTGTTGATCGCACCGCACGAAGATTCCGCGATTCAACGCACTGTGGATGTGCTTGATATTTGTGAACGAAATCAAATTCCTAAAAACATTAACTACGAGAGTATGCAATTCTGATGGTTATTGCCGAGTTGACAAATTCGAATAATGATAAAATCGTCGGGGCGATTGTCACTGCAATATTTCTTCTCGGCGTTTATAGTGCCTTGCAAATTACAGACTTGCCAAGCGTGAAGAAAAAAACCGAGGTTTATGAAGAAATTAACTGGACGCGATTTCAGCCTAAACCTAAGACCGTTATGCCGAAAGCAGAGCCGGTTAAATCTCCAAAAATGGAGCAACCGGTTAAAATTGAAATGCCGCCTGAAGCGCCCCCAAAGCTGGTGGCACAAAAAATTGACCTGAGTGCATTAAAGGCACAATTCCAGCCGGTTGCAAAGACTAAACCGACGCTTGGTGCAATCAAATCTAAATCCAAAAAGACTTCAAGTTCAGCAAAAAATGCGAAAGTAGATCTTAAGCAATCCAGTGTTCTGGGTGGCCTGAATACTTTATTGGGCGAATCATCATCCCGGCTGAAAATGACGGGAAGGGGAAGCAATGGCCGCAAGCTCAATAATGGTTCGCGCTTAACCGCAGGACGCGGCTCATCGATTGACTCGGGGAATGGGTCGTCTCTCGGAGGCGGCCCAGCCACCCTTAGTGCGCCGGGGGGTAAGTCAGCCCAAACTGCAGCGCCTGAAATCGGTATGCTTGACTTTTCGCAAATGGGAGCTGGGTTTGAAGATTTATCACCAATTTACCGTGAGCTGATCGAGTGGATGAAACGCAACCCGGGTAGTTTCCCCGGTGTGGTTTCAAGGTTTAGTGAGAAAGCGCCGGGCGATTTAACTTCTGTCATTAGTTTTCAGGTAAATGGCCGTAGTTTTGATATGTTCCTGCTATGTAAAGAAAATCTTTTTGAAGTGAGAATTTGCCTGATCGAGGGCAATTCCTCAACATATTTGATTGACCGGGGCTTCAAAGAAAAGAGCAGCTATCTTCGGGTTGGCTCTGTAAATCATACGCCCACCGGTAAGATTCTTTCTTTCGGAACCACTCGAAAAGCAGCAGCCAATGACCGCACGAAGGAATTCTACCAATTGTTTCTTTCCTGGTGGGAGAGTGCAAAATAATTCTCCATTTGAAGGGAGGCAGGTTTTCGCTCGTCCAGAGCGAAAAGCATAGGAGTATTATACACGATGGTAATAATTATCAAGCTTTTACGGGAGTGCAAACGACAGTTTACCAAAGCACTGCAACAAACGGAGATACAGAATGTCTAAGCTTCATAACATAAGAACAATCATTCATTTCGGCCTGTTCGGGCTTTTGATTTTAAGCGGATGTTCCGGGGGAAACCGGTTGACCCGCGTTGAACGCAGTGGAGACAAAGGGCCTTTGCTTATCCCTGCCGGCATTGATTCCAGCATTGCCGCTCATGCGGATAGTTTAGCCGACCGATTGTTCGTTTCCCTAAATCGTGAAACCCGATCTGACCAATACATTAAACTTGGTCAGGCCAAAACCTCAAAAAGCGATACTTTATGGAAGTATCTATCCAATGATATTGATGATGCTTTGCAGGTAAGTTCTGAAGACAAGGCGAAAGCAGTGGAAGCATTCAACCAGGGCGCAGTGCGGTTGCAGGAATTGGCACAATTAGATCAGAGCGCAGAAGATGTACAAACCCGTGGAAGAATTCGTCGTCTGCTCGTTGATGGCCAGAATCATTTTGAGAAAGCAGTGATTTTAAATCCCTTTGATGTGGAAGCACGAAGCTGGCTGGCGCGAGTTTACCAGACACTGGCTGTGCGTTTTGCCGATGAGCAGGATAACAAGAGATCTGCGGCCGTGCTTGAAAATCTTCTCCAAATGGAAAAAGGGGAACACGCACTTTTTGCCCGCCTGGCAGAAACTTACTACGCCATGGAAGAATGGTTCAACGCATATAAAAATTTTAAAACGGCTGAAACGGTTTTAAATGCCACAGCTGAGCTTGATTTCAGCGCTGATGCAGAGATGATGCAGCGGGCTGAGTTAGATCCATCGACGATGTTTTATTACGTTTATTACCAGGGCGACAGCCAAATTAAATTACATCGGGCAGAGGCTGGTTTGGTGGATTTGAAGCGTGCTATGGAATTTGCTTCCACCGAAAAAGAAAAAGCAGATATTCAAAGCTACATGGATTGGGTAAATTGGGATGATGGCAATACAAAGGCGGTGGAGAAGCGCGATGAGTTGATTGCGCTTTTGGATAAAGAAGAACATCATAAGGCTGCAAAAGGATTCTTGCAATTGATTCCTCAACTAAAAACTCGGCGCGCTATTGATGAAATCGTATGGCGGTTGGCAGTCCTGGAATTTCAATTCCTGGAACGCCAGAATGAGGGTGTGGATCGTCTGAAGCAAGTGGTAAAATTAACACCTCAAGATGCCAGTGGCGCGCCGTTAGATTCGACTTACAGAAAGTATTTTGATAGTTACGGGGTTATGTGTCACAATCTTGGTCTGGAAAATATGAAGAAAAATCGCAAATTTGCCTTTATGTATTTCCAGCAGGCTGCTGCAGTGGATTGGGAGAATCGGGCAAAGAGTTATTTGGAAATCGCCAAGTTGTCGCGTAATAATGCCAAGGTTGCCATCAAGAGCTGTGAAGGCGCTTTGGCACATCCGGAACAATTAGACTCCGCTGAACAAATGCAGCTTTACCAGTTGCTGGTTGAAGGCTATAAACGCAGCGGCCGGTTTAACGATGCTCGAAAATATTACGCCCAATGGATGCAAATGCGCCAACAAAATAGGAGAGCCTCCCGATGAAAAAAGCTTTTGTTTTACTACTCATTTTCTGGGTTTTGTCATTCGCTGAAAAACTCCTGCCACAAACCGGTAACCAAGTTTATGTCGATAAAGTGACTGTGCCGGTTGTTGCAATCGAAGACAGGGACTTGATGGATTTCTTTATTTACGAATTTTTTATTGCAGAAACCCTGGTTACAAAAATTGAAATTATCGATGCCACCGGCAATGGTTTTGGCGAAGATGACCTGGTAAAAACCTATCCCTCCGAGCAAATCTATTTTCCGGTACCTTCAGACTCAGCACAGAAAATTATGAACAGTTGGGAATTTAAAGCCAATTTTCAAATCGTTTCGGAAAATCGCCCACCTGAAGAATTTGAGCAACTACCCAACGAAAAAGCAGAGAACGGAATTTTTGCCTCATTGTTGCGGGGTGTGAACCGTAACTACAGAGATGCACCCATCAGCATTTGGTTTAATCGCGACAACAACGGCACTACTTTTGAAATGTGGGGCTTCAACAAAGATGACCTTAATTTCGCGCCACCTCCGCCGACAGAGCCTGATTCTGTGGTCACCTACGATCTTGTTCATATCACTCGTTCCGATACGTTGGTGAAAACCGATACTACGCGTTACGATTTAATTTATGTTTACAAGACTCAGCGAGATACGGTGATTGTGGGAGAGGATTTTGGGGTGAAGAAGCGAAACTAATTTAATGAACTAATTTGTCTCCAGGTATTCGAGCTATTCTATAATTTTGTTTGTATTCCGCAATCGCGCACTAATGGTATAGTCGTTTAGGACGATATATTAATATTTGTGGTTATGCATTAAAATTGTTGTTTGTGCATAAATATATTATTATTATATGCATGAATTTATAAGAGGGTGAAATGAGAACAACACTGGATATTCCTGAAGATTTAATTAACGAAGCAATGAAAGTAACACAAGCATCAACAAAAACAGAAGTGATAAAGAAAGCACTTTTTAATCTTATTCAAAAAAATAAAATAAAATCCTTAAAAAGTTATAAAGGGAAAGTAGACCTTAGTGTGGACTTGAACTTTGTACGAGATCGAAAATGAATGTTCTTGTAGATAGTTCAGTGTGGATCGATTATTTCAGAGAAGGCGTGCAGTCTGAAAAATTGGATGCCTATATTGATCAAAATCTCGTTTGTGTGAATGACTTAATTTTGGCTGAGTTAATACCTTTCTTGAAAGTAAAAAATCAAAATATGCTAATTGCGTTGCTCAACGAAGTAACAAATATTCCGCTTGATATCGATTGGAGAAAAATCATTGTTTTTCAAACTGTATGTCTTCGAAAAGGCATCAATAAAATTGGTATCCCCGATTTAATTATTTTGGAAAACGTAATTGATAACAACTTGACTTTATTTACATTAGATAGGCATTTTAGTTTGATGAACCAGTATCTCAGGTTCAAAGTAATTTAACTGACTCCCCATTCTCAACCGACTCCCGCGCACTCAACACAATCTCTAATGCCTTGCGTCCATCATCCAGGTGGGCGTGGACATCACCATCATTTTGGATCGCTTCTACAAAATGTTCCCATTCATTCTTGTATGTCAAAAGAAAGTCGCCGCCCTGCTTTGCGATTTTAATGCCGGTTGGCAGTTGAAGCAGAAACTCTTTGAGCTTGAGGAGTCTTGGCCCCATGCCGCCGGGCACGCTCATAATGGGGTCAAACGACAGTCCATCAAACTCATAGATCGAAATTCGCAGGCGGCCTTTGCGACCGAGAATTTCTATTTCATTGGCGTTGCTGGTTTGCTCGGAGAAAAAACCACTTACCGGTAAACCGTTGGCCATTTTTCCCGATAAACTCACGGTGGTATTTATGCCGTTCTCTTTTTTGCTATAGGCCTGGATTTGAGCAACTTCACTATCCAGCAAATAACGCCACAAGTCAAAATGGTGAACGCCGATTTCGAATAAAGCACCACCGCCAAGCTGGCTGTTGTTGCGCCAGTCCGGTATGTCCTGCTGGTAGCGAATGGCAGAAGTCCAACTGCTGCGGATCGCTTCAATTTCTCCAAGTTTACCGTCCTGAACCATTTTGCGAGCTTGCTCAATCAGTCGGTGTTTACGTAGGTTAAAACCTATAACAATTTTTTTCTCAGATTTTGAAGCATGATTAATGAGTTTATCTGCATCCTCAAGAGTGAGCGCAAGCGGTTTCTCCAAAAAAACATGTTTGCCCGCATCCAGTGCGGCAATGGCAATGGGCACATGAAACTGTACCGGAGCCAGCACAGCCACTACATCAACTTGTGATTTTTGCAATAGTTTCTGATAATCAGTGTAGCGTTCATCGATTCCGAAATCATCTGCCACAGAATTAAGCTGTTTCTCATCAACATCGGCTAACGAAATAACTTCGACGGTTTGCATTTTTTGTAAGGCCGGTAAATGCAGTTTGCCAGCCGCGCGGCCACAGCCAATTATCCCAACCTTTATTTTATCACCGGTTAATTGTTTGAGGTTTTGTTTTGATATATATTCCCGGTCAATCTTGGAGATATGTTTCGTGCGGTGGAATTCAAAATGTCCTAATTTTTCCTTTGCATTTCCAGTGCCAAAAGCATAGCCAAGCATTTGCCCAAACCCATCGAGCGTAAGGCCAAAAAACAAAACAGGAAGACAGGATAAAGGCGGAGCCGTATTATTTTTTACACGTCTGAACTGTTTTAGTATTCTGGAGAACCGCACAAAGGGTATAAGTGGCGCGCCGCAGAAATAAACCAGTCGCAGAAATTTTGACATTGTGAGGCGTCGTGAACCTGCGAAAACACGACCGCACAGGAATTGCGCAGGTATCCAGGATGACAGCAAAGAAAAATTTGTATGCGAGATTTTTGCTTTAGGCTCGAGATAGAGTTTGTGGCCTTTTTCACGCAACTCCCAGTGCAGTAGGGTTTCCGCTTCGAGGATATCTTCGAGATTATCATCATATTCCAGCAGAACGTCGCGTTTGTAGCTGCTGTTGTGTCCGGGCAGAAATTCATGTTCACCGGCCGGAATCGGGTCTGCCCAGGGACCGTAGCCTATAAAAAAGTCAGCCCAGCTCACTGCGGTTTTGGGATTAGCATTTTGAATTGTTGGGCCAATCGCTGCATAATCCTGTTTGTGCGCTTCTATGAGACCTTGTGCCCAGGAGCGGTGTGGAAAGGCATGGTCTTCTGCCAGAACCACTACCGGGGCGCTGGCTTTTCTGATGCCTGCGGCGTTGGCTCTGGCAACAGATTCAATTTTGTCCACGGCTACGATTGCTACTTTGTAGAATTTACTAAAATCAGGATGCTGTGATTTAAGACCGCTATCTTTTAACGCAACAATGAGCAATTCAAGTTTTTCGACAATAGTCTGCTGTTGCAACGCAGCAACAGTGGTCGAGATGCTTTCATAATTTCCCAGACAAGCCAAAATAATGGACATCTCGGCATTGGATTGATTATTTTTTTTATGAGGTTTAGTAGGCATTGGATTTCCTTAAACTGTAGCAGATGAATCGGTAATTTTATGGATAAATTTATTGTAAAAACTTAGTCAGTAAATAAAGTATAGGAACGATTGTAATGTTTTCAAGAAATGATAATGAGGGAAATTGGATTAAGCAAATTAAACTTGGACAAATCTAATGCCTTGGTTGCAGAACGAAGTAGAAGTTATATCAAAAGTAGAGCAAGGTTCAGAGTCGAAGAAAACTGGCTTTTCTTGGAGTTTAGGTAATCATCGCAGAAAAGCCAATCGGTCAAAAAGGCGTTCTAAAATATTTTTGTCAAGGCTCTAACCCAAACTCAGTATTCGCCTCAATAGCAGCAGCTTTCAAAATTTCTGACAAAGAGTTGGCAATGTTTAGATCATTTTCTGCCAGTGGGATTATTGACGGGAGATCGTTTATATCATAATCCACAAGCTGATCAAAAATGACCAATGCAGCCAGGTAAGTCCCGAGCGGGCTGGGGTGAAATCTATCGGCTGCATACAAGGATAAGGTTGAATCACGTCGCCAGGCTGCACGCCAGGCTTCACCCGCAGGGAAAAGCAAGCCGTTCACAAGCTCGGCTGCGGTGCGGTAAGAATCGGAAACGCCATCAAAATCAAAGGCACGAAAATCCGATGGCCAGACCATGTACAGGGCAGTTTTTCCACCAGCCTTTCTTATTTCCTCGTCAAATATCTGACTGTATTCGAGTAACGACGGCCGGCCTTCTGTCGCAGACGGTCCTTGCTGCAGCGCCACAACATCCCAGTGTCCCTCTTTAATCTTATTCAATGCTTTGCCGGCATATTTCCCGAAGGCCCAGTGATCCTGCAGTGCATAATTTGGTTCTGCGACTGATTCAATCAATCCGGGTATTACGCCTGCTTGCAGCATCATTTTTTCTAACATGCCAGGCAGGTCGTTGGCGTAAGTAAGGCTGTTCCCGATAAAAAGTACATTGGGACCGGTAGATTTTGTCGCGGGTGGATCAGTGGACGCGTCAGTCAGATTGCAGGCAAAACAGAGTGTGAAAACAGACAAAAGTAATCCAACAGAGATGAGCTTGATAGTTACTGGTTTTGACATATATACTCCAGATAGAATTTTCAAAAAAATATTGCCTTTACCCTCGATCGGGTGGCAATTGCGTTATAGTTACAAAAAAAATCTGTTTTGATTCCCGATTAATCTTTAACCTGCATAATGGGTTTTGGTATGGAAGACATTCATCATTTCTTACAAATGATTGCTGAAAATGATACCCAGATTACTGTACTCCGAGCGGGTTGATGATTCTTAAATCTTAATTATTTTTTCTTTTTTATGTAATACTGTTGACTTTTTGTTTCTTTTTTCTAAGTTTTGCTATGTAGTTACCGTTGTTGGGGGGTATCCACTCCCCCAAAGCTATAACATTTCTCTACAAGCATAAACCTAAATTATAGCAACTAATGAAAAAGTATGCATTTCTAATAATTGTTGCAATCGTTACGATTGTTGTTTTGTTCTTCCTGTTTAATCCTCAAGTATTGGCGGATATTTGGTTGTGGTTTGTTGGACTAATCGGGCCGATAGTAGCTCTTTTTAAAAGCGGTCTTGATTCAATTACCAATCGTGAAAAAAAATCGGATGCTTCAAAAGCCAAACAAAGACAACAACCAGATTCAGTTGAAAACTCAACTGTGGACACTTCTGGAAATGAAGAAAGGATAAAAGAGTTAGAGAAAGAGGTCGCCGGTCTTCAGCAAAAAATTAAAACCCAAAATCAGGCGGATGACTTTGTTGGAACAACGATTAGCGTTTTACGCTATTTCGATGATGGCGAAACCACATTGGGACTGCTTTTTTTCGAAGATAAATACTATTCTTACACCTTAGAAGATACTTATCGGAAGGTAAAAGTTTCCGGCCAAACGCGCATTCCAAGCGGCACATATAATGTAGATTTTTATGAAGTGCTTACGGAGCTAACTAAGAAATATCGAAGGACAAGACAATGGTTTGATTTCCATATTCATGTCCAGGAAGTAGAAAATTTTTCCAATGTATACATACATTCCGGCAGCGATCACACACATACAGAGGGTTGTCTGCTGATTGCTGACAGCATTCTGTCTTCCGATGAAAAGCGAACTATTTTTAATTCAAGAAAAACGTACGAACGCTTTTATAAAAAAATAAAAAAAATAAAAGCGGAAGAACAAAATGTACGCATCAAAATACTTGACGAAGGTTGGTTGAAATCCATAACCTAAAATGATATGGAGATAACTTTATGGTAGATAAAAATTCATCAACAAACAGCAGTAAAAAGCAAAATACAAATCCATACCGCAGGATATTCTTTTCAGGGGTCAATGTACTTTCTCTTCTCCTTCTGCTTTTCGGATTTGTCGGAGCTTTGTTGGTTATGGCAACTCCGGGTGGTAATCCATACGAATCCATCGCTGTTTTTATTTCGATCATCTGGTGCGTTATCTTTCTCCAGTATTTTGTTTGGGCAATTTACTATTACAATATTAATTACGGTCTCACTGATCTGGACTGGGAAAGAAAATTTAAGGCGCGCGAAGACAAAGCAAAAGGAATTGATGTGGCTGAAGAGGACTTGAAGGTTCCAAGTGAAAACCCGTATAAAGACGAGACCTTCGGTTTGCCGGGCGGAACGGTGCGCGGTATGATTGCTTTTACGTTGTTATTTGGCGCAGTAGCCCTGATGTTGGTTAGCATGGGAATGGATGGGGATTTAGACGAAAATTCCTTTTTTAGGGACCATTTTGAATTTTTCAAAACAGCATTCCTAATGATGATCGCATTCTATTTTGGAGATAGTTCCTTAAAAACTCTGTCCAAAAGGTGGCCTAAAAACGGGCAACAAGAATCTGGTGATGGAAATGGGGTAGATAACCCGCCGGAAATAAACCCGAGAAAGTTATTGCAGGACAGCGATTTGTAACTCAAACAGATGTTTGGCTGAAGAATATAAATAACAAAGACTGATGAGCGCTTTAACGACACTTAAATTTTTTATACTTTTACTCTGCTGTATTGGTTTGTCGGCTTGTAGCCGCGATAATCGCGGAATTGTCGTTGGCAAGATTCAGCAAGCATCAAAGCTGGCAACTACTGAATTTACCATTGATAAATTAGTGCATGGCACGAAAACCAAAAAGATTGCCTGGTTTTTTAAATTGAATGAAGCAAACTTTTTAGCTTATTCTCAAGCAAAAATAAAGACCGGCATTAATTTAAAGAAGCTTAAGCGTGAAGATATTTTTATCGAGGGTACGACAATAGAAGTAACCCTGCCCACCATTGAAGTCTTAAATTTTTCCTATCCCCCTGAAAAATTTCGAATGGATAAGAGAATATCAGAACCCAAAAAGTTTTTGAATTCAATTTCAATAGATGACCAGGAGAAATTTTTTAGAGAAGCAGAAATGGATATTCGCAAGAGCTTAAAATACATGGGTATTGTGGAAACCACCCAGGACAAAACCCGGGCATTGCTCATGGGGCTTCTGAGAAATTTAGGCTATGAAGAGATACACATCGGGTTTAAGAGTGACGATTTGATCATCGAGCAAATTTTAACTGAACAGGAAAACTGATGTTCATAAGCTTATTCTTTAAACATTGGCGCAACCTGCTGGACGCACTTATACTTATTGGCGTCATCGTTTTCATTTTTCTGTGGAATCCATTTAATATCTTCGGTAGTGGATTAAACCTACAGAACACCGCTAATTTGGTATCTAATGTTCGTTCCATCGGCCAGCTTGTCACGGCAGAATACTATGGTGAAGTAATTGCTTCTCTCAATGAAGCTGAGCTTAATTTGATTGAAGAGAATTATCTGTTTGAACGAGCAGAAGAAATATATGTAGGATTGAAGAAAGAAGCTTTTAACCAATTTGAGCTTGAGGTTTTACCTCATATAGATGAGAACAAACCTGATAAAAAGAACAAAAAAGTTCGTGACGGTCTTAAGAAAGCAATTAAAACTACAATTATCAAATATAATGCTGCTCCCGAAAAGTTTAGACGTGATTCAGCCGACGTAGTTCTTTTTTTTCTGACGAGGCATGTCTTTAATAAGGAAATAAAATTAAAAGATTATAAGTCCGGGCGAAAAAAGAGAAAACATTTTAAGGAAAAACAACTTGAAACGCTATTCTATTATGTTAAGGCTAAATATGACTCACTCACACTGGAACAATTTGACAACTTTTTAAATCAAGGGTTTGAGTCCTCAGAGAGTTTCACCGATTTCTATTACGATTTTTTTGAAGCAGGCAAAAAGAAACTCGCCATGATCGGGCGTGGCTGGGTTAAGGCAGGATTTGATTTCGGAAAACTGGATGCCCGAAGATTTAATTATGACAAAGAAACAGGCATTGTGCATTTGTTTGGGATAGTACCCCAAATATTGGACACAGATATTAATCCCTGGTTTATCCCGGAGCGTGGTGTGCCGGGTTTTGATATTGTAACTTCCCGCAAAGTTAATTTTGAGGATGCCAGGCTTGTAAAAACTTACTGCAAACGCAAGCTGCAGACATACGCCCTGGAAGCAAACATTCTCGGGCAAGCAAAGGAATACGGCGAGGCGGCCATTAAAGAGTTTTTCTCATTGATCACCGGTGAAGAAATTAAATCGGTTTTGTTTCATACTGACGAATTATTAACAGTTCTGGAGCAGATCGGTAGAGATTCTTTGATTACAGTTAATGAACTTCCTTTGATTGATTCCACTGCTACGAAATATATGCGAAGTGTAGAAAGTCTGCAAGACGCTTCAGTAAAGGCCAGGAAAAATGAGTTATTGGCTAACTTTTGGCGCGGTTTGCGGGACTTGGAGTTTGAGTATCGCAATACTAAAATGCCTTTTAATTACTTTACAAAACAATTGCCAAAAATTCTTTCTGATACAATAATTGACGATAAAGAGTACAGCGCCATCTCAAATTCATTACGTTGGAAAATTATAGAAGACTCTACTTTTATAATTCCTGCCGAATATCAAAAAAATAAATTTTGGTTTGATGACAGTCTCCGGTTTGTCGCTGACTATGATAATTTTGTAAGTAATTTGATTGCGTTAAACAACCAAGAAAATATTTATACACTTAAACAAAGCCGTTTTATTTTGAAGTCCGGAACCAATGCATTTGCGGATTCAATTACTAAATTTAATTCTATTCTGGGAACGGAAAATGGAAAAGGGTTTCAATATAGTGTGATTGCCGATACTTTCGAAGTACGGCGAGTTGTTAGCGTATTGGGTAAGGGCGCGACGGCCGATTCTTTATTGAGTTTGTACTATAATCTAAGCACAGACCCGCAACTTCTCCTGGAAATTATAAAAAGCGATAGTTTTGCCTTTAAGCCAATTGATCTGAGGGTAGACAATCACCTCACTACCACGTCACAACAAGAAACTGAATTAAATGCTTATCACAAATTTATCTTCAATGAACACACAAACTACAAAGATCGTCCCTGGGTATTAAGGGCAAGTGAGAAGTTTAGAGGCCGGTTTTTTAACCGGAAAAAGATTGGAAATGTGGGAGCTACAATAAAAAATAAAATGAAGAGCTTAACGCTATAATATTATTAGAAGGAAAAATTACCGCTTACCTCAAGTAAATCAGGAGTACTTATTTATACGCTTCAAGAATGAGTCCCTGTTCGGTCTGTGTCAAAGTATATGTTTCCTCAGTCTTAAAAAAGCTGCCGGTGATAGCACCTAAAAAGCTGCCGGGCAACATAAATATCAACCCGCCAAAAAAGCCAAAAACAGGTTCATTAAAACAGGGTTCACCTACTGATTCATCGCACTCGGAACTTGTTACCAGATAAAATCCAGACGCGAAACCGCCTATTAATCCGAGTGTGAAACCAGCGCCACCATAACGATGCGTTCGGGTAATACTCTTTATGTTCTGAGTTGCCACGACATGCTTTTTCTTTTTTCGATCCACCCACATTGTTGAATCCGGCCAAATTTGGAGATCTCGCATTTTGTATTGTTCGCCGTTGGACAGATCGATGCGCATGAAATCTTTTTTTAAGCGATATGATGGTTCAAGCGCTTGTCCATCGCTATCGAAACGACTAATTTTTCTAGAAGAACAACTACAAAGAAAAAGCAAGACTCCCGCAACTAAAATCCAATGCGCAAACGATTTGCTTTTCACAGGCCGGTTAAATGAAGTTGTTTTTTTCAGCATGGATTTCTCCGGTCTAACAGTTTATAGTTTGAGCTTGTATTCCGAAAGTAGACATTTGGTACAAAATTGAAGCGCGGCGATTAGTGACCCGGGCTCCGGTGCTGTCTTCCGAGCGTTTGACTTGCTAAGCTGAATTTATTTTGCCAAAAGTACCAAACTCTAAAATCACGCATCAGTGGCAGAGTCCGAGTGCACGGCACATTAGGCACGCGACGGAGAAAAGTGACTGCCGCACCACAAATGCCCCAGAATAACGCTGACTTACAACCGACCGCCTGATTTTGCACCGCCCTGTGTTTTAATGGGGGCGGTGTCTCCCAAATGGGGCGGGGCAATGTTATTTTTATTTTATTCAGTAATATAACCTTCAGCCCAATGATCCTTGTTAAGCTTGTATTCATCAATATAAAAACCGTCTTCTTCGTCATCAACTAATGGGTCAATGAGTTTGGAAAAGGCAGAAAAGCCTGGCATAGATTTCAATCTTTCGATTGCTTTTAGTGCATCTTCTTTACTTTTATAGACACCAATGGTTTTAAGGTCTTGATTTTCTTCCGAGATAGAATGCGAATGTTGAAGTAAAAAAACTGAATCCATGTTTTCTACTTAGAATATTAATGTTTTTTTTCAATAAAACTCGGCGGGAGTTCACCAGTTCCTTTGGCATCAAGTCTACCAATAATAGTTTCTAATGATCCCTTAGACAAATGGCTCTTAGGATAAATGTGAAAATGATCTCGCTCGCCATCTGGCATGCCTTTATAATTTTCTTGATTTACTTGTGACAACTTAATTAGTATCTCTCCAAGAGATTTTAATCCATCAGGATCACCGTAAATCGTAATTTTTTCGAATCCGTCTTCTTCAATTTTCCAAATTTGCAAACTACCGTTTATGCTTCCATGTTCGGTTTGATTTTTCATGAACCGTCCTTTTATACCCTAACGTACTAATTAGTGCTTGACCGAAAACTCACAAGCATGTCATTCTGAGCGTGAGCTCCCAAATCTCTCGCTTGAGGCAAAAGTTGAAGCGCGAAGAATCTTCTGCATGCGAGAGAGATTCTTCGCACACCAACAGCTACTTTGAAAAGCAGTCTCCGGGGCTTTGTGCTCAGAAAGACGCAAATATGTAGTTTTCATTCAGACTAATTACAATAAAAATAGTCTTTTCTTCCGTTGTTTATTTCTTAGCCAGCAACCCCATCATTTTTTCTACATCTGTGGTCGGTGCATTACAAGTGAAATTTTTGCAAACAAAAGCCGTTGCTTTGCCATTGAGACTGTTTTGATATTTGGTGAATGGCGCTATTTTTGTGATGGCGTGTTCGGCTTCACCATCCGGGCGGAACAGTACCACTTTGTTGGGAATAAATGGTGTGTTTAGTTTTTGCAGCATTGCCTGAGCGTCCTCTCGCCCCGGCTCGCCTACAATGACAACTTCAAAAGATTGGTTGCTCCAAAAATCCAGTGCGGACATGAGTTGCGTATGTCCCATTGGGGCACGCTGGACTTGTTGTGAAAATGCCTTGCCAATTGCGATTGCTTTTGCGGCTAGAGTTTCATCGCCGGTTAAACGGCTTAAACGCATGAGATTTAACGCGGCAACTGAATTGCCGGATGGGATAGCGCCATCATAAACTTCTTTTGGTCGGACAATTAATTCATCATTCAAATCTTCGGAGGTAAAATACAGTCCGCCATTTTCTTTGTCCCAAAAGTTGTTTAAAAGAATATTGTTTAGCTCAATCGCCGACTCAAGATACCGGGTTTCAAAAGTGGCTTCGTAAAGCTCAAGCAATCCCCAAGTCATGAAGGCGTAATCATCGCTGTGGGCAGGTAAAGCCGCCTCGCCCTGGCGGTAGCGTTTTAGCAGATTCCCATTTTTTTTGCGCAATTTGGAGAAAACAAAATCAGTTGCCTTCTTTGCCGCAGCAGAGTAGTCATCATTATTCAAAACTTGAGCGGCTTTTGCAAACGCTGCTATCATCAAGCCATTCCAGTCTGTCAGGATTTTATCATCCTTAAACGGGTGAATTCTTTTTTCGCGTTCTTCGAAAAGCTTTGTCCTGGCTTTCTCCCAGCGTAACTCCAGCGTGCCTGCGCTTGTTTCTAATTCACCGGCCAAAACAGTTAGTGATTTTTTTAAATGCGCAATGCTGTCGCCGGTTTTTTGTTGCGTTGACTGATCGTGGAAATTTCCACCTTCTTCAAGATTCAAAAGCTTTGTGAAAAACTCGCCTTCTTTTTTGCCAAGAATCGAAATAATTTCTTCCGGTTTCCACAGGTAGAATAAACCTTCCTCGCCTTCGCTGTCAGCATCTTCGGCGGAGTAAAATCCGCCTTCGGGAGAGGTCATGTCTCGCAAGATATAAGTCAGAATTTCGTTGGCGGTATCAGCATACTCCTGCTTGCCTGTGGCCTGATAAGTTTCAATGTAAGCAATCACCAACAGTGCCTGGTCGTAAAGCATTTTTTCAAAATGGGGTAGCAGCCATACCGGATCTGTGGAATAGCGGTGGAAGCCAAAACCGACATGGTCGAA
>JAJDAE010000215.1 GCA_029262035.1 Candidatus Zhuqueibacterota bacterium
CCCCGGTGCAGCCGCATTATTTGCCGCGATAAACTCAGACCAATTCCGGAGCCGCCTTCTTTGGTGGTAAAAAAGGGGATAAATATTTTGTCCTGCACATCTTCAGGGATGCCGGGGCCGTTATCCCAAACTTGTAAAATCAACCGGCCGCGAGTGTCGATGCGGGCTTGCAATTCAATTTTGGCTCCACTCTTGCCATTAAATGCCTGAATGGCGTTTTTAACCATATTAATCAAAATTTGTTCTATCAGCTCGGGATCAGCGGTGAGTTGCAAATTGTCGGGCTGGATTTGGAAAGAGATATCGATTTTAGCTGTTCTGATTTCTTCCTGCATCAGCGCCACTACGTTCTCGTACAGCTCGCGTATTTCAACTATCTTGATGTCTGGCACAGGCACGCGCGTCAGGTTGCGGTAGGCGTTTACAAAATGCAGCAAGCCCTGGCTGCGGCGCTGAATGGTTTTGAGTCCGCCAGTGAGATCTTCCTGCCGTTCGGCGAAATCCTGTTCATCGCTTTCTTCCGCAACTAAATCATTTAGTGTAGAAGCCAGAGAGGCAATGGGCGTGACTGAGTTCATAATTTCGTGGGTCAAAACCCGAATGAGTTTTTGCCAGGCTTCCAGTTCCTGTTGCTCTAATTCGCTTTGGATATTTTGCAAAGAAACCAGCGTATAGTTTTGGTCGCGCATGCGGAATTCGGTGGAGTTTACAATCAGTTGTAAAATTTCCTCACCGTCGTTAATTTTGAGCAAATCTTTTTGGCCGGACTTCATGGCTAATAGCTTTGCGGCCAATTGTGCGTCAATTTTATCTAAGTCTGAGACATTTTTTAACACCGGTTTTTTTAGAATTTTTTTGGCCGCATTGTTGAACAATGTCACTTTGCCATCGACGCTAAATGCCAGCAAGCCAATACCCACGTGCTGCACCACAGTTTGTAAATAGCGAAAATGCTCTTCTTTTTCAGAGCGTGTTTGATGAAATTTTTTGATGACGTCGTTAAATGCTTTTTTTAGTTCATCGAAGGAAGTACCGAGCCCGGCGCCTAAAAAGGTTTGTGAAAAGTCTTCGTGTTTGATGGTTAGCAAAAAGCGTTGGAGATCACGATTGGTTTTTTCAACATAAAAGATAAGACCATAAATTTCGTAGATTAAAAGTAAAGCAACGATCAGTATGGTGGCATAAAGGCGTGTTTCGATTGAAAAAATGAGGTAGAGGAAAAGGTACAGGGTGATGCTGATAATAAAAACACGGGTGATTACGACAATGCGAAATCGTTTAAAGACCATATTTTTCCAGCCTTCGGTAGAGAGAGGTTCTGGTTAACCCGAGCTCCCTGGCCGCCTTGCTGATATTCCCCTCGTGCTTGGTGATGACTTTTTGGATAACAATTTTTTCAACTTCATCAAGATTCATATCATCGAACACAAGGCCGTCTTCTTTGGATTCTGTTGCGTAAAACAAAAAATCGTGAGGCTGCAAAATCTGGGTTTCGCTCATAATCACGGCGCGCTCTATTGCATGCTGCAGCTCTCTGATGTTGCCGGGCCACTGGTATTTTTCTAATTTTTTTAGAGCTGCCGGAGTAAGACGCTTTAGCGGTTTATTATACTTCTTGCAATAAATTTGGAAAAAATAGTCCGTGAGAAGGGGAATGTCCACAATGCGATCGCTGAGTGGCGGCAGTTTGACTTCAACGGTATTGATTCGGTACAGCAGATCCTGGCGGAATTCGTTTTCAGCCACCAGGTCATGAATGGGTTGATTGGTGGCGCAAATCAGCCGGACGTCGATGGGGCAGGCGGTGTTGGAGCCAACCCGCGTTACCTTACGGTTTTGCAGGATGGTCAGCAGTTTAGCTTGAGAGGGTAATGGCAGGTTGCCTATTTCATCCAAAAACAAAGTCCCGCCCGCTGCAATTTCAAAGCGTCCTGCGCGGTCATCTTTTGCATCGGTGAAAGCGCCTTTTACGTGGCCAAACAGCTCGCTTTCAAATAATGTATCGGTAATTGCACCCATATCCACGCTGATAAAAACTTCGTTGGCGCGCAAAGATTGCCGGTGTAACTCGCGAGCAACCAACTCCTTGCCGGTACCATTTTCACCGAGAATCAGGACATTGGCGTCGGTTTGGGCTACTTTTTCAATGGTACGGAAAACCTGCTTTATAGCATCCGATTGGCCTATAAAGTCTCTGAAGTTTTGATCCAAGTCAGCCGAAAGCTGTTTCTGTTGCGATTTTAAATTCGCTACTTCTGTTTTGGATTTGCGCAAATTCATCGCGGCGGAAAGTGTTGCCAAAAGTTTTTCATTTTGCCAGGGTTTGAGTACGAAATCCATGGCGCCTTCTTTAATTGCGCGCACGGCCATCTGCACATCGCCGTAGGCCGTGGTGAGCACCACAACCGCCGATGGTGCGATTTCCAGAATACGTCCGAGCCAGTGAAACCCCTCCTTGCCGCTGCTTTCGCCCAACGCAAAATTCATATCGAGCAAAATTACATCGTAACTTTCGTTTTTAAGTTGCGTAGGAATTGCTTGTGGATTCTTTTCCGTATTGACCAATAAAAAGTGTTTTTTCAAAAAGAGACGGGCGGCGAGCAAAATATCCTCGTCGTCATCAATAATAAAAATCTTTCCAATTTTCTTATTCATAGGGTGGAATTCTAAAATGGGGTTTGTTAGTTGTTTAATTTAAATACAATATATCAGCAGAAAATGCAAGTAATTTCCCCTGATACAATTGCTGCAATTTCAGTGCAGGATTTGTGTTCGAATGCGAACATAGCATGTAATGATACCGTATACAGGACAAGAACTGTTTTGTTTCAAAAGGTCTTAAGTAGTTTAAAAACAATAATGGCACACCTATTGCATTTGGGTGGAAGTAACCTGAGTTAATTTTAGTCGAGGTGATAATGGATAAAGTTATAGAAAAAAAGAAATGGCCACCAAAGAAAATAGCAACGATAGCAATTTCGGCTTTTTTCTTTGTATTCGTGGTCTATAAAATTGGTTTTGGCGATAGAAGTACAAAGCTCAATGTCGATTCTCAAAAGATAACCATTTCATCAGTCAAGCGCGGGCCGTTTCAGGAGTTTATTCCGGTGACGGGTACGGTACTTCCGGTCACAACCCGTTTTCTGGATGCTTCTGAAGGCGGACAAGTAGATACAGTTTACATTGAAGCCGGTACATTCGTGGAGGCAGGCGATAAAATTTTGGAGTTGGAAAACCGGAATCTACACATTCAGATCTTATCACAGGATGCATTGGTCGTGGAACAGCGGAGTCTGTTAACCAGTACCCATTTCAATCTCGAACAAAATCGTATCAACTTAAGGCGGCGTTTACTAGATCAGGAATATCAGATCCAGCGGCTGCGCCGACTTTACGAACGCCGCATGCAATTGTTGGAGCAAAGTCTGATTTCACAACAAGAGTTTGATGATACCAAAGATGAATTTGACTACCAGCTCAAAACACAGGAACTGAATGTTCAATCTTACAAACAGGACTCACTGTTTCAGAAAGTGCAGGTGAAGCAGTTAGAATTATCACTTGTACGTCTCGAGCAAAACTTACAAATTGCCCGCAAGCGGCTGGACGATCTCACAATTCGCGCACCAATTTCCGGACAGCTAACGTCTCTTGTTCCCGAGACCGGTCAATCCGTAGCGCAAGGAGAAAGAGTCGGACAGGTTGATGACTTGAACGGCTTTAAGGTTCGTGCGGCGATAGATGAACATTATCTCGCTAAAATAAACAAAGGATTGAATGGCAAATTTGATTTCGCGGGAACTACTTATCGGTTGGTTGCCGACCGGGTTTACCCTGAAGTGCGCGACGGTCGCTTTGAAGTCGACATGGGATTTCCGGGAGACCGGCCAAACGGAATACGTCGCGGGCAAACGGTGCATATTCAGTTAGAGCTCGGCGATTTATCCGAAGCGGTGCTGGTGGCGCGTGGCGGTTTCTACCAGAAAACCGGTGGCCAGTGGATTTACGTGGTAAAGGAATCGGGTGCAACTGCCGAAAAACGCCGCATCCGCCTAGGCAGGCAAAACCCCCAAATGTTTGAAGTTTTGGAAGGTCTTGAACCGGGTGAACAAGTTGTCACGTCGTCGTATGACAGCTTTGGTGACATCGATAAACTTGTTTTGAAGAAATAAATTAATAGCTGTCAGCCTTCAGCAGTAAGCTTAGAGATGAAGGCTGACAGCTAATTTGCAACCTTTTACAGTTTTAATTGTCTTAATTTTTAATAAGAACACGAAAAATAATTATACCAGGGAGAAACAAAATGATAAGAACAGTTGACCTAAAAAAAATATATACCACTGAAGAAGTTGAGACCACTGCGCTCAATAATGTAAATATTGAAATTAAAAAAGGAGAGTTTGTCTCCATTATGGGA
>JAJDAE010000216.1 GCA_029262035.1 Candidatus Zhuqueibacterota bacterium
TATCACAAGCCTTGATAAAAACATCTGTTGTCATATCATTGATACGGATATAATGCCGGAAACGAGGCGTTTTCTTAGCTGAAAACCCTATAAAATGAAGCGGTGATGAACGTCCCTTCAGATAACGTCTGATGAAATCAGCTTCTATGACCCGTTGACCAAGTGAGCCTCCGTAAATGGTCTTTTCAGGATAGCACAAATATTCTGAAGCACTTTGACCTCGACCTTTTTTTCTTGGTTTTGAAAGCTTAAGCTCTTTCAATATTTGACCAATCGTTCGAATCGGCGGTGGAGTCTCTGAGTATTGCTTTCGCCACTGATGAACGATGGCTGTTGCTCCGTAGAAAAACTCTTCAGGGTTTCCGGTAAGTTGTTGATGAAGCGTCCGAATTCGCTCCTCGGTGGCTTCAGACCATTTACGACGTTTACCTTTAGGCCAACCCCGGTTGTCACAAGTAAAGTCCTGCTCTGGCGATTGAGTCCAGCGAATTACAGTATGTTTGCTCATACCAAGTTTCCGGGCAATTTGGTTTTTGCGCCAGCCGCATTCAAAATAGAGAAAATTAATCTTCTCTCGATATTTAATAAGTTTTTTTTGTCCATCTTGTAAATCACGATTTAATGAACTTTTACTACTGGATGATAAGACACTTTTTTTTGACATTCAAGGGCACCTGTAAACGGTGCACTTTCATTATGCCAATAACCCTTAGGCGATAAACTTCAGGAAAATCCGCTAGCCTTTCTAACATCGGTTCTGTTTCAATTAGTATATTTTCCATATTTCGAGAATGCTCTTGTCTACTATTGAGTTCGGCTCTTTTGTCCCGTACTTTGTCCCGTACTTTGTTCCTATGATTACTTATTGATTTTAGAAATTTTTTAAACAGCCATATAGAAAAAACACTCATAATAGTGCCAAATACAAAGAACATAGTTCCCAGCTCCGGCTCAGACGAGTCAAACAAACTAGCTATTGTAGACAATGGCAATATTACTGCCAAAAAACCTATAACAATGCCGAGACCATATCTCCAATAAATGCTCTCTATATTCGAATACTCTATATCAATTTTTACTCTTTCTGATAGTATTTCTTGTCGTTTGAGGAGTTTGTCATTACATCGGGAACAAGTTGGAACTCGGACAAGTTCAGTCCTTACTTGAGTTGTCTCTACGTACAAATTAGTCGGTCCGTATGAGCTATATTTTTTTAGTTCAACTATATAGTGAGAACTTACTTTTTCCTTGCTACAAATCCAACACTTGTTTTGCATTTTAGGCTCCATGATAGGTGAAAAGGTTTTCATTCTAAAGTTTCAACACAATACAAATTCTTATCCCCACGAATATAAATCCTGTTTCCCACAAACGCGGGCGTGCTGAATGTCTTTTCATTCAAAACACAGTCATTGATGCTTTTGAACTCGTTCGCCGCTTCAAATATATGCATAGAACCCTTCTTATCCAGAGCATAAATTGTATTGTTCACCAGAATCGGTGAGGCGTAGAATCCGGCGTCAAACTCCTGCAGCCACAATTCATCGCCGGTTTTGATATCAAGGCAAACAAAAGAACCATACCCAGTTGCCATAAAAATATATTCATCCGTAGCCACCGGACTTGAACCATCGGGCAACTCATCGTAATACTCCCATAACGGCTCGGCGCTATTTTCACTAATTTTAAGGGCGGTGCCTTGTGAGTATTCGTTAGCCACAAAGAGTAATCCATTGTTGTAAGCAGGGGAGGGGCCATGTTCACCTTCCAAGCAATCTATTGTCCAATACTTAACGCCTGTTTTGGGATCGTATGAATCAACTGAGCTGGTATTGGTTAAAATCAATTCCATGCGGCTGCCGGTATTTACACAAATTGGTGACGACCATGAAATCTTGTTTCTATTCACACGCCACACTGTATTGCCGCTCATAACATCCAGCGCCAACAAGCGTGAATTTGAGTTTTGATCTAACTGGACATATAGAGTGTTTTCATAAATTAATAACGATGATGAATGGCCATAATGATTATCCGGTTTACCAAGATTCTGCGACCAGACAAGGTTGCCCTCAAAATCATAGGATACGAGTTTCCCATTTGCAAAAATGGCAAAAACATAGCGCCCGTTTGTTGCCATCGTCGGCGCTGTAATCCCCGTGTCCCTATCAACTCGTAACCCCTTTAAACTTTCATCATTCTGGTCCGTAACCTGTTGTTGCCACAATAACGCGCCGGTTTCAGCATTATAACAAAAAACGGCAAGCTGTGCATTTGCGCCGCCGGAAATAAATATTTTATCTTCCCAGATAATCGGTGAGTTAAATCCAGGCAATGGGATTGCCGATTTCCATTTAATGTTTTGCCCACTTTCAACATCCCAAAACGTTGGCGCTTTTTCTACGTTAGCAACACCGATACCCTGGTACCCGCGAAAATTTGCCCAATTATTTTGAAAATCTTCCTGAGTCGGCAGGTTAAAGGCCACGTCATCTGCGTTTGCATCCTTCAATTCGTTATATGAAAGGAGCGCAAAAATAAATGCCGTGCCAAGCAAAAAAACACCCATACCGACAACGTATTGACGAGCTTTTGAGGACATTATCCACGCTTCGCTTTTGTCGAGTTCACCTTCCGGCAGAGGAAGCTCGGCCTTAAAATCGTGTATAATTCTTAAAGCAATCAAAAGCAGTACCACGCTTCCGAGCAACAAATAAGCGCCGGTTTTTAGCTGCCATTGGTTCACAAAATAAGCTTTTCTTGAAAGCAAGTCCACGGCACGAATTTGTTCACGCAGGGTTTCATTTTGCTGGTCTTTTTCCAACTGATTAAGCAGGGTGCTTAGCGCCGTGTTATTAATGGGATCAACCGCTTTGGTTTGCAAATAGTTGGTGATCAGCAGAATACAAACCACGAAGGCAAAAAAGGCAGAGACAATTGCAACACCTTTCGCAATACTGTAGGTTTGTTGGGACTCAATTTGCAGTTTTTTGAACATGTATTAGCTCACCCTTTCGACAGGCTCAAGGCTGGCGCCTTTTAGAGTTTCTAACCTGATATGCTCATTCGGACAGGACATAAAACATCGTGCGCATGAAAAACAGGATGTCTGATTAATTTCATAATCTATTCTGGGTCGTAAAACGGAAAGTCTGATCAATTTGGTGGCGAAAAACAATCCTAAAAATCCGCCTAAGAACCAGCCGCCTGTATGAAATTTTTTCTGGATGGCTTGCGCCTCTGAATAGAGAGCGCTGGTTTCGGTTCCCATGCGACGGAAGGTTCGGCTTTCCAGGGTGGTCTGGTTGACCAGCCCTGCATCTTCCAGTTTGACTTGCTCGGCAGTTCTGACTGTCGGGTGCATGCGCGACAACAGCACATCCAGGTTTGAAACAGCCCAGCCGCTCACAATAATCATAACCGGAGCCAGGATAAACAACGTGGCGAGCCGCTTGACGCTTTTGGCTTTGCGCTCCGGGATACGACCATTGGATGGTTTGTGGATACTTCCAAAATCGCAGGAGCCTTCACACAAGCGGCATTGCGTACAATAATCCGGGGTGATACTCGCGTGTTTTTTAGACAGACTGGACATCCAGCCGAGCAGTACACCGTAGGGACATAAAAACCGGCAATATGGCCGCGCCACAAAAACGCTCAGACCAACAAATCCGGCCGAGTAAAGGATAGTGCCAAAATCATTGCTCAGGCGAAATATCGAAACAAACGGATCGTAACGGCAGATGATAAAGGCTGAACCGGTTGTGGCGAACAGCACGGCAAATCCGAGATATAAGTACGGCAGCACACCGAGCACTTCCGAAAGCCAGTGCGGGACTTTAACCGGTTTTAGCATGACCACATCCTGCATGCAGCCCAGCGGACAAACCGAGGCGCAGAATGTGCGGCCAAAAAAAAGCGCAAAGGCCAGGGGCAGGATAAAAAATGCGATCACGCCGATTGGCAAAACATAAGATGGCAAAAACAACGCCGCCGATACATTTTGCAGCGAGCCTACAGCACAAACACAACCCTCGCGGTAGAAACCGAAATAGCCGAGTGAGAAGATGGAAATCCAAAACACCGCTCGTCTGGAACGTTTTTTTAGTACGAAATAACTGGTGAGGCCGAGTAGTGTAGCCAATAAAAAGATATCGAAAATTTCGAAAAATTTTGCTTGCGGGCCAGGCGCGTGCGTATGCGGTTTTTGATACTCGCTGTCGAATTCAGGCCGGGGAAATCGATCCTGGGCAAATGAGTCACTCATCACGCCTGCAACAAACAAGCAGGTCAAACAAATGAGAAATATTTTTATAAACAACGATTCGCGCATCAGGTTTGTCTCTGCTTTCCTCTTAATAAATATGGTTGATCAGCCGGTACCTGCCGAAAAGCGTCCGATGGACAAACACTGGCGATGGCGCATTCGTTACAATTTAAACAGCGATCATGCCGGACTTGCAAATACAGCGAGCCATTACCAAACGAGCCACAGCCCTTCACGCAGCGGCCGCAACCGATACATTTTTCTTCGACAATGGTGTATTCGTAGTATGGATTTTCGACATAGGTACGTTTGATGGCGCCGGTTGGGCAGAGCTGGTGTTCCGCCGCCGTATCCTGTATTTTTGAATTCGGTCGATGATAACCGCCGCACAGCTTGCAGAATCCGCAGACATCAAAAGCGTGAACACATTTTACAGCAGAAAGTGCGAGGACGCAATGCGTGGAGCAGCGTTCACACTGGGTACAAACATCGGGATCAATTTGCCAGACCGTGGCACGGGAGCGGAATTTTTTAGCAGCTAATCCGACGATGCCGCCCAAAACCAGGGTGGATAGAGAGCGCAGGCCATCGCGGAGGAAATCGCGGCGTTTTACTGTATTTTTATCGTTCATGAGTCGTGCTTGTCTATTTGGGGGGAATTCAATTTCATACTCTTCTTGGCGGAAACTGCCTGCGGCAAAATGCATTTATTGAAAACACCGCAGCCGTGACAAATAAATTCGTTAATGCAGGTATGTACTGAGGCGTCATCACGTTTTCTTAAAAGCAAAAAGCCACCGAGCAGACCTAATATTGAAAGCACTGTATTTCGGGCGAAACTTTGTATAAAACCGCGACGGGTTTGGTTTTCAAACATGACAGGTCCTTTAGTCTCTAAATTCATCAACTGGTAGATCATCCATTATTTCTAAAAAGTCTTTGTCATTTAGGTACTTTTTATAATCAGGAGCATTTTCAAAACCTCTTATTGAAAGTCTCCCGTATTTTTGTTTTTGTTTTCTCAAACTTTCGAGCATTTCCGTTTTCATATTTGCTAGGGCATATGTTCTCGACAGATTAGACGATGCAAGGTAATAATCCTCTTTCTTCTCTACTACAGATTTGAACATTGTGATTGCTTTTTGAAAATCACCCATTTCGATATAAATCAAACCAATTGTATGCATTGATTTAATTTCATATTCACTATTTAATTCTGCTGCTTTTTGCCAGTATTTAATAGCCTCTTTAAGTTTGTTTTGCACTCGAGTTGTGGATGCTTTTCGTAGATAAACGTCAGCGTTATTCTGGTTGAACTTTAAACTTCTTTGATAAAATTGTTCCGCATCTTTATAGCGCCCTTTTCCTGGGTATCGATCACCCAAATACATATAAAAACTACTCTTATTGGGAATCCAGTCAATATATTCTTCATCAATTAGTTCTGCCACATTCCCATTTTTTAAGTCAAAGTAAATAAAAGCAGCGAGTTGTTCTAAGGGACGCAAATCTCTCATCCCAACAAACTGCTCATTTTCTTTATTTTTTTGTATGAAAGAATTAGATGTTTTGTAGGTTACCGCCTTTTTTAATAAAGCCCAAATACCTGGATAATCCATTCCTCCTTCAGAATAGGAATAGAAATAACCCGCTGCATTCAGATAGGCTGAGTAGTTTTCGTGACCAATCTGGAGCAAGTCAGATACAGCTGAATCAGCTTTCGCTTTGTATTTAAAAGAATCTTCGTAAGAAGAGTTAAACTCACAAAGTCTTGATGTAGCTGTATACGATGCTAAAAGTAATATCCTATATTGAATATTATTAGGCTTTAATTCTGAAGCTTTTAATGCATACGGAATTCCTTTTTTACAGTATTCCTCATGGGATGTTGATAAATATAGATATGCTAAATTAGCGTAGGCCGGAGCAAAATCCTCATCGAACTCTATGGCTTTAAGGAAATATTTTTCAATTTTAATGAAAAGTTCGAAATCCCTATTTAGATAGTGATAAGAATCAAAATAGACTTTTGAGTTACTAAGACCAAAATAATTGTAATACCTTGGAAGACTGAAATAGACTACAACCAAGCATAAGATTATAACGGGTAGAATTATGATAATTTTCTTCAAAGCCTTCATCAATCTAGCTTTCTTTCTTAGTAAACACCCGAACGGCTTTTTTCTTCGGATCTAAGACATAAATTCTGTCGTCAGCATCCACCGCCAAGTCCAATCCGACAGTACTATCAACAAATTTTTCAGGGCCGGCAACTACGGTTTTAAATTGACCGGTCTGGTCATAAACTTTCACACGCGGAATACCCTTCTCGCTGGTTACAAAAGAGCCGTCAGATAAAATGGCCATGTGTGACGGATTGCAGCACCCACAAAAGCCTTCGATGCCTGTGGTAGTTCCTTCCCAGGAAGACCGCAACTTGCCGTCAAAGTTATAATTTTCCAGC
>JAJDAE010000217.1 GCA_029262035.1 Candidatus Zhuqueibacterota bacterium
GACTTGCTCAAGGCTTAGGTTGGATGACTTTGGAAGAGTTGAAGTTTAATGAAAAAGGTCAGTATCTTTCAAACTCACTCGCAACCTATAAAGTACCCGATGTATATTTCATGCCCGATGATATCGAAATTGAATTTTTGGAAAATGTCCCCAATCCGGCTGGGGCGCTGGGCTCAAAGGCAGTTGGTGAGCCGCCGTTGATGTACGGCATCGGCGTATTTTTTGCAATTCAAAAAGCCATGCAGACTTTTCGCCCTGAATTAGATATTGCATTTGACTCGCCGATGACGCCTGAGAAAGTGCTGATGCAGCTTCATAAAAAAGAGTTGACAGAACTATGACAAAAGTAACTGCTATTTATACGGTCAACATTAAAAAAATGTAAAACCGTTTGACAGAAATTGGAAATCTTATTGATGATTTGTTTGAACAAACTATATTAATCGTAAAATAAAAAGTATAAACAATTGTTCTTATCCTTCCAATTTGACGGTATAAGAAAAATAAACATACACTCACGTTGGTTGCAATTTAAAAAAACAAAATGATAAAAACTGTATGAATGCGCTTTCAATATTTTCAGGCTGCGGTGGTCTTGACATAGGTGTCGAGAAAGCAGGTTTCCATAATGTGGCATCCATTGAAATAGATGCACACGCTGCAGCTTCTTTACGAATATGGTATAAAAATCATGGGAATAAAACCAATGTAATCGAAGATGACATAAGAAATATTGATCCTTCAATTTTCAAAAAAGACAAAATTCAACTACTACATGGAGGCCCACCGTGTCAGGCATTTTCTCTAATTGGAAAACGAAATTCTTTAGAAGATCCTAGAGGCCAATTATTATTTGAAGTAATAAGATTTGCAAAAGTATTATTGCCTAAAGCAATCTTGGTTGAAAATGTTAAGGGTTTACTTAGTGCTGCAGATGAAACTGGTCTTAAAGGTGGAGCATTTAAGGTATTTCCAAAGGAGTTAGAAGATTTAGGGTATATACCTAAGTGGCAAATTATTAACTCTGTAGATTTGGGAGTTCCACAAAGAAGAGAGAGACTTTTCATTGTAGCAACTTTAGGAAAAAACGGGTTCAATTTTCCAATACCAACTCATTCGGACGAGCAGGAGGACTTAACGTTTTTTCCATTAAAACCATTCAAAACTGTTGGTGACGTGATTTGTGATTTACCTAACCCAAATAGGAAAGGTGAAAAAATAGCTTATCCAAATCATATTGATGTTACACCTGAAAGGGACAAAGAAAGAATATCCTATGTGCCAGAAGGTGGTCATTTAGCTTCCCAAAAAGACGCGCCAGCCGATATCATCATGAAACTTTCAAAAAAGGATACCACAAAATTTAGACGAACATCATTTAGTGAACCATCATTGACATTACGTGGGGGTGAGATATTTTTTCATCCAACTGAAGCTAGATATCTGACACCAAGGGAATATTTAAAAATACACACTTATCCGGATGAATATGAGTTGGAAGGGCCTGTCCGTGGTCGTTCAGGTAGTGTTAAGAATTTGGATCAGCATCGACAGGTCGCGAACTCAGTTCCGCCAAAGTTAGCTGAATTACTTGCACTAAAAATCAAAGAGATTTTATGAAAAATCAGATTTATGAATTGTATGGGCATCTTCTCAATGATAAAACGGAAATAGCTGAGACCCATAGAAGGAATTGTACTTGCCCATTCTACGATGGGCTATGTGATGGTGGAGGAAATCGATATCAGACTTTCCTAAATAAAAAAGTACTTGAAAATAACGGTCTGGAATCCTATTTCGAAGCCAATATTGACTTAATTCCACCTGGGGTTTTTTCGCTTTTGGTCAAGGATACAAAGTGGATAGTTTGTCCAAGAAGAGTTTTCTCTTTTACCAATGAAGTAACTCAAAACTTCCATTCACAATTTGTTGCAACCATAATCAAAAAATATTGTGATTTAATTGAGAACGAAAAAATAGCAATTTGGTCAGAGGCTAAAATAAAATACTCTGGAAAAAATGATGAGGATGAATCCAAATCTTTTGACTATACCTTCGATTACGTCATAGCTTCAGTGGCTCCTAGAGAATTGAAATCTATTGCAAACGACTTGGGTATTACTGTACGAAAGCTGCAAAATTCATTAGAACGAAGTGGCCAAACACTGAGTTTCAGAAATGATGAGTACTATATGGAACATTATCCTGTCGGAAAATTGAATATTATTGAAGTAATGACATCAAGTACATCTGGTGGTAATAAAAATAAAGGAACGACAATACAACAAAGTTTTATTAATGCCCTAAAAGACGAAGATCACGAATCACCGGGTATCAATTATAGACAAGTATGGGCTCGTATGGTAAGCCAATTAATAGTTAAATCTCAAATTGGCGCTTCTTGGGGGAGCAAAACTCTTTGGATAGTGCAAGATTCGTTGACTAACTATATTTCAAAGAGTACCGACTTAAATCTAAAAAAACTTATTTCTGAGTTTTCCAAGGAGGTAAATATTGTTAGTTTAAAATATACTGATGAATTCGATGAAAATGGTTGTATAAAGCTAGGTCTTAAAAATCTATATGCTGGTGAAATCCCAAAAGTGACGGGAGACACTGACTTTAATAAACTTCTTCAAGCATCTGTGATACCAGAAATGGAATTAGTTAGAGATAAAATAATTATGAAGACTCCAAAAGCAATAATCTAATAAAAAACTGCACCCAACAATATGTATAGTGCATAGCTACCCTGCGGGATAGCTACGACACCATACACAGAACGTTAACACGAACCAGTGAATATTTGTGTAAATCATGGTTTAGTTTTTTTAACTCGTCAACGTCCAGAACTAGAACAACAGAAAGATTAAAAAATGAATCTTGTAATCTACAACGTCCAAATTTTTACAAATGATGACAACAACACGATCTTACAAGAGCATGCCGTTGTGATTGAGGGCAGCAAAATCAAGGATATTATCCCGGACAAAGAAATCGATGAAAAATATCGGGATTTTAAAAAAATGGATTGTCATCACCGGCTGCTCATGCCCGGCTTGATAAACACGCATATGCATTTTTACAGCACATTCGCGCGTGGGCTGGCCTTGCAAAAGTCGCCACAAAATTTTCATGAAATACTTTCCGAACTTTGGTGGAAACTTGATTCAGCTCTTGATTTAAAATCGATTTACTACAGCGCACTTTTGCCCGTTATCAACAGCATCAAACATGGCGTAACCTCTGTAATTGATCACCACTCAAGTCCAAATGCCATCGAAGGCAGCCTGGATAAAATCGAAGAGGCCATGGACTTATTGGGTCTGCGCGGCGTTTTATGTTATGAAATGAGCAACCGCAACGGTCTGGACAAATGCCAGTTAGCTTTGGAAGAAAATGCGCGTTACATCCAAAAATGCCGGATGGAAAAAGAGCAAAACGCTGATCATCCTTATGATGGGATGGTCGGCCTTCACGCCTCTTTTACACTCGATGATGGTGCGTTAAAACGAGCTGCGGAATTAAGCTGGGCTACAGACAGGGGATGTCACATCCATGTTCTGGAAGATGAAGTAGATAGAGCGGAGACAAAAGATAAATTTGATCGCGGTGTCGTGATTCGACTTGAGGAAGACGGCATTTTAGGCGAGAAATCCATTGCTGCTCATGGTATATATTTAACAGAAAACGAGATGAATTTGCTCTCTGCAACGGATACCATTGTTGTACACAATCCTCAGTCAAACATGAACAATGCAGTCGGCCGTACAAATATTTTTAGACTCATGGAGAAAAATATTCTGGTGGGTCTGGGATCCGATGGCATGACTGCTGACATTAAACTGGATACCCGCGCAGCAAATTTACTGCATAAACACGATTTGCGGGATGCCAACACCGCTCATTTTGAAGTTCAGAAAATGGTACTAAAAAATAATGCAAAAATATTCAATCGTGTCTCCGGGCAAAAAGTAGGTCGCATTGAAAAAGACTACCTTGCTGACATCATATTAATTGATTACTGCCCACCAACCACAATGACCGGTGAGAATTTCTGGGGGCACTTTTTATATGGCATCAGCGACGCACCGGTTGACACGACCATTATAAATGGCAGAATCGTGATGCATGGCAAACAGATCGCAGGCCTGGATGAAGAAAATATAGCTGCTCATGCTCGCGAATGTGCGGATGACGTATGGCAAAGATTTGCTAAACTATAAATTTGTACCCATGAATTATCAAATTTAGAATTCTATTAAATTATGGCAGAACTGATCGGCGTAAATCTCGCAACCCACCTCGAAAGCATCCTGGCTGAATTTAAGGCCCACGAAACAATCTACGGCTACCCGAAAAGAAAAATGTACCTGGGTTTCCCCGGTCTGGATTTGGGCGTAAATTTTCATGGTCGACGAGCCGAGACAATTTTAGGACCTGCCTCCGGACCGCATACCCAGATGGCGCAAAACATCATTCTCGCCTTTCTTGGCGGCAGCAGGATTATGGAACTTAAGACTGTTCAAATTCTTGATCAGCTTGATATTCCCCGCCCCTGCATCGACATTCGCAATGTTGGCTACAACATCGAGTGGTCCCAGGAGTTTCGGCTTGCAGATTCGTTAAACGAGTACATTCTTGCCTGGGTTTTGCTTAAGCTGCTTGAAGAAACCGAAGTACTCGGCCTTCCCAAAGGCTCGCCTTTTTATGACACAGTTTTTGATATTTCCGTTGGCTATGATTTGAAGGGCATTCAATCCCGGCAAATGTACGACTGGCTCGTCAACTTCAAAAACGCTGGGGCTGCAATTGGCCAAATTCTTGAATCATTACCATCGAAGTTTAATCATCTAAAAAAGACAAATATTGAACCAAACATTTCAAACTCCGTCACGCTTTCAACTTTTCATGGGTGCCCCGCCGATGAGATCGAATCTATTGTTGAGCATTTAATTGACAAACACGAATTCCATGTCATCGTAAAAATGAACCCGACCGTGCTTGGTTACGACAACGTTGATAGAATTTTACACAAAGAGTTAGGCTATAAAGACATCCAGTTAGACCCCGATTCTTTTGAGCATGACGTATCTTTTGATGATGCCGTTGCCCTGATGAAAAGATTGCGGAGTTTTGCTAAAAAACGAGGCCGTAACCTTGGCGCAAAATTTACCAACACCCTGATTGTAAAAAATAATCAAACTGTTTTTAAAGATGAGGTCATGTATCTGTCAGGCGCCCCCCTCCATGTTTTGGCGATGACTGCCATGCACGATTTCAGGACTGAAATGGGCGCAGAATTTCCGATTTCATTCTCTGCCGGAATTAGCAAGCATAATTTTGTAGATGCAGTGGCTTGCAACATGACCCCCGTTTCTACTTGCACGGATTTGCTTAAAGAAGGTGGCTACACCAGATTATTTGACTATTTACGCCGCTTAAAAGAGGCAATGGGGAAAGCCCAATGTGTGACAATTTCAGATTTTGTTTTGTCAGGAAGCTCAGAGAATTCAGTTGTAAAAGCAGGTTTGAAAAATTCCGGGGAATTGGTCAAAATTCTGGGTGACAATCCACTTTATCATCAGAATTCCAACAAAAAATCACCTCCCAAAATTGACAGTCATCTTGAACTTTTCGACTGCATTACCTGCAACAAATGCCTGCCGGTCTGCCCCAATGCTGCGAACTTTTCCATCGAGACCGGTGTGATTGAATGGCCGATGGTCCAAATCAATCTATCCGACGGTAAATTCGAGACTGTCAAAAACGGTGTTTTTAAATTGGATAAAAAATCTCAAATTGCCAATCTCGCGGACTTCTGCAACGAGTGCGGTGACTGCGATACCTACTGCCCGGAGTTCGGCGGGCCGTTCATCGAAAAACCACGGTTCTTTTTCTCTGAACAAAGCTACCAACAATTTTCCAGTTACGATGGCTTTTATTTTCCCACACGGGATTCGATGAAAGGCAGAATAGGCGAACAGGAACTTCTCCTGAGTTTTGACCGGAAGGATAATAACTACATTTGGGAAAATGGAACGGTCAAGCTAACTTTTGATACTGACAATCAGTTTATCTCGGGAGAAACTCTAAAGAGCCAATCGCATAACCGGAAAATTGATAGTGAACCTTTTTAT
>JAJDAE010000218.1 GCA_029262035.1 Candidatus Zhuqueibacterota bacterium
GCCTGCAGGCAGATGAGGGGCGGAACTGTATCTGACACAAACTGCGAAAAGCAGGCTTTCTTGCCACCAGTGGCGAGGCAGGTATCGCCACCACATTTTAAACAGAAATTGACAGCATCACGCCAAAAGGCGGATTGGTTATAAAATAAACAACGATTTTCGCACAGTAAATTCCCCCCTATGGTTGCTGAATTACGAATCAGGGGTGAGCCCACAGATTTGGCCGCCTGAACAAGAACGGGAAAATGCTCTTGAATCATAGGATTTTTCGAAATGGCGCTCAAAGTAACCAATGCCCCGATTTCAATGAATCCTTCTTTTTTAGAAATGGTATTGAGGTTAGAAATTTGCGTGATATCAATTAAACAGGCTTGTGTGTTATTCTCCTGCTGTCGATTGACCATTACGTCGGTGCCGCCGGCAAGCCAGGAAAAACTTTCTGCATGTTTTTCAGCCAGCGCCAACGCTTCGAGAACCGTTTTCGGAGTAAAGTAGTTTTGCGCGCCCACTATTTCATCTCCTTTTGCTGCTCAATCCCTCTGAGGATATCTTCGGGTTTTATTGGAAGCTTACGCAGACGCACGCCAATTGCATCATAAATTGCATTTGCAATAGCAGGGTTCACCGGGTGCAGCGCACCTTCACCGCATTCTTTTGCACCAAATGGTCCCTCGGGATCAATCGATTCGATAATATTGGTATGAATCGGCGGTGTGTCCAAAGCAGTTGGGATTTTATAATTAAGGAAATTGGCGTTTACATTGAGGCCTTTGTAATAGCGCATGGTTTCTGAAATTGCCTGCCCCACTCCCATATGCCACGAACCTTCTAATTGGCCTTCAACAGCCAACGGATTTAAAGCCTTGCCGCAATCGTGCGCACCCCAGATATCGAGTACATCAACCTGACCTGTGCTGGAATTCACTTTAACTTGTGTGATGACAGCGCCAAAACTGTAGGATGGACTTAAGCCAGCGCCAGCGCCTTTAAAGTCCCCGCCAAGTTTGGGTGAAATATAAAACCCGCTTGAATTCAATGCGCCGCGATCAGCGGTTGCGTGCTCAATCGCTTCCAGCCAATTGAGGGAAATGCTGCCATCTTCTGAAATGGCTTTGCCGCCTTCAAGCCGCAATAGTTTTGCATCTGTCTCGGTAGCCGTGGCAACACCTTCCAGAATATCAGCCCGTAAATTTTCAGCGGCCATTTTTGCGGCGTTACCGGCCATAAAAGTCACCCGGCTGGAATATGAGCCGAGATCAACCGGAGTAAAAAGAGTATCCGCTGCATGCACATAAACTGAATCGAGTTGTAAACCCAGAACCTCTGCGACGACAATAGCTAACATGGTGTCACTGCCCTGGCCGATATCGCTGGCTCCTGAATAAATGACCACACGTCCGTCAAAATCTACTTTTAAATGCACCACTGATTGTGGATATTTATTCCAGATAATCGGCAGTGCGCTGCCACTGATATAAAAGCCGCATGCGATTCCAATACCTTCTCCGTAAGGAAGTTTTTTGAACTTATTATCCCAATCAGATTGCTGCCGCACAGCTCGGACGGCATCTTTGCTACCATTACTGGTAATACGGTACTGGCCAACAGTGAAACAATTTGCAGGAAGTAAATTCTTCAAACGCAAATCACAGGGATCTATTTTAATTTCTTCTGCGATTTCATCTAAAACAACTTCCACAGCATAACGCGGATTCACCGCTCCATGTCCGCGCATGGCGCCACTGGGCGGTTTGTTGGTATAAACCCGGCAGGAATCAAAACCGACATTATCGATTTTATAGGGCGCTTGCAGCAGCACCCCGTTGTAATAAGTGGTTACAACACCAAAACTGCCGGCAGCACCGCCGTCTATTTTTATGTCTGCATCGAGAACAGAAATATTACCCTCTTTATCTGCGCCGATGGACATTTTGAGCTCGGTTGGATGGCGGCCATGATTGGTCAAAAATACTTCTTCTCGGCTGAAGCAAACCGTTACCGGTTTTCCGGTTTTACGTGCCAGGTGCGCTGCAATAATTTCATGTGCAAATGGATCACTTTTTCCGCCAAAACCACCGCCAACAGAAGGTTTGATGATGCGAACATCCTGCAGCGGAATTTCCAGGACTTTGGCCATCGCTCGATGCAGGTAATGCGGCACCTGGGTGGCGGTTGTCACGGTTAATTTTCCATCTCTATCCCACACAGCAGTACAGGCGTGCGGCTCGGTAAATGCATGAGTTACAGCATCAAACTCAAATTCCCGTTCACATTTTACATCTGCTTTTGCAAGACCATTTTTTTGATCGCCAAAACGTAAGCTTGCTTTTTTATGGATGTTGGCGCCTTCCCGGCAGTGTGGGTGAATAGTTTCATCGCCATCTGCAATTGGTTTAAGAGAATCACTGATGGTCTCGCAGGCTGACAATTGTTCATATTCAACTTTGATAGCCCGTACCGCCTGCTCTGCTATTTCAACGGAATCTGCCGCAACCCCGGCAATGATTTCACCAATGTAAATCACTTTCTCTATGGCCATGGCCCGCTGGTCTCGGGAGATAGCCAAAACACCGAATTTTTCAGGAAGTTCTTCGCCAAGCGCAATATAGCGGACACCGGTGATCACCCGCGCTGTTTTAATATCTATGGATTTAATTTTTGCATGGGCATGGGGACTGCGTAGAAATTTACATTGCAGCGCATCCTGATGTCGTAGATCGTCTGCAAATTGGGCGGTGCCGGTGACTTTTTTCTGGGCATCGATATACGGACGAGGTTTGCCAACTACTCCCGATGGTTCACCTATAAAGGCTTGCTCATTGTGGTGCGGCTCTTTTATTAACCGCTCTGCTGTCGATTCAATCGCCTCAACAATTTTTTTATAACCTGTACAACGGCACAGATTCCCTGAAATTGATTCGCGAATTTCTTGCTTTGATGGGGAGGGATTATTCTGCAAAAATGCGAGACTGGCCATTACCATTCCGGGCGTACAGAATCCGCATTGAATGGCGCCGTGTTTGACCATTTCTTCTTGTAACGGGTGTAGCGAGTCGCCACTTGCAACACCTTCAATTGTTGTGATCTCGCGGCCATCGTAACGCGCAGCCGGGGTGATGCAGCTTAAAACAGCTTCAGAATTGGCAACGACAGTACATGCGCCGCAGGTACCCTGCTCACAGCCTACTTTAGTGCCAGTCAGATGCAATTCGTTTCGTAAGACATCAGCAAGTGTCTGGTCAGGTTTAATCAATACATGATAATTCCGACCATTTACTTTTAATTGAATATGCTTCATGCCGTCCCACATTACCCTATTTTCAAATAATTTGTAAATTCATCGCCACCAAGGCACGAAGACAGTAAGGGACACAAAGATTTTAAAATGAAAGTGTTATAAAGTTTTGCTTTATAGCTGTTTAATTTTAACTTTCAAACACCTTCTTCCATAACTTTTTGAATCTTTGTGGCTTAGAGTCTTCGTGGCAAAATTCATAAACAATACAGGTTATATTCAACCAACACGCGCACCGATACTCTTGCCGCCGTCAACATGGTGTATCTGGCCTGTGATAAAGCCTGCTTCTTTGGAAGCTAAAAATGCGACCATGGCAGAGATGTCTTCGACAGATCCCATCTTCTTGGTAGGCTGCGCCTCAATGAGCTGCTGCTGTACCGACTGCGGCAAATTTGTCGTAAGCGGCGTTTCAATAAGTCCGGGGGCAACAACATTGACAGTTGTGTTGTATTTGGCAAGTTCAAGTGCGAGAGAGCGTGAGAGGCCAATGACGCCCGCTTTGGATGCAGAGTAATTTGTCTGGCCAAAATTTCCCAGCCAGGCACGTGAGGCGATGTTTATGATACGTCCATATTTTGTCTCTCTGAAAACTTTTGCGGCTTCACGACACATCAACCAGGTGCCGCGTAGATTTACTTGCACAACAAGGTCGAACTCTTCGACGGTCAGCTTCCAGATAGGGCGATCCCGAATAATTCCTGCATTATTTACCAGCACCTCCAAGCTGTCATTATTTTCACGCATATTTTCAAAAAGATGTAGAACATCCTGCTCCTTTGCAACGTCACAGGCTACAAACCGAGAGTTGTTCTCACCGAGATCCTCGACAGCTGTTTTGCCGGCTTCTTCATTGATTTCCGCAATGATGACATAGAAATTGTTCCGGACTAGACCGGCGGCTATCGCCTTACCAATTCCCTGAGCGCCACCTGTAACGATGGCTGTCTTTTTTTTCATTGTCTTGATAAAATTGTTTGTTCAAGTTCTGCTTTTCTGGCTAACCCCAGTTCATGATCTTTGTCCTGAAAAGTATAAAAAAGATCGTCCAGCTCTTTTTCTGAAAGCTCCATGTCTGCTGTTACAAAGAACTCATCATCCTCAGCGCTGATATGATCTCGTAGATTGGCAAGATATGTTGTAAAATCAGTCTTTACCGAATCCCAGTTTTCTTTGTGGATAGCTGCTTCTATCTCGGTGAGTAGCTCACGAAATTCTGCGTGATGGTCAGTGAGTGAGGAAATTATACCCTGCGCAAGCATTGGGTTTTTATCCCCAAGAGTTGCAAAGAGAGTTTCTTCTTCTTTATGATGATGGTATCGATCTCCATATTCCCTATAAAAATTGAGATACCAAAGTAACTGCTCCTGCGTTTGCGAAATATCCGTTTCATTTAAAAGAGCAAGAGTTTGAGCACGCGCAAAAAAAATGATCTCATGTTCATGGTACAAAATTTTGGTGGCAGGGGACTGCATGGCTACACCTTAAATTTTGAAGAATCTAACATTATTTCAACATTTTTCATGCTACAATTACTTTTACATAATTAATAGATTATGAAACTCTTGTAATGCTGGTTCAAAATCTGAGTACGAAATCACTGGTTCACAACTAAAATTTAAAAATTCTCTTGCAATTGAATTAAAGATTATGTTTTTTAAAAACAAGATAAAAAAGTCCTATATTAAACTTGTTGCAACTTTTTATTCCAAATCCTGCTTGGAGTGAAGAAAGTACTCTTGTAAAAACTTTGATGAAACCAAATTTTTAATCCGTAATTTTGACATGCTTGCATGATTGGAGCATAAAAAAATGTACGTTTCTAACGTAGTTCGGTCAACACGTAATCTCTTAATATCTTCCTCTCGCACTTCATTTAGGTGAAGTCTTCTAAATTGATATATTGCACACCCGGAATCAAGTATTTGATTATCGGTCGCAGTGTAAATAATCCATCTGAAATCAACCTCTTTTTTGAATAAAATTTACATAAAGTCGTACATTTTTTGTGTGTAACTGACATTCATTTTTCACTAAGAGATCTCGTTGTATTATGAAAAAATTGCATGAGACAATTGAAAAAGCTGCCGATTTGGCTTTTGATATGCACTTCACCGCAGCAAAAGAGTGGAAATCAGCGCAGCCCGATCGTGTCCTGATTGGCCACTTACCAATTTATTTCCCAAAAGAAATTATTCACGCTGTAAATGGCCTCGCCGTCAGCATCTTTGGCACCGGCGACCGCATGCAAATTATCAAAGGGGATGCATATTATCAATCGTACATTTGCCATTTACCCAGGGGTGTCATCGAATTGGCGTTGAATGACAATCTGGATGGTTTTGACGGGTTCATCTTCCCATCGATTTGTGATGTTATCCGTAACCTTTCGGGCATGTTTAAAATGTTGGAGAAAGGGAAATTTGTCAAATATATGGATTTCCCTCAAAATTTCAGAAGTGAAGTAGGGGGTAACTTCTATCGCAGTGAAATGGAGCATGTCCTTTCAGAGATAAAGAAAATAAATGGTGTTAGTCTGAATATTGAGCGGTTGAATGAAGCCATTGTTTTGTTCAACAAAAACAGACGTCTGATCAATGAAATATACGATATTCGCCAGGAAACGCCGTGGAAGCTCACCATCTCGGACTTTTATCAAATTATTCGCGGAGGCATGGTTGTACCGGTGCAGCAGCACAATGAAATGCTTGAAATCGTTTGTGAGGAATTGCAGCATAATATTGGCGAACCCATGGATAAAATTAAAGTTGTTGTCTCAGGGGCATTCTGCGAACAACCACCTGTTGGTTTGTTGAAAACAATAGAAGCTGCCGGATGTTATGTGATTGATGATGATTTCACACTTGGCGCACGTTGGCTTGAAGCAGATGTTGAAGAAAATACAAGCGATCCAATCGGTGCATTAGTGGATGCTTATTTAAAACATAGCACGTTCTCATCTGCAGTTTATGATGTGGGCAATCCCAAAGGAGAACGCCTGGTGGCATTGGCCAGGAAGAGAAAAGCCGATGGTATTGTGTTCGCAGCGCCAAGCTTTTGTGACCCCGCAATGCTGGACCGCCCGTTGATGCAGATGGTTTGTGAACGGGAAGGATTACGCTATATCGATTTTCAGTACCATGAAAATATAGGGCAATTTAAAGTTATAAAAGAGCAAGTCGGTGCATTTTCAGATTCGATCAAACTTTGGGATGACACTCTTGTTGCCTGATTTCTTTGCATTAATTTGAAATGGAATGAATCATAAATTCGCAGGAAAGTAAAATGTCCAACACTAAAGATATGGATGTGAAAAAAGAAGAAAGCATGGTCTTGCAAAAGAACATGCTGGCCAATCTTTTTTCAGAATTGAGCAACGCGAAAGAATCGGGGAAAAAAGTTGTTTATACATTTGTTCCCGGTAACCTTTCGGAACTTATTCATGCATTTGATATGCTCCCCGTTTACCCTGAGATTAATGCCTTGCAATCCGGAATGAGAAAAAAGTCGCGCGATTTTATCCGTGAAGCCGAGAAAGTCGGCCATTCTGAAGATGTCTGCACCTACGTAAAATGTGATGTGGGCATGATGATGAAGGGCAACATAGGCCCCACAGGTGAAAAACTCCCGGAGCCGGATCTCCTGCTCCTGAGCTACACCGGCTGCTTTACGTTTATGAAATGGTTTGAAAATTTGGAACGACTTTATCCCGGCGTTCCGGTCGCCATGCTGCATACGCCTTACCAGGAGGCGGGCAAAATTACGCCGGAAATGACAGAATATATGGTCAAACAATTTAAGACTGAAATAATTCCTAAAATGGAAAAAGTCTCGGGCAAGAAATTGGATGACGACAAATTAAAGCAAATTCTAAACAATTCATTACAGGCAGAAGATCTGATTCAAAAGATTTTTGAATCCACAAGAAATGTCCCAACACCAATTGATGCCTATTTTGCAGGGGTTTATTACATCGGGCCAATCAATGCTGGTTTTCGGGGTACTTCTGAAGCTATAAACTATTACCAGACTTTGTATGATGAAGTGATGGATCGTGTTGACAAGGGGTTAGGCCCTGTAACACCCATAGGCGAAATGGAAGAGGAAAGGTTCAGGCTTGTGGTGGAAGGGCCACCAAACTGGACGAGTTTTCGTGAATTCTGGAGCTTGTTTTATGAAAAGGGCGCAGTAACCGTTGCTTCCACTTACACAAAAGTAGGTGGGGTTTATGATTATGGGTTTCGCCATGATCCCGAACACCCATTTGAAACTCTTTCCGAATATTGTATGAATTGTTACACCAATCTGAACTTGCCGCAACGTGTAGATCTCATTAGAAAATGCATCACCGAATATCAGGCTGACGGCTTTTTAACCAACTCGATAAAAAGTTGTAATTCGTTTTCAGCAGGCCAATTGCTCATGATGCGCAACCTTGAGGATGAACTGGGCGTGCCGGTTGGGTTTATAGAATCTGATCTGGTTGACCCGCGCTATTTCTCATATTCAAACATCAAAAACCGACTTGATTCGTTTTTCCAAATGCTTGATCAACGTAAAATGATATTGGCTTAATTAAGGCGCAAAAATGAAAAAATATTATTTGGGAATAGATTTAGGATCAACAACTTCAAAAGCTGTGATCATCAATGAGAAGGATGAGATTATTGGGCGCGGCATTACGAACACCCGGGCAAATTATGAAGTTGCCGCAGATATAGCACGTCTTGAAGCAATTTATAATGCCAGATTTTCTCTATTAAAAGAGCGCCTTGCAGATGACGATTCGTTCAGCACCGAGCATGAACGCTACATCAGTGATATTGAGAATGTCTTTCAATTTCTTCAATTTAAAAACCGTTTGGATAAACTGAGAATTCAATTAATTCAAACAGCAGAAGAAACGATTCATGCAGAAGATAAAGAGGCCATCAAAAAAATCATTCACTCAATTTTTGACAAGATAGAGCCGGAAATCCGCAATGCTTATATGAAAGGCGACCTCGGTGCAAAAAGCGAGTTCTTCAGAGATATTATCGGTGAAAGATACCATGATGGCGTTGCCGAAAGTGAAAAGAAGTACTTCGAAGAACTCATGGTACTCTTTGATAAAAGTATCACTCCTGTGGAAAATGAGATGGTTGAATTTGATTTTAAAAATCTCGTCCATCAGGCGATGGAGATTCTCGACTCAAAGTACTCTGAACTGACAAAACAGCAAGAAGATAAAAGTTATCATTTCGATGCAGAACTGAATCTGCTGATGGGCAACCGCAAAGACATCTCCAATTCTTTGCAAACCCACATCGATTATATCGCAGTTCTGGATATTCATATCGCCAATATGACTGGCACCGGGTATGGCCGCGCACTGTTACCTTTTCCTGAGGAGAGTATTAAATCCGAAATCCTTTGTCATGCATTTGGGGCGCATGCTATTTTCCCGAATACAAGGACGGTTCTCGATATTGGCGGCCAGGATACAAAAGCGATTCAGGCTGATAAATATGGCCTGGTAACAAGTTTCCACATGAACGATCGTTGCGCTGCCGGGTGTGGCAGGTATCTGGGTTACATCGCAGATGAATTAAATATTTCTCTCAATGAGCTCGGACCACTCGCCATGGACTCAACCAAAGAAGTCAATATTTGTTCAACCTGCACTGTTTTTGCCGGAGCCGAGATACGCGAGTTGATCAATGTTGGCGAAAAAAGGGAAGATATCCTGGCCGGGCTCCACAAAGCTATCGTGATGCGCGCTATGTCTCTGATTGCAAGATCGGGTGGCGTTCGCAATGAGTTTACTTTCACAGGAGGCGTTGCCAGAAATCAGGCCGTACTCAAATATGTGACAGCTCTGGTTAAGCAAAATTATGGTGATGAAATCATAATCAATATTCATGTTGATTCTATTTTTATGGGGGCACTGGGCGCTGCAATGTTCTCACGAAGAGGCGTTGATGTTGATCTGCCCGATCAAAAGAAGAACAGGAAAGAATTGAATGTGTTGGCAAAATAGTGCTTTACAGAAAATACGAGGCACTGTCATTCTGAGCGCGAAACCCCAAATGCCACACTTCGGACAGAAGGTGAGGCGCGAAGAATCTTCTGCCTGGCGGAAAGATTATTCGCACGGTGATAGTGGCCTTGAAAAAGCAAATATGAGATTTTGTGCTCAGAAAGACGGGCTATTTTCAGTTTTCGTTCAGAGGTAAAATGAGTTCATGAGCTTACTTTATAAATGGCAAGTAATTACATGTTTTTGCGCAACTTAACAAAATCTCCTCTCGGGAGACTATTGAAAAAGGGTTTTGAGTTAGTTTTGTTCGTAATTTCATGGTTCGACTCCGCTCACCTTGAAGCTTCGCAAAGCTCTGATTTAATAGGAGTTAGCTCACTTCACCCTGAGCGGAGTCGAAGGGTGAGTTCATGCCCCCAATTACCGATTTTGGCTTTTTCAACAGTCTTAAGGAGGGAACCGGTTCAAAACGCTGAACGCAATTTGAACCTGCCCCTCCGGCACGCGTTGCGCGTTTGGAGGGGATTTGAGCCTGCGATACATTTTTTCCAGGTTATGGATACGAAATATTTTTTAACCAACTTCTGCGGAGGGAGACCCCGCAAGAAAGACGCGAATAGCGGCTAAATATAATAATGCGCGAAGCGCCACAGGTTGAGGAGGCGCCCGCAGCCCGTGTAGGACGCCCGCTTTTTGGGCGGCCGGAGCGGCTCCAAGTAGATGAGAAGTGTTTGATACGAACAAATAAATCTGGTAAAATCATGGCAAATATTACTTATACAATGGGTGTTGATGTTGGTGGCAGCTATGTTAAAACTGTTTTAATGCAGTTTATCGATAGCAAACCAAAAGTCATTGGCAAGCACACTGAAAAGATTAGGAAAAGAAATCCGGAGGAAGTTTCCGAAGAGGCTGTTCAGTACTTGCTGGAAAAGCACAGTATAAGGTATGATGACATCGTCTACCTGGCATCAACAGGTGAGGGCGAGATGGTAAAGAAAAAACGCGGCCATTTCTATAGCATGACAACCCATGCGCGGGGGGCAACTTTTTTCTATCCGGATGCCAAAACATGTGTGGACATCGGTGCATTTTATGTGAAAGCAATTATGCTCGGTGACCGTTCGCGGGTGATGAATTATAAAATGACCGGACAATGTGCTTCCGGGTCAGGGCAGTTCATTGAAAATATTTCGCGATACCTCGGACTGGCAATTGGAGAGGTCGGTCCTGCTTCTCTGGAATCCACCACACCGGAACTGCCATCCGGAATCTGTGCAGTGTTGGCTGAAACAGATGTGATTAATATGGTTTCCCGTGGCATCTCAACTCCGGATATTATAAAGGGAATTCATTTGTCCGTTGCCGGAAGAATTGTAAGACTACTGACCTCGCTAAAAGCAGAGTCACCCATTGTTTTAACGGGTGGGCTTGCTTTAAATGTAGGAATGGTACAGGCCATTCAAGAACTTCTGGAGAAAAGTAAACACAAGATGGAAGTTAAGACGCATGAAGATGCAAACTATGCCGGCGCAATTGGAGCCGCAATTTGGGGAGAGTACCGGCATGAAAAATTATTGAAGGAAGAAGCCGCAGCATATGCTTAATGGTAAGCTTTATTCAACGCAGAGGCCAAAGAACGCAGAGAGAAAACAAAAAAAATATAGAGATTAGCGGTATAACTCAATGAAAATTCTGCGAACCTCGTCGCCTCTGCGTTGATTATATACGCGCCTGTTTAGTTCCGGATCGTCTGGTTTATGTCGTTGCAAGCGTGCTGGCAAATTTAAATTTAGGGCAAAAGATGCTCATTCTTGAATCCGAACATTCGCTTGGGAAAGTACAGAAAAACATTGCAGCGCTGATAGAAGAAAATGCTGCAAAATTTGGCGCTCATGAAGTTTTTCGTCATAGAGTGGGCCACGATTACGTCGGCATAAGCTGGACAGAGCTTTACGAGAACATCAAGAATATTTCTGTAAATCTTAAAAAGCAGGGTTTGAAAAGAGGAGACAAAATCATTCTCTTCTCACCAAATTGCCTGGAGATGTTGCAGTTGGAACTTGCTATTATGGCATCAGGGTATGTGGCCGTTCCCATTTTTGCACATTTTAATATGGAAACGGCCAGCCTGCTTATTGAACATTCCGATGCCCGCTACGTTGCTGTTTTTGGAGAAAAGCAGCTACAGAGCATTAGCCCCGAACTTCAGATCAAACAGATATTTGTTTTAGACAAAAATATCGCTGAATCCAACTTCCACAATACAACTCCGTTTGAAGCTCATTTAGAACCATCTACGGAAACCGCTTTTTTTGATTCCGAACCTGATGATATTTGCTTGAAAATGTATACTTCCGGCACTATGGGCACACCCAAATGTGTGCAGTTGACCCATAGAAATATTCTTTCTCAACAAGCAGCATTAAAAAATATCTGGCAGCTTGATACGACGGACAGATTTCTGTCTTACTTGCCCTGGCACCATAGCTTTGGTGGCATATTCGAATTATTTACAGCACTGACTACGGGTGCAATCTACCATCTGGAATCACGTCACGGTAAAAATCCGGACCTGATTCTGGAAAACTGGGAAAAGGTACAACCAACCGTATTTTTTAGTGTTCCTAAAATTTATCAATCGCTATTTGACTTAATCCGTGATGATGAAAAACATGAAAAAGCCTTTTTTCATCCTGAATTAAAATTCATCTTTACGGCGGCGGCGGCATTACCCGGGGCGCTATCGCATGAATTTGCAAAGCGCTCGATTCCGGTTTATGAAGGCTGGGGATTAACCGAAACATCGCCCTGTTGCACGATTACCGATCCATCATTAAAACGGGAAACCGGAGTCGTTGGCAAACCGATCGCCGGCGTAACTCTCAGACTGGGCCGTGAAAATGAAATTCAGGTAAAAGGCCCGAACGTCATGACCTGCTATTACAAAAATAATGAAGCCAACGAAGGAGCTTTTACTAAAGACGGGTGGTTTTGTACCGGAGATGTTGGCGCTTTCACTCCTGCCGGATTAAAACTGATTACCCGAAAGGATCGCATTTTCAAACTGTCAAATGGCGAGAAAGTTATCCCAACTGAAATGGAATCCATGATTCAGGCAAAATGCCCATTTGTTTCTTTTGCGCTGGTTGAAGGCAGTGGTGAAACATACCCGGTGGCACTTCTATTTCCCAATAGAGATTTGATGGGGTCGGATGACTTGACTGATTTGCCATTTGCGAGTTGTTCCTGCCCTGAAAATACTGACGAACTGAGCCACTGTCTTAAAAGTTGTCTTGCTGAAATCAATGACGAATTGAAACAAAAATTCTCCAAAGTGCGCGCAGCAGCAATCATCGATGAAGAGTTATCCTTAGAAAATAAAACCCTGACCCCATCCATGAAAGTCGTGCCCAATAGAGTCAGGCAAAAATACCAGGAACAAATTCACGACCTTTATGAAAATAAAAACAAAATAGCTGAGAACGTGCGTGTTATTCGGTTAGATGATTGGGAAGAAATACTATGAGCTATCGAATTCAATCGGCAAGCAAGCTTAAAGAAATCATGCGGGAATATTTCCAGCGGATGGGAAAAAAAGAAAACCCTGTTGCCTGGTGTACCAGTGTTGGACCCGCAGAACTTTTGAGATCTTTTGGCTTTGAAGTCTATTTCCCTGAAAACCATGGCGCTTTACTGGGTGCCACCAGAACAGCGGGAGAGCATATTCCGGCAGCAATGAAATGTGGATATTCCGGAGATATTTGCTCCTACACCACCGGAGATATTGGTGCATTTTTGAATAAAAGCACGCCGCTGTTAAAACAGTACGGACTCGAAGGTGTACCTGAACCTGATCTGCTGGTTTATAATATCAATCAATGCCGGGAAGTTGAAGATTGGTTTACATTTTACGCCAACCACTTTAACTGCCCCATTGCCGGTATCCACCCGCCTCGACATTTAAATACAGTCGGCGAAGCGGAAGTTAAACTTGTGGCTGAACAGTTTCGCCAGATTATCCCTGTTTGCGAACAGGTGAGTGGCCAAAAATTTGATCTCCAAAAATTTAAAGAAGTGCTCAAATTGAGTAAAGAGGCAACTTTGCTCTGGCAGCAAGTACTCCAAACCGCTACATCAAGCCCATCACCCCTGAGTTTCTTTGACGGCGCCATTCATATGGGACCAATTGTCGTTTTGCGGGGAACACAGGAGGCAAAGGATTATTACCAAATTTTGCTGTCTGAGTTACAAGCAAACATAGATACGGGCATTGGATTTCTCAACGATGAAAGCTGCCGACTATTTTGGGAAGGCATGCCAATTTGGGGGAAGCTGCGGTCTCTCGCCGATCTTTTCATTCAGAATAGTGCTGCGGTAGTGGCTTCGACCTATTGCAATAGCTGGATTTTTAACGCCTTTGATGAAGAAAATCCATTTGAATCTTCGGCATTGGCGTATACAGAAATCTTTATCAATCGCAGTGAAACCGCCAAATTTGAGATGCTCGCGGAATGGGTTGAAGCATACCAGATTGACGGCATGATATTTCACGATGCAAAAACATGTTTTAATAATTCGAACGCACGATTCGGAATGCCATTAAAAATCAGCAAAGAGCTCGGAATTCCAACACTTGTTGTGGATGGCGACCTCTGCGATTTGCGGTTTTTCTCCGAAGGTCAAACAATGACAAAACTTGAAACATTTATAGAACAGATCCAAAATCAAAAAGTCTTGGTATAGGTGATAACATGGTGAATTTAAAAGACAAAAAAATTGCTGTTGTTGGACTCGGGCCAACAGGAAGCATCCTCGCTGCGCACCTTCAGGAAGCTGGTATTGAACCGGCAATTTGTGATATTGATAAAGTCAAACTTGACTTAATTCGCACAGGCGGAATTCAGTTGACTGGAGCGATTGAAAAAAAAATAAAATTCAAAGAAATATTTTCATCCCTGAAAGATTTAGAAAATTTTAAACCGGATATTATCCTTTTTGCGGTGAAAGCACATCAAATGCCATTTTTGCTCGCGGAGGCCCTGCAGCTCGATCATGATAATCTGACAGTTGTCAGCGCTCAAAATGGTATCGATGTCGAAAATTTTCTCATCGAGTCATTCGGAGAAAATAAAACATTGCGGATGGTCATAAATTATGCCGGAAACTTGAAATCACAAACTGTTATAAAAGTAACCTTCTTTAATCCACCCAATTATATCGCTTCGATGGATGACAGCAAAAAGGAAGTTGCAGTGTGGATTGCCGAGCAACTAAATGCCGCCGGATTGACCACAAAAACGGTGGGTTCCTTCGAAATTATTAAACGAGTTTGGGAAAAAACAATTCTAAACGCCTCCCTGAGTGCTCTGTGCGGTATCGGCAAACTGACGATGAAAGAAGCCATGGACATGGCGGATACCGTTGAGATTATTGAGCAGATTATTCTGGAAGGAATAGAAGTTGCTGAAAAAGAAAAAATTAAATTTGAAGATGAATTCACCCGTAAGTGTCTGCGTTATCTGCGAAAGGCCGGGCCGCATTTCCCATCCCTGGCTGTGGATCTGATCAACAATCGGGCTACGGAAATTGAGTTTATAAACGGTAAGATCGTTGATTATGGCCGTAAGCATTATGTCCGAACGCCGGTGAATCTTTCCTTTACAAATATGGTCAAAGCAATTTCACAGCGCAACCAAACGACCTTCATGCCGGATTCACGTATAAAACCACCAAAGGTTATTTTATCAGAAATTGGCGTCGGTGAAAAAATACGAGCAGAACAGAGTGTCGGTTATTTTTTAGGTATCGACTTAGGTTCTGCGTATACAAAATTTACTGTAATTGATGACGTGGGTAATATTACCTACCAAACACTGGTTCAAACACTTGATCGCGATCGGCTCGCCCTAAAACATATTTTAGGCGCGATTAAATCTGAATATCCAGTGCATCACAGTTGCGCGACCGGCTATGGCCGAAAGCATTTCCCGGAATCTGACATCATCAAAACTGAGATCAATTGTGCGGCAGAAGGGGTGGCTCATTATCTCCCCGGAGAAAAATGTATTATTGATATTGGCGGAGAAGATATTAAAGTCATTCGTTGTGGAGAAAATAACAATGTAGATACGTTTTACATGAACAGTAAATGTGCCGCAGGAACCGGTGCCTTTTTAACCGAAATTGCAGAGCGTGTAGAACTGGATTGCTCGGAATTAAGCTTGCTAGCGGCAAAATCAGATTTCAAAAAAGAGCTGAACAGTTTTTGTACGGTGTTCGCAAAGACAGAGATTATGGGATGGCTTTTTGATGGCATGCCCCGCGAAGATATTGCACGCGGTATCTACATTTCAATCGCAAACCGGGTAGCCAAGCTTCGTGTGGATACTTCAGTCACCCTATGCCTCATCGGCGGTGTTGCTGCCCACCATCCCTATTTAAAAGAGCTTCTTTCGGAAAAACTCAGTCACAAAATAAAAGTAATGCAAAAGCCTGAATTCGTTGTTTCACTCGGCGCCGCTTTAATCGCACGGAAACAGCATGGCAGTGCCAACAAAAAAAATGGCGGGGTCGCAGAACCAGCTAATCGCCGGGTAGTTGCCAACAAAGAGAAGGATCTTACATGAAAACGATTCGCACCCAATCCAAAGGATATGGAATTTTATATGATGATGTCTATTTAGTAGACGGTGCGCGAACAGCATTTGGGAAATTGTGCGGAACGCTAAGTCAAATCTCCCCAACAGATTTAGGTATCTTTGCATCACGCACTGCCATCAAAAAATCGAGACTTTCGGCACAGGAATTGGATCAGGCAATTATTGCCAATATCGGCCAGGCATCAACTGATTCATATTTTATAGGTCGCCATATCGGCCTTTACAGCGGCATGCACCAGGCATCGGCACAATTGATGGTACAGAGAATTTGTGCTTCCGGCATGGAGACAATCATCACCGCCACGGAACAAATCGTTCTTGGCAAAGCCCGAACGGCTCTGTGTTGCGGTACTGAAAATATGTCGCTTTCACCCACGGTAAGTTTCGGCAATAGAATGGGATATCAGTTGGGCAGACTTACATTTAAAGACATGCTGTGGGAAGCTCTGGACGACACAGCCGCAGGATGTCCCATGGGCCAGACTGCTGAAAATCTTGCCCTCAAATATGGCATAACCCGTGAAGACACAGACAATTTTGCCCTGCGGTCACAGCAGCTTGCTGCATCAGCACATGAACGTGGTTTTTATGATGAAGAAATTACACCGACCAATTCAACAGTATTTGAAGCAGAAGGATTAACCGCGCGCAAAGTTCGCTTACCCAGAAAAGTAACGGACTTTACCACAGATGAAAATATTCGTCCCACTAATCTTGAGACGCTTGCCAAATTACCAACAGTCTTTGCCAAAGATGGTGTGCAGACAGCAGGGAACTCGAGCGGTATTGTGGATGGCTCGGCAGCGGTAATCGTTGCTCATAAAAATGTTGTAAGTGAAAAAAACCTCAACCCGCTCGCACGTGTCGTTGCCTCCGCAACCAGTGGCGTGGATCCCAAATACATGGGAATTGGCCCCGTACCCGCCATTCAAACTCTGTTTGAATTAACCGGATTGAACATGAATGATATTGGCTTAATTGAAATTAATGAAGCCTTTGCCGCCCAAATTCTCGCTTGTGAAAAAGAGCTGAAAATAGACCGCGATAGACTCAACGTAAATGGTGGAGCCATTGCAATCGGGCACCCCTTGGCAGCAACGGGCACGCGCCTTTCTCTGACAATTTCCCGGGAAATGAAAGCTCGCGGCGTAAAATATGGCATTGTTTCCGCTTGTGTTGGTGGCGGGCAGGGTACAGCAATTCTTTTTGAGAATGAGAATGTTTAGGTGCAAATAAAAATGTGTAATAATTGTTAGACCGCTAATGATGTCATGACAAAAAATGAACGACCAATATCATTCTGGACCTTTGTTGTTTTCCTTGCTTTATCAATCGTGTTGATGTTGCTCGGACAGACAATGTCAGTTTTCAACTACGATTTTACCGTTAGATATGGTCTGCAAGAGAGTCCGCAACTAGTAGGCGAATTCGGAATGCAGGTAAACAGAGCATTTGGGGTGAGTGACACTGTTGTTTATATTCCTTTATTAATAATTTCGATAATAGGCTTGTTGCAGAAAAAGCGGTGGGCTTTGTTAACTACGGCGGCAGTCTCAGGGATATCAGCGTACTGGTCTGCCACGGTAGGCTTTATGTTTTTATTTCTACCAGGAACACCAGGATATAATAACACTCCAGAACCTGAAATTTGGTTATTTATAGGAGTTTACTTTGTTTTTGGAGTTTGGGGATTATTCTATCTTATATTTCGTGGAGAAAAACTATTACGATAATGCTCTAAAATGTCTAACAATATCTATGAACTAATAAATAAGCTAAAATGATGAGTGTAGAAAAAGTTCAAGCATGGCAAATGAATGCTTTAAAAGAGCCCTTTCAACTCGTTGAAAAGGAAAAGCCCGCACTAAAACCTAGTGAAGTTTTAGTTGAAGTCGCGGGTTGTGGCGTTTGCCACACCGATATCAGTTTTTGGTATCAAGGAGTAAAAACCCGGCATGAACTGCCATTAACTCTGGGCCATGAAATAAGCGGACGCGTGGTTGAAGGATCGCCGGAATGGCTGGGCCAAGCTGTGATTGTGCCTGCGGTTTTACCATGCGGCGACTGCGATTTCTGCAAGACGGAACGGAGTAATATTTGCCGAAACCAACTGATGCCGGGCAATGATTTCGATGGTGGCTTTGCCTCACATGTTGTGGT
>JAJDAE010000219.1 GCA_029262035.1 Candidatus Zhuqueibacterota bacterium
CATTTTCTGTTGTTTGTAGTTGTATTCTATAAACCGAGCCATTGGGAATCCATTTAATTTTAATGGCCTTAATTTACTTATTTTGGCCATTAATGTCTTCCATTATTTGAGTCTTTCGGGACTTTTCCTACAGCTTCAACGCTAAGCTAACCGGCCGCGAAGCCATTTGGCGCACTGAACTTACAAACAACACAAAACTTACTTAAAACTACAAAATTTCAAAAAATCGCCGCCGCGGCTTGGCGTCCGAGTTGAGGTAAATGTTAGGAACGGCTGCTATCGTTCTTTTAAAGCTTTTTGCAACAAATGAATTTTCTATGAACGACGACGACCATCCCACCAGTTGGCTGATCTCAATTCTGAGTTAGGTAAAATCGAATAGTTACCTTTGAAAATGGCCTCCCTGCCAACTATATAGAATTCAAATGTCCCATTTTGCCTGTCGCTTTTCCATGTTCCTGTGAAGGTTCGTCCATCATGAATCAATCTTCCTCTAAGTTCGCTATAACCAGTTTTTTTGTCGGAACACATACCTGTTAGTTCATTAGAGCCATCACCAGAAAGAGAAATATTCAAAGTTCCTTTGGAAAGATCTGTCCCGATGTTCTGTTCGTATGTCCAGTGACCAAGCCAAGCCTTTTGATTAATGGAAGTTGGAGTCTCACTGGAGGAGAGATACCAAGTTAGAATTGAACCAACAGCAGCTCCAATTATGCCTCCTAATGCCATGATCCATGCCGCTTTAATACTTGCTTTAGATTGAAATTCCATTTCTTTTTCCTCAGTACTTTTTCCATGCCCTTTAGTTTTCGGTTCGTTTCTGATAACCGTGTCTAAGTGTATCGATCTATCCACGGCACTTTTTTCGGGGATTAATTCTAACCTTTCCTTTATTGAGTTCAAACGCCGGATTTTCGAATTGATGTCTTCTCTGTGATTCTCAATTTCCGTCTCCAATGATGTTGGTCCAGCCCAAGCCCCTACTGCAAGTCCAGAATACTCATTGGCTATAGTATCAGAAGTAAATAATCTTGATAATAGCTCAATATTGTAATCACTCCAAGTAAAATACTTTGCCCTTTCCTCATCAAGTTGGGCTTCGCTCGTTATCTGTGTGGATAACAATTCAGTGCCTATTGCGATCCTCGTTTGAAGCTTTTCTTCAGCTTCACTCCTCAAGACAGTAAGATTAACTGGGTTTTTCTTATTTTCCATTTTTTATTAAAAAATAATGATTTTCCCTAACTATGAATTCTATAGACCTCTATATCATAATTTTACCATGATATAGAGAAAGCTCTCATTCAAATGAGTTATCTTAACATATAAGAATAACACAAAAAGTCAACAAACTCACGCAAAATATGTTTCGAATAGAGAAAACCCTTTGCCACGCGTCCGCTTCCTGCCGGACCTGATAAAGCAACGTCTCCAAAGCCCACCGTTTTGAGTCAAATTCAATTATTATAAAATCGATACAACGTCAAGATTTAGCCTGATTTCGACGAAAATTCAATTTAACAAAACTATAAATTGGTTGTTATTTTAGCAGTAAATGAAGCAACGAGCGCAGCAGTATGAAAATTATTAAAATCATTGGACTTACAGCGTTGTTGATATTTGGGATATTTCATCCCGATAACATTCTTGCGCAGCGCGGTAAACCGTTTGATATTGAATTCGCCGACCGAATCTCTTTTTATCTCAATCGTGAGGGCAGGCAATTTTATGCCGACATGGTTGTAAAAGAAAAGCTGCTTTTGCAAACCATACAAAGTATCAATGCCGAATTAAAAAGCCGGGGAGAAAAAATAGTTCTTGAACAACAAATACCGTTCGAGGCGTTCCTGGATCATTCTGAAAAATTAATTTCTCGCTATAATAAGGAAATAAAACGTCTTTCCCAGATTGTTGAGCAGTCGTTGAGATTGCAAAGAGTTGTTGAAAGTGATTCGGCTATCAGGGGATTGGTCCGGTTGCGTCAGCAAATTGGTGAAAGTCTGGATGACCGCACGCTTTTTAAAGAAACCGGTTACCCGCGCAGCATCCTTATTAAATTGCTGAGGTCCTACCATGATGAGCTTGGCAAGCTTACAAGCCTCTATACGGAATTAAATAAACTCCAACATAGAAGTTCTGAACAGGACTCTTTTTTAAAAAAAATCAAACGGCAGAAAACCTTGATTAGCCGGGCTCTGGACTTTAAGCTGCCGCCATCGGTAAAAGATAGCTTACGGGCTGCTTATGCCGTTGAGCTGACAAAATTTGAAGGACTGCTTTCACAAATTGATTTACTGCAGGCACAAGGCGAAGAAACAGGAATGGCTGCTTTCCCGGCTTTGGATATCCTGCGCCGGAATATTGTGGCTTTTCTCGATAATCAAACAGACATACTCACCCCTAAAGCCGAAATCGTTAAGCGCAAAACGACGAATGTGTTTGAGCTTTTCAATGAGTGGAAAGTCAAGGAGTACACCGAATATCAGGCCAATTTCACGAAGTACGAATTTATGAAGCAGCTTTTGCTCATTAATGCAACCGAGGAAGAAACCAACCGCATGTTTGAGCGGGACTTGGAAAGCGCTTTTATTAGTTACGCCGGCGAAGATTTTGAACTGGCGACGGGTTTGTTCTCTCAGGCGCTTGAATACCGTGGGTTTTCTTCAAAGCTCGATGTGGTTTATTTTTATCGCGGCGAAAGTTACTTCGCACGAAATCTGTTGGATAAAGCCCAAAAAGATTTTGCCCGTGTGACCGGTAGGTACCCGAAATCAACCTTGTTGATGGACAGTTATTTCAAGTTGCTGGTGATTGCTGATAAGCAAAACCAAAATATTCGTTTCGCAAGAACTCTGAAAAAAATCAAGCCAAAACTTCAAAATGCAGATATTAATTTGCGAGAAAAAATATTTTATCTTGCCGGCCACCACTATCTGAAAAATCAGGCTTTTACCGAAGCCGCACGGGTGCTGTCACAAATTGGCAGCAGTTTTTCAAATTACCCGGGTACAAGATATTTGCTGGGTTGTGCTCTGGTGAAAACCGGCAATACGGAGACTGCAGCGCAGGTTTTTTCATCCTTAACGGAAAACAGAAATTACCCATGGTCAGAAATTTCCGACGCTTATTTTCAAAACAAGGCGATGTTGCAACTCGGCTACCTGGCTTATGAGGGTGAGGACTATAAAAATGCAATCGTCTACTTTAGCAAAATTTCCCACGGTTTTGTGGATTATGATAAAAGTTTGCTTGCTGCGTCCTGGGCTAACCTTAAACTGGGGAACTCTGAAGTTGCATTAAGAGAAGCAGAAACATTGTTGAAAGCTTCAATCAGTTCGGCGACGACCTACGAAGCATTGATTCTGGCAGCGCACATCAATCAGGAAATGGAAAAGGAAGAAGAGGCGCTCACCCAATACCGTTATGTTACGAATTCCTACCGCGTACTTGATGTTACCCAAAAGTATAATGTGGAGCGCAAAGAAATTCTCCATCAGCTAAACCTTCTTGACCATATTGAGCAGGATGCCATTTCACAAAACAATAAAATTGTTTATAAAGGCATTTCCAAAAGCCGGGAAAAGTTGCTGAATATACTGGAGAAATTTCAATATCATGGCGATGCCTGGAACCAAAACTATGATGAAATCGCCGGGGAACGCGACCAGATTCTCGACCAGGTGGATGAGCTCAATGGCGTGATCAAAGTCGCGCACGGGACCGGTAATGCAGAGGCGCTGGAAAAAGCTGATCAGCAGCGTATGCGTTTGCTAAAAGTTCTGGACGAAACGCAAGGTGACTTTGTTATGCGCAACCGCAATTATTTTACCGATTATCCGCTGACCACACGCGAGGTTGTGAACGACTACCGAAAAAATATTATGATAAGTTTGCTGGCTGAAATTAAAACAGAGCGAACATTACTTGCCGATCTTAACCAAAAAGCCGGAAACTTGCAAGATGCCATCAGTTCGGCCAATGTGCACACCAGCACCGAAATAGACCTGATTGTGCTCAATGAAAACTTGCAGCGCTTAAATGATAACACCGAGCGTTTCGAAGTATGGCTGGATGAAAATCAACTTCAATCTCTGGACACAGGATTTGAGCGTTGGGCCGATATTGCTGTTGCCGGAGTCAGCGATTTGACTTATGACAAAATTATGGTCAACGATGAACGCATGGCCTTGCTGGCTCAAAAAGTACAGCATGTGAACACAATTATCATGCACCGCCAAAACAGGTTGGAGCAAAAACTTAAACACGCCGATCGGCTAATTCGAAAGCTCGAATATGAAATTCGAATGAACAGGCTTGACAAGACTCAGGAAAAGCAGGACAGTTATTTTAAAGATCAATATTTTGAGACGGATGATCGGGAAACTGAAACTGAAACATCGGAGAGTAAGAATGGATAATTGGAGTGCTGGTGAAAAGAAAATCCCCTCTTGGGAGGGGGTGGGTTACGGAATACGTACCCAAAAAACCGCCTAAAATAAACTAGTTGGATTAGTGAATTAATAGGGTTCGTAGTTCAAGCTTTAGCTTGCATTTCGGTATCGTGCAAGGCAGCCTGAAGGCTGGACTACAAACCTACTCCACCACTCCAATTATCAATTATCATTATAACAAACTAAAGATATGAAGAAAACGATTCTAAAAAAGGTCATCTTGGTTGTGGCACTGCTGGCGTTTACATCGGCGGGTGCACAAACCCTGCAATGGACTGATAGTAGTAAAGTTGCGATTCAAAATCTGGCTAATGATTCCTTGCTCCTGAATTATTCGCTGAGTGAATTGCTGGAAATCCGCAATCATTATGAGCAGGAGACCAGTCGGCTCATCAAAGAAAAAGACCGGCTGCGCGGCATTGGCATTCGCGATTTGGAAACTTTTTTGGCCGCAGCACCAGCTAATTCGGACATGGACAAAATTTTGATTCGTCTGGCCGATCTGCATTACGAGCAGGCACAAAGAGATTATATGGCTGCGCTTGAAAAAAGCGTAATGGACAGCACATTTGCCGATCCGCCACTCAAATATGAACGCCCGTTAGCCCTCTATCAGCAAATTATAGATGGTTACCCCGAGAGTGAATTTCTCGATGACGCATATTATAACAAAGGATTTCTATTTGAAGAATTAACCGAGTTTGATTCTGCTGCAATTGCGTATCAGGATGTCATCAATCGATTTCCACAAAGTAATTTTACTCCCGATGCAATTTTACGCCTTGCCGAGTATTATTTCAACCCGCCGGTGGCTGAATACGAAACCGCCATTGTTTACTATAAAAAAGTATTGCAGTACAAAGAGAGCCCGATTTATGACGCCGCGCTTTACAGGCTGGGTTGGTGTTATTATAAGTTGAGTGATTATCCTTCAGCTATCTCTTATTTTACTGTTTTGTCTGATGACATCGATCGTGTCAAAAAACTCGATCCGTTGATCAAACATCATTTTCCGGCTGTTCGGGATGAAGCGCACGAATATATCGGCATCAGTTTTTTAGATTTTGGCGGCGCCCTCCAGGCGAAATCTTACTTTGACAAAATTGGTGGTCGTGAATACGGTTATGCTGTTTTTCGTAAAATTGCAGATGCGTACCTCGATGTAAAAGAAGAATATGCAAACGCGGTGAGCGCCTATAAGTTTTTGCTTGCCATGTACCCCGAAACGCCGTATGCGCCTGAAATTCAATCTAAAATAGTAGAAGCCTACCGCCGCGAAAAAGATGATAAAATGGCTTATGCCAGCCGTATCGAGCTGGTTGCCAAATTTAACAACGATGGTTCCTGGTGGCAAAAGATGTCCGAGGATGACCGGGATAAAGCCATGGTGCTCGCCGAAAAAGCAGTGCGTGAAAATATCCAGACCCAGATGAAAAAAGCAGCAGAGACTGAGGAAATAATCGCTTATCAACGTGCCGTGAATGACAGCCGTAAATACCTGGCGTCCTTCCCTGTGGACAGCAACAGCGCCCGCGTGCATTGGAACCTGGCGCTTACGCTTGATACCAAACTCGGCAAACCGGGCTCTGCCTTGGTTGAATTTATTACGATCAGCGCCCTTTACCCCGAAGGTGAATTTCAAAAGAAGTCGGCTGAAAATGCCGTTGCCATTGCAGATGAAATGGTAAAAAAAGAAGCGCTGGAAATCCCCGGGAGTAATATTTCAACGGATTCGGTCTTAACAGATTCGGAAAAAATACTCATCACCGCACTGGATAATTATATCAAAGTTTTTCCACATGAGCCCGGAACACCGAAAATGCTGGCCAAAGCCGGAGCGCTTTATTACGAGAAAAAGCAGTTCAAGCCCTCCATAAAATATTTTAAAACATTGGCCAGGCACTTTCCAGATTCACCGGAAATGGATTATGCCCGCTTCATCACCATGGAAAGTTATTTTGGTAAAGAAGATTACCGCAGCACCGAACTCATCGCAAAGAAAATTCGGGATATGAGTCCCGAGCATCGCGAGAAGGCAAATACGAGAATGGCGGAAGCTATTTTTATGCAGGCAAATATTCTGGCAGATTCATCCAAACACTTGCAGGCGGCTGAAACCTACATGCGAATCATTATGCAAGCCCCGTATGCAAAAATTGCAGATCGAGCCTTGTTTAACGCTGCATTGGAATATGAAAAGGAAAATAATTTTGAAAAAGCCATCGAAGCTTATTCGACGCTGGTTAGCAAATATGAATATTCTGAGCACTGGCGTCAGGCTCTAAATAATTTGGCATTTGATAATCGTGAAATCAAAAATTATGATGAAGCCGGCCTGGCTTATGAAAAGTTGGCAAACGCGAATCCTGCGGACAGCTCATCGCAAGCTGCTCTGTTTAATGCCAGCATTTCTTTCGTGCAGGCAGAGGAATGGCTCAGCGTTATTCGCATAAATAATCTGTATTCTGAAAGGTACCCTGATGCTGACGATGCAGATGACTTGCTGTTCGATAACGCCAATTATTATTTAAAGCTGGGGAATATGGCTCAGGCTGAGGTGATTTATACACGCTTTACCACAAAATATCCCGAGTCACCAAAAGTGATCGCGGCGCATTATCATCGTGGCGAATATTACCAGGAACGCAATGATATTGCCAATGCCAAAATCCAGTTTGATCTCGCGGTGAAGAAAAATGATGGTCTGCGCGAAAGCGGTCTGGAAACCAATGAATTTGTTTTTTCCGAAGCCCTGTTTCAGCTTTCAGAAATCAAGTTGACCGAGTATGAAAACATCCGCTTTGCCAGCGCGGACGGCACGCTTTCTTCTAAAAAGGAGATGAAAAAAGCGCTGCTAAATGAACTCACAGGAAATTATGCAAGAGTGGTTAGTCTTGGCACAAATCGTCTTTATGAGGCTTCTTATAAAAGCGGTTACCTCTTTGAGAATTTGGCGCGAACCTGGGCAGAACAAAGTGTGAACAGTTCAGATTTGAATCAAAAAATTGCTGCGCGAAATACCATCAACCAGGAAGCTGCTCAGATTTATGACCAGGCGGTTGCGGCTTACAAAAGTAACACGATCGCACTACAGGCTTTCGCAGAAAAATTGCAGACGCAAACTGCAGCAGATTCAACCCAACAAATAGAAGGCAGAATAACCGCTGCTGACACGACTTTGCAATTAGCTGAAACCTGGATCGAAAAATGTAAAAATAAAGTATCTGAAAACTTGTTTTTGATGGCTGAGCTCAACACAAATTCGATGCACGAGTTGTTGAGTGCGCCTGCACCGGCTGAAATTTCCAAACTTGAGCAATTGGTTTACCATAGCCAGGTTTTGGAAAAACTTGTCGCGCCACTGGTCGAACAAGTGGTTGCTGCACACCGGCGTAATATTCAGGAAAGCAGTGAACTCGGTTTCAGTAACCTGTGGGTGGATTCTTCACTGACTGAAATATTTGCCGTCAACAATCTACTGCCCGATGCAAAACGGATTTTATCTCAGCATGCGCAAAACGAAATTACGGCACTGCTACCCAATTATGAAAATCTTATTCAGGCGGATGATGAAACCGCTTATGACGTTTCACAACAATTGGGCGCGTTTGCCGAATTTGCCATAACCCAGGCTAAAGAATCTGCAATTTTATTTGATACGGCCATGCAATCGGCGTACGCACTTGGCTTGGATTCTCTTGAAATGGTTGAAAAAGAAAATGATATTTTGCAGGCAATTTTAGCAACGGGCGCCACTTCGGATTCTTTATCTTTGGTCGCGGAAGCCAGTCGCGCCGAATATGAAAAGCTATTTCAGAAAACTGAACAAATCAATTTTGAAGACGCACAATTTACTTATGAAGATTTATTTTTCACTTTGAATGACGGTGCGCTCGCTCTATACCAGGCCGGTTTTAAACACAGTCAGAAAAGTGTCATCCGGGAAAAGTGGAATCCGGAGTTTGGTCTACAATTGGTAAAATTAAAACCGGATGAGTACAAAAAGAAATTCGGCGTGAATGTGTTTAACCGCTTCCTGCCTTCGTCGTCCGACTGGATGGTTTCAGCAACTTCAGAATCAGGTTGGACAACAATCGATTTTACGGACTCGTTGTGGAGCAATGCTTACAACGAGGGAGAATCTGAGTTTGTAAATGTCCGCGATGTACAGAAGATTTGGTTGACCGAATTTGATGAACAAAGAATTGTTGAGATGGATACGAGCGCTGCCGGTTATAAAACAGCTGCAGAAATAATTGAACAGGGCGCTGATTTTGCCAGCCACCCGGAGGTTTTGTTTTTCAGAAAAACTTTCGATTTAACCGAGCCGGAGCTTGCCGCAAGCTTATCGCTATACCCGAGCGGTGATTATGAGTTGTACGTCAACGATGTATTGGTTCATGAGGCTATAAAGGACTCGGCTGATGTGAAGACGATTCAGAAACACGATATTTCCACTTTTCTGAAACAGGGCAAAAATGTTGTTGCTATAAAAATTACTGATTCTGGTGAAAAGTTCATCGGCCTTGAATCGGTTATCGAAATTGAAAGCATTGCTAACTGGGCAGAAGTCAAAGACCGGCTGCAAAGACCAGGTGAGGACGATTCGCTGGAGCGTAAACCGGAAACGATGCTTGCGGAGTAGGGTTGTGGTTAAAGTCCCCTCCTTATCCAAGGAGGGGTGGCCGAAGGCCGGGGTGGTTGAGATTGTCTAAAAAGACAAAAGATGTTCGTAAAAAAATGATGTGATTTAAGTGATAGAACAGACTGTTTTACAGAGTAAGTGACCACCCCTTTGTCCCCTCCTTATCAAGGAGGGGAAAGTACCTCTTTGAAAAGGGGATTTAGGGGGGATGTAAATACCAACATTGGGAACGTGAAATAAAAAACAAAGAAGAAAGAGAGTATTTTTGAAGATGAGATTTTTACAAATTTTAACAATGTTATTGATCGCAACTACCAGCTTGTTAGCACAGGCCGATTCTTCTCAAAAAAATAAAGGGAAGACCAACAGTGCAGGTGAATTGATTTTAGATGAAATTTCAATTGAGGCCGTTTTGGAAAAACCGAATGTCTCGATTTTTGCAAACAGGGAACGGCCGCGCGTTGGATCATCTGAATTTACGGATAGAAGTTTCCAAAAAGAACTGAGTGAATTACCAGGCAAAAAAATATTGTTCAGAAAAGATTTTTTTAAAATCAAAAAAGTACACGACTATAAAAAATTAATCAAAGCAATTGTTGAGAAACAAACCAAGAAATGATTCTGCAAGCCTCTTCATGCTGAGCGGAGTCGAAGCATAGCCTTAGCTCTACACTTCGACTCCGCTCAGTGTGAAAGCGATTTAATTAGGATAATTGAAACAAACCAAATAAGGAGTAACAAAAATGGAAATGTTTGAAAGTTTTCGCCCTGGCGCTTCAGGATGGATCTTTATGTGGGCGCTTTTGATAACAGGCGCTTTTATGGTTGCCGTCGCCGTAGAGAGAGGCTATTACATCTGGGTTAAATCAAATATTAATTCAGGTAAATTTATGACTGAAATAAGACGGCTTGTAACCGCAGGAAAATATAATGATGCGCTTGCTTTGTGTGATTCCGCCGGTGACAAAGCGCTGCCGCGTGTCATCAGGTCCGGTTTGAAATTAGCTTCAACCAACAAAATAGCAGATTTCCGCACCATCCAAAACTCTGTGGATGAAGGCACGCTTGAGGTGATTCCGAAATTGCAGGAGCGCACCGGTTTTCTTGCCATGATTGGCAACGTAGCCACTTTGATCGGACTGGCGGGCACCATCTACGGATTGATTCTGGCCTTCGCGGCGGTCTCGGAAGCAGGCTATGATGCGGCGCAAAAATCAGCCTTTCTCGCCGCTGGTATTTCAACCGCTATGAACACAACCCTGATGGGACTCGCGATTGCTATTCCGGCGATTATGGTTTATACTTTTATCCACAATAAAACCGTAAAAATCATCGACGAAATTGACGAGCATACTGTGAAACTGATCAACTTAATTATGGGAAATAAGTAACCATGGCTTATAAACCTTCGCGCAGAAGATCGCCCAAAGTCAATGAGGCGATGGAGCCGAACATGACGCCGATTATGAACCTGATGGTGGTTTTGATTCCCCTGTTGCTGTCCTCGGCTCAACTTATCAAATTAAGCGTGATCGAGTTAAATTTACCGCCGGCGGCAGACATGCAGACCGAGGGCAAAAAGCTCGAGCAGAAAGAAACAAAACTCGATCTTTCAATTACCATCACCAATAAAGGTTTCTATATTTCAAGCTCTTCGGCGATTGTGAGAAATATGAAGGGGGCGCCCTCTATACCTCTGAAGGATGGCGTATTTGATTATGCGGCGTTGGCAGAAAAACTATACCAGATAAAAGGCAAGGCGTCCGGTCGTTTCGAGGATACAAATTCCATAACGATTCAAGCCGAACCAACAATTGATTACCAGACGCTGGTGAGTACAATGGATGCTGCCCGTGCGATAAAAGTGGAAGAACGGGAAATTCCTCTTTTTCCAAAAGCGTCAGTAAGCGCAATGATTTTGTAATAGATGATATTTTCAAAGTTGAAAAGTTACAATATTCTTCATGCTGAGCGGAGTCGAAGCATGTTGTTTTTTAAGAAGTTCAATCACCCTTCGACTCCGCTCAGGGTGAAGGCGTTGGACTTCTAAGACAGCCCCTTAAACTTGGTGAACTATGGCTTACGTACCTTCGAGACGAAAAAGACACAATACATTCGTAAAAAATGCAACACTAAACCTGACCTCTATGATGGATATGTTTACCATTATCCTGGTGTTTTTGTTGAAAGCATACACGTCGGAAGGCCAGCTTGTTCAACCCTCTGATACCCTTTCGTTGCCCAAGTCAACTCTCAAGGCCCCACTTGAAACGGCACTGAGTTTGGTTGTTTCGCAAAATATGATTTTGGTAAATGATAAGCCGGTTATTCTGATGGATAAGGTGGTTAAGCAAACCGACTTTTTGATAGCGCCTTTGCAATCGGAGTTACAGCGCCACGCCAATGAGGCAAAACGAATGGAAGCTCAATTTGAAATGCCATTTACCGGAAAAGTGGTTATTCAGGGGGATAGAGAGATTCAATACAAAGACCTGGTTAAAGTGATGGCAACTTGCGGGATGTCGGATTATCCCAATATGCGGCTGGTAGTTTACCAGAAGGGTGAGTAGAATCCCATGTCATTCTGAGGATAAACCGCTTTTTGAGTCCGAAGAATCTTTTAAATCAACCCTCTTCGCGCCCAACATTTGTTTTGTACTGTCATTCGGGGTTTCGTGTTCAGAATGATTTTTGAAAAAAAAAGGTTTGTTTATGAAAACACAAGATTTTGAACCAATAATTTACGACTTTTCAAAGAAATTTTCGGATACTTTTGATAAAAGATATATGGGTGTGCTCTGTTTCTCTGTTATTATACACAGTCTGGTTGTAGTATATTTTTTATTTAATCCCGTTCCTGCCAGCCAGTCAAGTATCAAAAGAATACAGGAACAGCTTGCCAACACCATTAAAGATTTAAAAGCTGTCACAGAAGAGCAATATGTACAGTTTGAATTCCAGAAGCAAAAGGGAATTCTACCGGATGCGCCGCAGAAAAAAGCTGCGCCCAAAAAATCTGGGAAGAAGGCCAGCCCGCCACCGAAATCTAAGACTCAGGTTGCAGATGCAGGAAAAAATAAAACAGGCCGCAGGCGAAGTAAAGGCAAGTTGACCCAGAAAAAGTTGGCAGCCAGCGTGGGCAATAAAGGCGTTTTGGCTTTGCTTACGAGTTCCAGTTCAAAGTCAAGAGGAAGTAGCGTGAGCGATTTCATCAGCGGTTCGAAATACAAAACGAAAGATTTGGATAAAACAATATCCGGGCTTTCGGGACTGCGCGGCAGCGGAAATAGCTCCAATAAAAACCAAATCAAGGAAGTCAAGGGTACACGTTCCGTTGGCAGCGCCGGCATTGACGATCTTGTTTCAGACCTGGGTGCAACTGAATCGCTTTCCTTTGAGCGAGCAGGTGATTTTGCAATCATATCCGGTGACGGAGATGGCGCCAGCAGAGGTGGCGGCCGTGGTAAAGGCCGTAATGCGGATGATATTCAGGCCGTGGTTGTAAAACATAACAAGTCTGTGCAATATTGCTATGAACGCGAGCTGCGCAGAAACCCTGACTTAAAAGGTAAAATCGTCGTTCGTTTTACGATATCGCCACAAGGTTCGGTCGTCAAAGTTGAGGTGGTTTCATCGACTGTAAAAAATCGTCAGGTTGAACGGTGCGTGGTTAATCGCATCCGCCGCTGGAACGATTTTGGTGAGGTCGCCGAAAGTGTGGGCAATACCGTGATTCGGCAGACTTATGCATTTGGGTATTAATAGGCGTATCTGTTTTTGGCACCAGCTATTATTATGCTATCGGGATTTTTTTTGAAAATATCTTGGTATAACCCACTTTTTGTAAAACCCTCCTTACAAAAGATAAAATAGAGTTCTGCAAAATGCCATAATGTTCAAAATTTGCTGTCATACCTGCGAATGCAGGTATCTCATAAACTACTAATTATTTTCACCCTGGAGACTCCTGCATCCACAGGAGTGACACCTTTTTTTTCTATACTTTGCAGAACTCTAAAGATAAAATGAAATTTTTAGGATGATGACTGATCAACTCAAACAAAAGATATTCAGGGAAGTGGCAGTTTTTCTGGCTGTCCTGGTGGTGGGGTATATATTTTCTGCGGAAGGTCCGACCAATTTTCGTTATCCAATGAGTGCGCATCCCGATGTAAAAGTAGGTCTCGTGGCTTTCGGCAAGTTTATTATGTACCTGGGGTATCCAACCTTGCTTTTGCTGCGGTTCCTGCTGCGAAAGAGAAATGAGCAGCGTAAAAATTGATAATCCGGGGACAGTTGTCTTTCTTTTCTCTAAGTCTTTTTAACGCCGATACCAGAACTCAAGAACTAATCAATTCGAATCGCTTTTGAAGCCGCGCGATCAATTCTTATTCGGTAGATAGTTTTTTCTCCAAACTGAATTTCAATTTCATTTTTAGAAATACCTCTGGCTGAAAAGTCATCCTTGCTGATAATTTGAGCGGGTAGTTCTCCTTTTAGAACGATTCTGTTGGAGTCAGGTCTTGTGACGGAAATCGGGAATTCGTCAGGCCATTTACTCTCTATGCCTGTCTGGATGTGTGGTTCGATGACGAGCTGAAAACCAACCTCCCTATCATTTAAACTGATGATTTTCGAAAAAATTGTGCTTTCATCTTTCTTTTCTAAAAAGGAATTTATCTCTATTTTAGAATCCCGATCTTCAAGGCGGTCATCGCGTGGCATAGAGCCTAATGATACAGGTAAAACTTCGTTTTCAAGCACGAAAGATAAATCATCGTCCGTCGCATCAGATTCTGCTTCTTCGAGTGAGTGCATATCAATTCCTGCTTTATTGTCTAAACTTTGAATAGCAGTTTGTTCAGTCCTCGAATCTTCTTTAGATATTCTCTTCCTGAGTTTTAGCTGAGGCGCTTGTTGATTTGATTTTGGCGAATTCAATCTCAATTGGTTTTCCGATTTCCCCAAAATATTTGAAGCTGTCGTTGGTCTGTTTTTTTTAGTTTCTTCGGAGACTTCTTTTTCAACAGGTAATGAACCGAGCTCATCCGCAAAATCAGACTCCGCAGTCATGAGCTCTGATAAAGACTCTTGAGCGGCAAGCGGCGCACTCTCCGGTTGAACCTGATTTTTATAAACATAATACATGGTGGGTGTTAAAATGAAAATGAAAGCCAACGCAGCTATCCGCGTAACTGCACTCCAATTGAACTTTTCTGAACTTGCCAACTCGGCTTGATTTTTAATTTCAGCTTTCATTTCGGCACGACCAACTTCACGAATGCCGATGAGGATTTTTTCCTGCTGAGCAAGTTTTTTTGAACAAACTTTGCATTCGCTCAGATGCCCCTTGAAAGCTTGTTTTTCAGCTTCGTCGAGTCGTTCTAAAATATAATCTTCAAAAAAGTCGTCGTTGTTGATAAATTGACATTTCATTTTGGTTACCTTTCGGATTTTTGCAGCACGCCTTTCATTGCTGCTTCCAGGCTTTTTTTGCACTGGTATTTTTTTGCCTTCACCACATCCGGCCCTGAAAAATTCATAATGCGTGCGATGTCTTTCGTGTTTCTTTCTTCAAAATAAAAAAGTAAAAGCAGCTCCTTACAGCCGGCGCTTATTTGGTTTAATGCATCTTCCAGTGATTGGTGATTTTCATCTTGAATCAAAGATGTCAGTGAATTTTCTCCGCCGTCGGAACGATTTTCCGGCAGCGGTTCATCCGATAGTTTCCCGAGCTTTCTGCTTTCGGCACGCCATTTATTTTTTACGATTGCAAGCATGTAGGTGCTAATTTTAGATTTTAGTTCAAATTTTCCCGAGCAGACATTTTGCCAAAGCACGATGATCGCCTCCTGCAGCATGTCATCAGCATCGGCCTCCCGACCGCCATTCTTCACCACATAGCTGAAAACCATTTTGCGGTGTTGATTGTAAAGCTCGCCCAAGACAGCGCGGTCGTTGCTTTTGATCCGGTTGATTATTTGCTGTTCCGGAAAAAATTTAAATTTCAGCATTTACCTTTTTACAGTTTATGTCATTAACCTGAAAAAAGTAAATGAATTTATATTCAAAACACAATCTAAAATAACCCTAAACCTATGGAGGTTTACCATGCGTAACTTTTATATTTTATTCATCCTGATTTTGGCATCCCACTGCAGCAGCACCAAGCAACCGGCCGAAACTCCACAACAAATTGAACCACCACAAAACGAGCAGGTTGTTGAAATAAAGGACGATGCCAAGGTATCTGAAAATATTTCCAATGAGGAAGATCTCTTTATTCTGGATGCAGTTGCAGAGCCAGAAATCCAAATGACCTCGGCGGGTGCAATGGAGAAAAAGTACAAATTGTCCGGGCAACAACCTGCGCGTACTGAAGCTTACCGCGAATTTTCAAGAACTGGTGGGAAGTTGAACACGTTCAATTTGGCCGGAGATTTAGATCAACCACAGGTAGACCATAATACAGAAGAATATGATCTCATTGACGAGAATATTTTTCTGACTGCACTCAGCAATCCGCTCTCGACTTTTTCCATCGACGTAGACGCAGCCTCGTACGCCAACGTGCGCCGGTTTATCAACAGCGGTCAGATGCCGTACAAAGATGCCGTGCGCATCGAAGAGATGATCAACTATTTTAACTACGATTATCCGGAACCCAAAAAAGACCAACCGTTTTCAGTGAACATGGAAATTTCTCAAGCACCCTGGAATGCCAAGCATCAACTCGTACACATCGGCTTGCAGGGTAAAAAGCTGGATACTAAAAAGCTTGCACCCAGCAACCTGGTTTTTCTCATTGATGTGTCCGGTTCCATGAATAGCCCCAACAAACTGGGATTGCTAAAGTCATCGTTTAAAATTTTGCTGAAGAATTTACAGGCTAAAGACCGCGTAGCATTGGCGGTTTATGCTGGTCAGGCCGGCCTGGTTTTGCCTTCCACACCGGTAGCGGAGAAGAAAAAAATACTGGCTGCGTTGGATAATTTGAATGCAGGTGGTTCAACCGCTGGCGGTGCGGGTATTAAGCTGGCCTACGACGTAGCTAAGAAAAATCTTTTGGTCGAGGGCAACAACCGTGTGATTCTGGCCACAGACGGTGATTTCAATGTTGGTACTTCTTCAACCTCTGAGTTGACACGACTGATCGAAGAAAAGCGCAAGGACGGTATCTATCTGACAATTTGCGGTTTTGGTATGGGCAATTATAAGGACGGCCGCATGGAGAGCATCAGTAATGCGGGCAACGGCAATTACTACTACATCGATAATATTTTAGAGGCGAAGAAAGTTTTTGCTAACGAACTGCAGGCGACCTTGTTTACAATTGCCAAGGATGTTAAAATTCAGATCGAGTTTAACCCGGAGAAGGTTGGCGCTTACCGCCTGATCGGTTATGAAAACCGTAAGCTGGCCAATGAAGATTTTAACGACGACAAAAAAGACGCAGGCGAACTCGGCGCTGGCCACACCGTGACTGCGCTGTACGAAATAATTCCCACTGGTGTGGAGAGTGAGTTTATCAAAGACGTTGACGCGCTGAAATACCAAAACCTCAACACCACAGGCAAGTCGGACTCAGATGAATGGATGACCGTGAAACTGCGCTACAAAAAGCCAAACGAAGACACCAGTAAGCTGTTGGTTGAAACCCTGAAAGGTAAACCAAAAACCATGGCAAAAAGCTCGGAGAATTTTCGGTTTTCAGCGGCGGTGGCGGAGTTTGGTATGATTCTGCGCGACTCGGAGTTTAAGCAGGCTTCATCATACGACAGCACGCTCAAGCTGGCAAAAACCGCCAAAGGTGATGACACCGAAGGCTACCGCGCCGAGTTTATCCGGTTGGTGGAGAAGGCGTCGTTGTTGGATGATTCGAATTCATAGCAGAGATTTACAACTTGGAAGGTTCGAGCCTTAGCAAGGGTTCTATTTTTACGCTTTCCCCAGAATTGTAATCTCACTGCGCGGAACAGATTTCACAGCTTGAGGATAACCTGACCCAATTCGGGGGAGTTAAATCACAGGCCGCGGGATGGAGATCACAGATTGCGGGACAAAGGTCACAGTTCATGGGACGGAGATCGCAGTTCGGGGAAAGGAGATCACAGTTAGGAGGAAGACCAACACAGTTGTAAGAATAGAAGGCACAGTTCAAATCTTGAATCCTCCAGTTTCCAAAATGATGAAAGCAGTTTTAAAAAGTGAATGACTTAGATAAAGGGGCACGAGGTATCCGGCTGGTGGAAAAGGCGTCGTTGCTAAATCGTAGGGAGACATTGCATCCTTGCGAAGGCCTGAGGCATTCGCAAGGTTTTATTGTCCATGTTCGGTTAGAAAATTACTCATACGCATGTAGTTTGGATCATTTTCGATTTCTGGATCAGCTTCAACCATTCTGTTGAGTAATTCACGAAATTTTCCCGTGAGAAATTGGTATTCATCAGAGAAGATGATACTTAGTAATTTTAATACCGTTTTGGGTTGTGTTTCTAGTAAGCTCTTATCAACTATACGATAGATTAAATGTCCAAGGTCTGGAGTTGGTTTTAGTAGAGGCTCGATAAAATCCACGGCTTCTGCAAAAACCTCATCAAGCTCTATCACAGTTAAAACAAAATTTTGACATGTTTTATCCGAAATGAAATCTGCGGATTTAGGCCATGCCCTCATAATGAATGGTTGCAATCTATTAAGCCAATAGGTATCTGCACTCTGTGGATCACTTCTGACAAGATCCGAAAGAAATCTGGAAACAGCTATAAGTCCATCTGCCCCCATCGCATTTAACGCGTAGCGCTGCTCTTGTAACTTATATAAATCTGGAAACTCGAAACAGATAAGAACAAATAACTGAAAAAGTCTATCCTTCGACTGACCGAGCTGATCTTTATTTTCAATCGAATCAAGCAAGTACACCTTAATTGCGATAACTAAGTTGGTTGAAAAACGAGGGTTCCACAAATAGCCTTGCCAAATTAGCGCCGCAGAGTTGGATCTTTGCCAGTCTAAAAGAGGAATTAGATTTTTTTCAGTCCAGTCTGGATCAACAGCATAAAAATAGTTTAGACGAGAGATGAGAATGATTTTCCCAGCAAGTAATTTATTCGATGAGTCTGCGATAAGCCGATTAACACTCAATAATAGATTTCCGTCAGGGATTCTTTCACCATTTTTCAATTTTCTGATACTAAATCTATTCATTAATGCTTCGGTAATCATGCCAATTGGGTGATTAATAGTATAATTGACAATATTTTTATCTGGTTCATATTTTCGCTCATCTGAAATATTGTCTAACAACAAATTGAAAATTGCCCAGAAGTTGTCTTCTTCACTTTCAGATATCGAAGAAATTGTTTTCTCAGTCCACCAGGCGATTGCCCATGATTCCTCTCTATAGAGTTCGGAGCTAACTTTTATGAGTAATGGCGCTATTTCTTTCCAGGCTTTTTTATCACAATCAGAAAGTCCGACCAAACCAGCGTGCCAAATCTGTTTATTCCAATTTTTGTTGGCAACTAAATATCTTATTACTTGTATTACTTTATTTTTATAGTCTTTGCAAGCTTTGCTAAAAAGGTCAATCCTACCTCGGCTGTATCGATCATCTTCCTGAGATAAATACTCTACTAAATCTGACAAATCCTTCGAGAAGAGTTTATCTACAGTTGTATCAACGTCATAGCCATACCTCGTTTCGCCGAACCAGTGGGGGAACTCGTCCCGGTCCCCTTCTCGCAGTTCGAGATCTGGATATTTTGCACTTAGCTGCTCCAACATTTCCATTGCCTTGTCTGGTAATCCGCCAAATTCGTTCAATTTGGCAAGCATTAGCCAAACTTCGTGGTTAAATAGATAATGCTCCTCCCACTTTATTTCTATTAAGTCATCACGATACATTTTTTGTGGTGGGCCTTGCAATACAATATCTATAATCGAATCAACGAGATATTGTTCTTTTTGAAGTTGAGGCCATAAGACATATAGTAACCTAAAAACCTCTCGACGGGTCTGAACAGACCACAACCACCATCCATTGTCTTGCAGTAAATAATTAACTGTTTTTTGATAAATTTTAGGTTTTGCTACAGTGTACGCATGGAGTACTAATCTTCGGAATGTAGGGTATTTTAAAGACCGCCACAAATAAGCTATTCCTCTAGCAAGGGGTTTATTGTTTTGCCAGGAAGCCTCCCACAAATCTCGACAAATTTCAATCAGAATAGCCCAAGAACTAAAATGATGGTTCTGTGAGTGTGGTGAAATTGAAACCATGTCCCTATAACTTCTGTCATGTTTTTTCTCGGCAAGGCCAGCAAATTCCCATAATTCAAGTGCTTTATTAAGCGCTTGAGTAGCAGGAAGCAACAAGTTTATAAAGTTATTAGGGAAATCCTTGCGTTTTTGTAATTCCATATAAACCCAAGGAGATAAACCAATTGCTACTTCTACTTCAAACGGCGCCTTTTTATTGTTTTCTGTACTCTCTTCACCCATGAAACCAGACAAGTCTATTGATTTTTTAAGGGTGAATGCTGGTTCCAGCAATTTAGAAAACTCTGCTATAATTAATTTGTTGATTCCTGTCTTTAAGCCCTCCAGATACTCATGTCCACGTCCATCATTTAAGTCCTGCGATCCACAATACACATGATTAGATGTTACAATTCTCCAGAATGTTGAATATGGCTCTTTGATTTCATTATTAGAAATTTTGTGTTTAATAAACCATTCAAGACCTGGGTGCAAACAAGAGCCATGATCTATAATCCAATGGATAAGCTTATCATTTTCAAGATGATGCAAAAGCCATTGCCAAAGTTCATGTGTTATTTTGTTTGGTCCTACCAAATTCGTTTGATACACTGATGCTGCAACTGGAAAAACTTTATCTTTTGGGAGAGCAATAGCTAACAAGCCGAATTCATCCAATACCGGTAGCCACTCAACAGGAGCGGGAGGATTGTCAAGTTCTCTAAATATTTTAGCTGGATACCCAGTGACACTTTCTTGATTTGGCTGAGTTTTTTCACGTAAAACATCAATTAAACGGATTACCGCCGGCTCCTGATCATACGGTGGCAATGGAGCATTCCGTGCTTCTTTAGCAATAATTCTAGCTTTTGCATTTAAACCATCTCTGACATATTTTCCCCATTCGACAAGTGTTTTATGTAAATTGTTATGGGCATATTCATATAGAATCGGCTCAACTCCTTTTGCGAACCAAGCCCTTTCATTTTCAGTTCTTTTAGATGGTGTTGTGTGTGCAATTAAGTAAGGTTGTTTAAAACCTTCGTATCCCCTTTGCTTTTCTGCAGCGACAGCATCTGTTACGTATCGAATGACTGGATCGTTTATGCTATAGCCAATAAAAAGAACTGTAAAATGACTGAAAAGCTCAGTAATAAATCGACTTGCCCAACGTTCCGTTAAATAGGCCGAACCAAAATCCCCACTTGTAAGAACCATGTGCGAACCATTTGGGTCAGAATCATCGATAATGCCATGTAAATGAACGATACTTTCCCATTTATATGGTTTGGGTACCGACAATTTCGGAGCAGCATCAATCATTTGGAAGGTTTCAGTATTCGCAAGTAAGAATCCACGGTCAAAGTTCGTGGTTACAAGACGGTATTTTTGTGTGCTTATTTGAGATAGTTGTAAAATGGCTTTGTGAGTCTGTAAGTTGGCACCACTCGCAATAGTTAATTGCCTAATAATCTCTTTCCGCACTGGGTTAACCTTTAGATTTCTATGTCCGATGATTCTAGCTTCTAACAATCCCAGTGCCCGATCATAAAGTTTGTTCTTAATGGCTTCAGACTCCAAATCTTTTTTTTCTTCTCCTAATCCTTCGTAAACTTTTTCAACCAAACCTGAAAAACCTGGAAGGCCAGCAGGGTAAGAAATGCCCGCGCCACAAAAAAATATTAGGGTTTCCGATTCTTGAGCCTCGATTACTTCTAAAGGAATATTCGGGGAGCCCTTTGTTATAATAAACTTCATAGCTATTATACCATTTCTTATAATCTTCTTTTTTAATGAGGTATAACTTTTATTTTTAATTGCGGAGGAATGCAAGAAAATGAAGGGAAATATTTGGGAAAAGTCAAAGTAAAAAATCTAAAAACTAGCGCATTTCTGTCCGGATGATATTGTCAAATTTTATCCAGTCTTTTGCGCCAATAAAACGGTTCTCTTTTTTGGTGGGCAAATGCAACAACCCAAATGAAGTCTGAAAGGTCAAGGTAAAAAATCGAATATGGGAATTTCTTCAATAAATATAATCGTGTGTCATGATTTTTCTTTGGCCATCTTTCGGGAGCACTTTGAATTTGTACCAGTGCTTTGCTCACTTCTTTCTCAAATTCTAAACCGAGTCCACATCTTTTTGATTCGTAGTATTCAACAGCCTGCCATAGTTCAATTTCAGCAGAGTGATGAATAATAATCATTTTCATGAGTACTTAGCTCTAATATCAGCTATCACATCTTCCGCAATTCTACCTTTTGCTTTGCCGGTTTTAATTTCTTCCACACGTTCTCGGATTTCTTCATCCCAGGCTTTTTCAATATCAGTATCCATTTGTTCGTCCAGGCTAATGAGCAACTCATGAGCTAAATCAGCTCTTTCCTCGACTGGCAACGCAATAGCCTGCTCTTTGATGAAATTGAAATTCGGCGACATGGTACTTCTCCTTAACTAGCAATTTTTAGTACTTTATGATAAGAAATTTTCTTTTAAGAAACGAATAATTAATTTTCATTTATCTTCAAGATGCCAGGCAAATCTATTCCGCCCAGCGTTTGTCCGCGCTATTGCACATATCTGTCAAAAATAAATGTTGTTCCGAAAGAAAGAATATTTGCTGTTAACCCCGAATCTCTTTCATACCGACTAAACTTTAAATTGACATTTTTCAATCCTAGCTTTCCAATGTGGAAGCTGGTAAAAATGTCAGTGTATTTTATGCTAAAACTAAATTGATTTGCAGTAAATTCGGATAAATCGTAATCTGACGTGTAAAACTCCTGCGTCGAAATATGTTGTTCGTAAGGCGCAAAATGATCAGCTGCTGTTTGGCTATAATAACGATAGGACGGGTACAAGGTAAACTTGTCTTTAATTTTTATCGGAATCTCAAAATTTGCGGTATGGGATTGAATACCCCAATCATCAAAATAAAAACGGTAATATGTTCTCAGAACAAAAAGTTCATTGATGAAATAGTTTAACCTGCCCCCTATGGGTATCTTAAACCGGGTGTCTGGTAAGCGCTCGATGTCATCGGCCAATTGAAAAATATTCCGACTGGAAGGTGAGGCATATTTAGCTATTCCGGATGGATTTCCTACATAAAAATTAGGTCTGTCCGCAAAATAGACTCTCTGCATCGGGTTGGCCAGCCAGCCGTTTTGGTAAGCCAAATCAGCGAACAAAGATAACTGCGCGTTCTCGCTTAGAATCTGAGAAAAACTAAGTGAGACCGAATAAGAGTTTCTGTTTTTATCATTTAAAAGTTTGTTTTTTAAAGGGCTCCAGGCATTTGCTCCATTTTTATCAATGGTATTGCCATTTTGGTCTAAAACATCTATCTCTGCAAAGAGTCCATTACTGAGGCTTTGTCCTTTTTCAATAGTCGCAAAAAACTCAACCGGATATTCCGGACTCCAAAAATCAAAAAAGACATTCGATTTAATGCTAACTTCAGTATTTTTTTCATTGAAAAGTTTAGCATAACTGCCACCAAGACCGAAAGAGGTGTAGTCGTATTCTGTGGCAAAATTTATATTGGCACTCCAAAGCTTGTTCCTGTCGTCGCTTGCGTGGCTGTAGCTTGCATTAATGTTATACCAGACATCTTGTTTTGAGGCGCCGGAAGATTCAACCCAAGGGCTTGCGGAAGGGTTTGGTTGTCTCGCTCTATTCTCTTCATCGTCATCGTCGTCATCATCATCATCGCTAATTTCAAATGGGTCCAAGTTACTTGAGGAAGCCGAAGTATAGGCTGAAATACCGGCATCAATGGTTAAAACGTCGTCATCGTTTAAAGGAATAGAGACAACAATAGTCGGGGTTTGATCGGTTAAACTTTCTGTGCCAATACCGCCTGTAACAGCAGCGTTGTCACCGTCTTGCGTATAGAAACTGTACAAGAAGTCAATTTCGGCGGTTTCCAGAACACGTTTTTTGTAAAGCTCTGTTTCGTCATTTTGAGCATAACCCAAAGATGCCAAAAGAAAAGTGAAAATGAGAGCGACTTTTCCATATTTCTGATTTAGTTGCATCCACAACCCCCTCCGGTTTTGCCACCATTAGCTCCGGCAGAAGACTCGCGGTAAAGCTGAAAAGTAGTTTCAAAGCGATCAACTTTTCTTGAAACTAGTTCCATATCCGGATCGTTGATATTTATTTTTTCATACTCTTTAACAGCGACACACGAAGTTAAAGCTATTAGTGCGAAAGGCATCATCAAAAGTTTTTTCATCATTGGGTGTCCATCTCTATGTGATTAGATTTATGAATGTTACCTTGATCATCAATTATAATACATTCTGTTTCTGGTAATTGGTTAATTAAGTTTAACCCTACTTTTTCGCCCATAACAAATATCGATGTGGCCAGCGCATCTGCTATTTCTGCTTTTGGAGCAAATACTGTGACGCTAATAATTCCAGAAGTTGGGTGTCCTGTTTTTGGGTTAATAATGTGCGAATAGCGCTTGCCATTAAAGCTCACATATTTTTCATAATTGCCGGATGTAACGACTGCGCCCTTTTTTATTGGTAATAATGCAAAAGCATTTTTTTTGTTTAAGGGATTGGTGATGGCAACTTTCCACTCACTGCCATCGGGTTGTTTTCCCCAGGCACTTATATCGCCTGATGCATTGATGATTCCCGCACGAACACCTTGAGAGAATAATATCGCTTTGGCTTTGTCCGCAGCGTATCCCTTGCCTATGGCACCAAAGCCAATTTTCATCTTTTTTAGCTTTAGAAAGACAGTTTGTTTTTCTTTGTCAAGTATGATATTTCGGTACCCTACTTTGGAGACAGAAGCCTTTATTCTATCCGCTGTCGGTATCTTCTTCATGCTTCCATCAAACTTCCAAATTCTGTCCATTGAGGCGTAGCTAATATCAAATGCACCTTCAGTAAGTTTTGAAATCATTAAAGAACGGTCAATAAGATCAAACAATTCTTTGTCGATTTTTACAGGTTTAAGCCCTGCATTTGTATTGATTTTCGATGTTTGAGAATTACCATCCCAGGATGAAATCAACTTTTCAATTCGCGAGATCTCATTAATGCCGAGGTCGATATAACTTTGGGCTTCGGAGGAATCTTTAGCAATTACAGTTATGCTAAAGTCACTTCCCATTAGTGCAAAACTACGCTTGTAAATTTGTTGAGCGTGAAGAGCTGTGAAATCTACAAGCGTAACCGCGAACAATAAAAGTTTGAACATAAATGTTTTTAGAAAGAAGACAATAGTTTGATATATTCTGCCGGTTTCATTTTTTTGTAGCCGGTCTTACCTAATACTTTACCGTTTTTATCTAATGCAACCACAAGAGGGAAAAAACCTTCTTTGTTGTATTTCGCAGCCAGCTTTTTGTTTTTTTCTTGTTGGGCTTTTTTCAACCTGTTGCTTTTTTTTCTTGGAAAATCGGCTTTAAGCATTACAAAATGGTCTTTGGCGTAAGCTTTAAATTCTTCGGCGCTCCAAACTTCTCTGTCCAACTTTATACATGGTCCACACCAATCCGAACCTTGAAAAACCAGGATGATATTTTGGTCTTTTTTTACAGCCATTTTTTTTGCTTCTTCGAAATCTGTAAGCCATTCTCCAGCACTTACAACGTTGAGTGTACCAAAGAATAAGCAGCCTATGATTATTTTTTTAAACATTATTTTGAGAATCCGTTTTTAAATATTTTACACTTATCACAATTATGTACCTATTGATACTTCAGGAGTATTTCCACTTAATATTGCAGCCCATGCTGGGAACCTGGTTATCGCTAACCGGTGCGCCGGACAGGATGTTATCAAGCGCTGCGCGCATATCGCTGCCGGTCACGGGTCTGCCACTGTGAGGCCGAGACTCATCTAGTTGGCCACGGTAGACCAATTTCAATTCGCTGTCAAAAATATAAAAATCAGGGGTACAGGCCGCCTGGTAAACTCTGGCCACATTCTGGCTTTCATCATACAAATAAGGAAATGGGTAGCCTAACGTTGCCGCAGTTTGTTTCATTTTTTCCGGCGAGTCCTGCGGGTAGTTTTCGACATCATTTGAACTGATTGCAACAAAGTTAATGCCTCTTGGCTGATAGTCGTTTGCTAATTTAACCAACTCATCATTTACATGTAATACGTACGGGCAGTGGTTGCAAATAAACATGACAACTGTTGCCTGGTCAGATTTCAGTTCGTTCAATGTTATACTCTTGCCGGAAACTGTGTCCGGTAAATTAAAATCCGGAGCAACTGTTCCCAGCGCCAACATACTTGAGGGTGTTTCTGACATTTAAAAATCCTCCACAACACTGTTGTATTTTTAGAATTATTTGTCAATAGTTATTTATAGCAATTTTGTGGTTAATTTCAAGCGGTAGATTACTAATCACTGCCTCTTTAAATTATTTGTTTCAACGGCGGTATATTTTCACCAAAAAACTTCGTTGATCGCTCAATTTTTAAGAAATTTAAATCGACTGAATTTTTAAACTAAATTCTTGCGTTTTTGATATATTTTGTTTAATTGCCTTAACGTTTTATTGGTGAAGAATGTCTTCTGAAGAAGATGTACCAGTTTATAAATAGTAATAAGTGGTTGGTTTTGTTTTAGAATGTACCAGAAAGTTAGAATATTGGGAGTGTCATGAGTGAGTTAAGAGTCGCTATTTTTACCGGAAGTTATAATCAAGTTGTGGATGGGGTGACTCTTTCATTGAACAGGTTGGTCCGGTTTCTACAGGATCGGGATATTCCAGTTCAGGTCTTTAGTTCTTTTACAAAAGAACCTGCTTTAAAAACCCCAAATGGTGAGTTAGTAGCTGTGCCTTCTGTACCAATTCCGGGAAGGCCGGAGTACAGATTGGCAGTTAGATTTCCGGCAAATGCCCAACAAAAATTAAAAGAATTCGCTCCAACATTAATACATATCGCTACGCCGGATTATCTTGGATTCTCCGCAATGCGTTTTGCACGAGCGAATAACATTCCTCTTGTTGCCTCGTATCATACGAATTTTACGAGCTACTTAAAGTATTACAATTTAGATTTGCTCAAATCACTTGGCCAAAAGTATATTTCCTGGTTTTACAATCAATGTGAGCATGTTTACGTTCCCACCACTGATATGGTGAGTGAATTGGTCCAAAACGGAATTCAAAACGGACTCAGATTGTGGGCCAGGGGTGTGGACACTAAACGCTTCAACCCAAATAAAAGAGATTTAGCCTGGCGCAGAAAACTTGGTTTTGCAGATGATGATGTTGTGATTACATTTGTTTCTCGCCTGGTGTGGGAGAAAAATTTAAATGTTTATGCAAAAGTTATAAAGGACTTAAAAAAGAAACATAAAAATATTCAGTCTCTAATTGTTGGTGATGGCCCAGCAAGGAAAGATTTAGAGGCCAAGCTCCCCAATAGCCGTTATGTAGGCTTTATGACCGGAGATGAGCTCGCTAAAGCATATGCCAGCAGCGATATTTTTTTCTTCCCATCCGACACAGAAACTTTCGGGAATGTTACTTTAGAAGCAATGGCAAGTGGTTTGCCGGCCGTTGTTGCTGAAGCAACTGGCAGTAAATCTTTGGTTGATAGAGGCGTAAACGGCTATCTCGCTCACCCTCAAGACAGCGAAGAGTTTTCCCGGCTCATTCTAAAATTAGTGAAAGATGTCGGTTTGAGAAAACAAATGGCAGAAGTTGCCCGAAAAAAAGCGGTTAATGACTACAATTGGGACACCATCAATCAAGGCTTATTACAAAACTATCTTGAAGTTGCCAATATTCCTCAAAACTCTCCTGAAGCCTTAAATACGATCGATACCGAGGTCACTGTCCCCTAATAGAGCAGGAATTGGGATACCCGGTAGATGCGAATCCTTTACATATCACACACACACCCTCCGAAAGATGCTCCGTTGGAAAATATTGGCGGTATGCAGCGCGTCAGTGTTCAGTTATATCGTGCTTTGCAAACTCGTGAAGATGTCACTGTAATCCCTATTATTTTACATTCGTCCTGGAACAGGATTGTTGTTAATACGATTCTTTTTATGTTCAACCTGTTATACTCCCTACCTAAAAAGGCCGTAAAGGAAAACGTAGATATTATTTTGTTTTCATCGATGGTTACTGCCAGTCTGTCTGTTTTTTTGCGTAGTCGTATCAAAATACCGATGGCTGTTATTTGCCACGGTTTAGACGTAACCACCCCCAATATTTTTTATCAAAAATTTGTGAGAAAGGTCTTTTCTAAACTTGATGGCGTGATTGCTGTTTCAAATGCAACAAAATTGGCTTGTACCAAAAGAGGAATTCCAACTGAGAAGGCTTTTGTCGTTTCTAACGGGCTGGATAAAAAAGATATTGGGGTGGTGCCTGATAAAACAGAAGCAAAGAAGTTTCTAAGTGATAGTCTTGGGATAGATTTATCCGATAAGAATTTGCTGTTAACCGTAGGTAGATTGGTAAAACGCAAAGGCCATGAGTGGTTTGTTCGTTCAATCTGGCCGGGGATACAGCGAGATTGCGTGTATTTAATTATAGGTGATGGTCCTGAATTAGCCGACTTACAATCTGCAATCAAGAATGCTCCTCAAAAAGAGAATATAATTCTTCTTGGTAAGCAACCGGATAATGTTTTGAAAAATGCCTATTCTGCTGCAGATGTTTTTGTAATGCCCAATATTCGGGTTAGCGGTGATATGGAGGGATTTGGCATCGTTCTGATTGAAGCAAACTATTGTTCAACTCCGGTGGTCGCTTCGGAACTTGAGGGCATAAAAGACGTTATAGAACCAGGAAAAAATGGTTACCTTGTGCAAGAGGGTGACGCTGAGTTGTTTGCCAAAAAAATCGACTTTGTTTTGAATGAAGAATTAGAAAAATTGTCTGCAACATGTAAGAAATATGTTGAAGATAGGTTTGGTTGGGAGTATATTATAGGTCGGTATATTTCGGTTCTTAGAGAAATTAAAGAGAAAAAAATCGATATAGATTGAATGCTGATAATTGAAAGTAAAAAAAAATAGATGAAAAAAAGTATCTCCATCTTTGAAAAGCTCCCTCGTTTGATTTATAGGCACTATATCAAAATAATTACTCTTTCTGTTTTGATGACTATTCTTTCGGCATTTTCGGTCAAGGATCTTGGACTGAAGACCAACATAGCCGAGCTGTTACCCAAGACTTATAAAAGTGTTTCCGAGCTAGAAAAAATCAAACAAAAAGTGGGTGGCGTTGGCAGCCTGATTGTCGCGGTAGAAGGCCAGGATTTTGAAAAGCTCAAACAAGCCGCAACAATTTTGGCTGAAAATCTATCTGAAGGTTCATTGGTAAAAAATGTTGAATATCAAAAAGATAGAAAGTTTTTGAAAGACAATGCGCTAATTTTTGCTGACCTGCACAAACTCAATGAGCTGAAAGATATTGTCCACGAAAAAATCAACACAGAAAAATTAAAAGTCAGTGGCATGTATTTGGATCTCTTCGATGATGGTAATGAGGAAGATGATCTTGAAAGAATGCGCAAACAGTATTCTAAAGGCAGTGAAAATGCGTTTTACACAAATAAAGATAAAACCATTATCGCAATGCAGGTTTATGCTTACGGAACTGCCAGCGCGCTAAAATTTGTTCGTAAGCTTTTTGCCGAAGTGGAAGGCATAGTTGAGGCTTCTGATCTTCAAAGCATTGATCCCGGTATCGAGGTGCTTTATAGCGGCAGTTACAAAAGCAGCATCGATGAAAACGATACAGTTATTTCAGATCTGTACTTAAATTTATATACCACGGTTCCGGCGATTATTCTTTTTGTGTCATTCTATTTTATGCAGCCGGGCGGTTTTATTTTTATTTTCATTCCTTTGATCATGAGTATTTCCTGGACTTTTGGATTGACAGAAGTTATCTATGGTGACTTGAATACCATTACGGCATTTCTATTTATTATTCTTTTGGGAATGGGAATTGATTACGGCATTCATTCTTTTGCAAGATATTTAGAATCGAGACGTGGTGGAGATAGTATTCAGGATGCGATTCATAAAACGGTTGCAAAGACCGGACGGGGTATTTTTACCAGCGCGATAACCACCTCCGTTGCCTTTTTTACTCTCATGTTCAACGATTTTAAAGGATTCAGCCAATTTGGGTTTATTTGTGGTTTTGGCATTATCTCTGCCTACGTTGCCATGACCATTGTTTTCCCTGCTTTTCTCATTGTTTTCGATAAAATCGGCTGGATTCGCTCTGCGCCCAAGACTGAAAAAGTCGTCGTTAAGAGCAAACGAAAGCTGCCATTTTCGGGCACAATTATCGCATTGGCTACAGCTTTTACAGTAATTGGGATAACAGCGGCCGTTATTTCTTTTACTTCGGAAAAAGGCATTACTTTTGAGTACGACTTCAAGGAACTGCGCTCTAATTTGCCAAAATCTAAGGAGATGGCTAAAAAACTATCCGGTATTTTTGCCAAGGAGGCTTCTTCGCCGGCGATTATTCTTTCAGACAGCAAAGAAAGTTCTAAAGAAATTGTGCAATATATTGATAAAATTATACAAAAGGGTCGGCCCGTATTAAAACTCATTGATGATTTGGAAATCTTGCATGAGGGCATAACGGCTGCGCTTGAGGATTCCTCTGAATCAAAGTTGCGTAAAAAGCTTCGGGCGGTACAGCGTGATATCAGAAAAATCCATGCGCAGGACTCTTTATTGGCTGCCCGTTCCAAAGTCTATGAATCAGACCAGTCCGTAAATGAATATCTTGTGAGTTTAAACGATGACATTGCAGCGTTTAGGGAAAATACGAATGGTATTGATTTCCGGCGAGAGCTTGAAATTGCCAAGGAGTTGGTTTTTTCTACTTACACCAATATTGACAAGCCTACGGTTAAATCTGTTATAACGCTTCATACTGTGGTGCCAGATAGCCAGAGTTATAAAATGTCAGTTTTAACAGAAATTGAGAATCTGATAGACTCGGATGAAGCTGAGTTAGTGAAGGGCAAGGACAAAGAAAATCTTGATGAGTTGAAAGACTTACTCGCAAAACGACGGGAGATCGCCCTGGAAGATTTGCCTGAAAAAATGGTACAGCGTTTTATTGGAAAAGATGGCAGCCTCGGTGAGTTTGTTTTTATTATCCCGGGTATAAAATTGAGAGATGGCCGGGAAGCCATGCGTTTCTCGGATGATATCCATAAAATAGAATTGGAGTCCGGCAAAACCTTTTATGCCTCAAGTCCGAATATAGTAATCGCCGACATGTTGCGAGTCCTTCTGGCTGAAAGTAAAATCGCTGTTTGTCTTGCCATGCTGGCAGTTTTTGCTCTGGTTTTAATCGATGTAAGATCGCTGAGGGCGACACTTTTAATTTTAACTCCACTGGTTACAGCATTGCTCTGGCTTGGCGGAATTATGTATTTTACAGGCATTAAATTCAACTTCTTTAACATGGTGGTTTTGCCTTCAATTATCGGAATTGGCATTGATAATGGCGTTCATATTTATCATCGATACAAAGAGGAAGGTTCAGGCTCGGTCTGGTTTGTTATAAAAAGTACGGGAATGCCGGTTATCGCTAGTGTTGTAACCACCATGCTCGGATTTTTGGGTTTGGTTTTTGCCCAACATAACGGGCTAAATTCAATTGGCAATTTGGCAGTAATCGGTCTGAGCATGACGTTGCTCGCTGCAATAACGTTGCTGCCTGCTATTTTTCAAAAATTGGAAAGGCAAAAAGAGGCAACCAAATAAATGGCGGTATGAATGGAAACAACATTTTCAAAGAAAACCTCAGATATGACAGAAAAAACGGATCCTAAATATATTGTCCTGTTCGATGGTGTTTGCGCTTTATGCAATCATTCCATTGATTTCCTGATCAAGCTTGACAAAGAGTTGAAACTTAAGTTCGCCCCCCTACAAGGTGAAACAGCAAAGGCTGTTTTCAGCAGAAACACAATTGACGATGATGCGCTTAAAAGCATAATTCTTGTTAAGAAGTCAGACGGCGGTGAGCAAATTTTTAAACGCTCGGATGCTGTCCTGGAGAGTTTGAAAACCATAGGCGGTTTTTGGAATATTGTGGTTATTTTTAAGTTATTTCCAAGAGCTATCCGCGACTCCATTTATAATTTCATTGCCCGCAATCGTTACAAATGGTTTGGCAAGTATGATGCCTGCCGTCTGCCTACCCCCGAAGAACGCGAACTATTTCTACCATAAGAAAAATGAAAAAACAAGATCGGTCGGAAGGGTATATTTATACTGTTTACCGTGACCCGAAATATCTGAAACATGTACTCGCTTCTTTGAGTACGCTGCGCCGTTATGATGCAGTCAGGCCTGTTGCCTTATTCTGTGACCAGCCCATCCAGGATTATATTTCTGAAAATAATTTGGCCGGTTTCTTTAATAAAATTTTGCCGCTTAAAGACCGATTCGCCAGCATCATTGGTTTCAAACATAATGTGCATAAACATTTGGCCTTCGATAGAAATTTGTTTATCGATAGCGATATTATCTGGTGCAAAAATCCCGATCCACTCTGGCAGGCTTTTTCCCCGTACCCATTCACCATTACGGGCGCTCATGTTGCAGACTGTTTTTTTGGCGCACCCAAAGATGCGGCCATTTTACTTGATTTAATTTTGCGGAAAAGAAAGCGCACGCTGAAACATTTTGGGTTAACGCATCTGAGCCGGGTACAGTCCGGAATGATTTACGCGCAAGATGAACAGGTGACCGAAAATGTTTGCCTCGCTGCACAGGAAATGTATGACAGGCGAGCGGAAACCCATTTCCAAAGCCGTGTGGCGGAAAGCGGCCGTAGCGAGGATTCCTGCGAGTGGAGTCTGGCCATGGCAATGTCCAAAATTTCGGTACCGGTATTTCCGTGGTTTCAAGGGCAAAACAGCCCGCAGCTGGACTACATGCAGCATTTGTGTGATCACGACGCTGATTTCACCAAAGTACAGTACAAATTTTACTTCAATGAAATTGTTTACAATTTTCGTGGCCTCAAAAATAAGTTGTTGCGCGAAAGCCTGATCGGGCTGTACTCTTTGTTTTCCGGCAACGGCGATTATATTGTCACCACGCCTTACAGCCTGCATTTTGGCTGGTACCATGAAAAGAAACCTTTTCTCGATTTTAGTGATCGCAACTGGGAAAAAATAATGGCAAAGCAAGCCGGGTCGGCTTCATGAAGCGCGTACTCATGTTTACGCCTTACTTTTTGCCACGACGAAGGGTGGGCGCAATGCGGCCATTTCGTTTTGTGATTCATCTGCGTGAACAAGGCTGGGAGCCGGTGGTTTTAACCATTGCCGCAAAGGGGCAACAATTGACCCCCCGTGAAGCCGAACTGCTTAAAGGCATCCAAATCATTGAACTCAATCCGCCATTCGATCGCACACTTTCATCGGAAAGCCAACTCAAACCTTATCAGGTTGGTGAGAAAAAAACGGCACCAAAAATCAAAAAAAGTAATAGTTTTCTGACCAGGTTTGATCGTAATCTGCCGGTTGATTCCTGGTTGCTTTTGTTTATGCTGCAATACAAGAAAATCATAGATCTTGTTGAAGAAATAAAGCCGGATGTTTTGTACGGTACCGGCGATCCCTGGTCGGGACTGCTTGTGCCGCAATGGCTGGCCAAACGATTCAAAGTTCCTTTTGTGGCCGATTTCCGCGACCCCTGGACTTTGTGCAAGGTGCGCATGCACGATCGCTTTTCGCTTTCCATCGCTCTGGACAAATATTTTGAACGGAAAATTGTTGAAACAGCAGATGTGGTTTTATTCCAAGCTGGAAAAACGGAAGAGAAATACAAGGCACATTATGGGAAGCAAGCTAAGTCTACGCAAACTATTTATAACAGCTACGATCTCTCTTTGATGAAAAACAGCAAGGTAGAAGAAGCAAATCAAGATTCCCGTTTAAAAATTGGTTTTTTTGGTAAATTCCGTTTGATGTCTCCGGCAAAAATTATCATCGATGTTTTGGCGGAAATAAAAAATAGTCAGGGTGAAATTTATAAAAATATTCAAGTTTATTCATATGGCCCTTTAAATGAAGTGGATCAAAAAGATGCTTCGGCTGGTGGGGTGAGTGCCCAGTTTCACCAATGCGATGCCGTTCCGCTTGAACATGCTGCGACCGAATTGCAAAAATATGACATCCTTTTTTTAAGCACCGACACTCGACGAGATGAGATTATACCGGCGAAATTGTTCGAGTATTTTTCGGCCGGGAAGCCGATTCTTTCGCTGTCGCCAAATCCAGAGGTTGGGGAATTGCTTGAGATGACAGGTGCTGGGGTTCAGTTTAAAATTGAGGACAAAGCCGAAATAGTGGCTTTACTTACAAAGTGTGCTGAAGAAAAACAACAAGGCAAACCAATCTCATTTCCTGCGAATCTTCAACCTGAAAAAATCAAACAGTTTGAAGCCTGCGAAACCACCCGTGAGCTGGCCGAACTTTTTGACAAATTGATAGAATCCCGTGGCTGAAAAAAATCTCGCGAAAAAAGCAGCAGTTGTTGTTATATCCAGAGTCCTGACAACCATCATCGATCTGTTCATTGCGATTGCAATTGTACGCTTGCTCTCAAAAGGTGATTTCGCGGTTATCAGCTATTTGCTGATGACATATCAGGCCGGCCGTTATATCGCACAATTCGGTTTCCCTGACAGTATTTTTTATTTTTTCGAACATATTTCTGAAGACTCACGCCGCGCTTTCGCTTACCAAACGTGTAGCATTCTTTTGGTGACCGGCCTGATTGCAGGCGCTGTAATTTTCGGATTCAAATATTTTGTTGCTGGAGTATTAAGCGCGGAGTGGACTTTACAACAAGTCGGCGCAGTCCAGGAGTTTTTGCCTTATATGGCCGCTATTGCAATTCTTGAAATTCCCACCTGGCCGGTAAACAATATTCTGCTCGCATTGGATCGCCAAAAGCAAGCTGCCTGGTATCAATTGCTGATGAGCCTGTTTACATTTCTCAGCTTAGTCGTGCCACTGGCATTGGGCTATTCATTAAAAATCGCGCTTACAGCTATGCTTGTTTATGCAGCGACCAGATTTGTTATTTCAATCATCTGGGCAAACATGGCCCTGCCGCATAATGGTGAACCGCTTGAAAAAGGAACTTTGAGAAAGCAAGTCGCTTTTTCACTGCCGCTGGGGGCTTCTTTATTGGTCAACCGGTTAAATAAATATGTCGATAAATTTGTGGTTTCAGCATTACTGCCGGCGGCAGCTTTGGCGGACTACAATGTTGGCGCTCAGGAAATCCCGGTCATAACCGTAATCCCTTATGCCCTGGGCTCGGTTTTAATCAGCCGGTATGTGCGTTTTGTAAAAGATGAAAACCAAACCGATCTGCTTGCTCTCTGGCATAAAGGCATTCAAAAAGTAAGTCTGATTGTATTGCCATTGATGGTTATGTTTATAACAGTTGCCGAAGACTTTGTGACTTTATTGTTTGGGGAAAATTATATTGGTGCTGTGGTGCCTTTTCAAATTTACTCGCTCATTCTTCTGCAGCGCGTGGCCTCTTATTCCAGTATCTTACAAGCGCATGATGACAGCAAAGGTGTTGCGAAAATAGCCGTTCTACTGCTCACGGCAAATTGTATTTTAAGCGTGCCGTTTACAAAGCTCTGGGGAATTGGCGGAGCGGCCGCTTCAACCTTAACTGCAAATGCATTTGTTTGGATTTATATTCTAAAAAGAATCAGCAAACATCTTAAAATTTCCTTCTTTCAGGTCATTCCTTTTAAGTTTTATTTAAGTATTTTAATGAATTCAATATTGAGCGGCGTGCTGACGTATTTTATTAGAACAGGATTTCTTGAAACATTTTCACGCTCTTTGGCTTTAATAATAAGTGTGATTACTTTTTTTGTGATTTTTGCGACCTTTGCAACGCTAACGGGTACTTTGAATAAAGATGATTGGAAGCAGCTAAGAAATTGGACAATTCTAAAATTTTAAAGGCTTCGGATGAAATTAATTAAAATAGTGCTGTTCATAATTTGCCCGGGCATGCTTTGCTGTGAAAATGTCTTTGCACAGAATGATAAATATAAAGAGTTTGTTTTCCTGCAAAATGGCGATCTTCTCCTTGAGGATTTTCAGAATGAAGAAGTCGGTAACTTGCCCGAGTACTGGTTTAACCGCGATGCCAAAAGGAAGCCCAAATACTACAAAGAAAAAGATAAAAAGAAGTATATGTACAGTATTCAGACCGAGGGAGAAAACAAATTTTTACGCTATGATGGCTGGGATGGCAAACACATGAATTTGCCCTTGAAAGTCAGCAAAAAAATAAGCCTTAAAGAGCATCCCGTTTTGTCCTGGAAATGGCGCGCTTTTAAGTTGCCTGAAAACGGGAATGAAGATAAAAAGAAAAAAAATGATGTTGCCTTGAGTGTGTATGTTGTTTTCAAAGTAGTCGGGTTTTTCAAACTGCCAAAGTCGATACGCTACACCTGGAGCACAACGCTTCCCAAAGGTAAGGTCCTGTCCAAGTTCGGCAATCGCCAAAAAATTGTGGTGCTTGAATCCGGAGAAGAAAACCTGGGTGAGTGGCTTACTGTTGAGCGCAACTTAGTGGAAGATTACAAAACTTATTTTGGGGGAGAGCCTCCCGCTCGGCCTCTTGGGTTATTAATTCTAAGCGATGCGGATAATACAAAAGATTCTGCTAAAGGCGATTATGATGATTTTATTTTGAAACGGGTGATGCAGGTGAGTCGGGAGTAATTACCTGAAGTAGTGGGGGAATGGAAAGATGTCTGCGTCCGTCCCAACGTCTACTTTCAAAACATTATTATCAAGTGTATCCAGCCCGAGTACCCCGATTCGTCCTCAGCGATACCAAGTATGTGTGCTGTGATATTCCCTAAATGGCCGTGCTCTATCCAGCGACCGTTTTTCCAACTTCAACATAGCAAACCTTCTATCTAAGTAAACCCTCAGTCACGGGTAAAAAGGGGAAGAAAGTGGTTTACCTATCTAACCCAACGTAGAGTCGTTTTGTACCGCCTCACCAGTGATTTTTTAAAATTAATTTGAGAATCAGCAACAATTTACATGAGAGATTGTCTAATGGAATAATAATCTAAAAAACCGAAGGACCATCTCATGATAGCTTATTATCTGAAAATTGCATTGCGTAATCTTTTCAAACATAAAGGTTTCTCCTTTATAAGTATTGTTGGATTGGCTGTGAGTATATCGGTCTGTTTACTCATCATTGTCTTTGTCAAACACCAATTGAGTTATGATCGTGCTCACAAAAACAGTGCTCGCATCTACCACATTTACTCAGATTACAAAGCAGCCATTAATACCTCGAGCCAGCTTTATGCGACCTCACCGGCAAGCCTTGGCCAAATATTGCAGGCTGAGTTGCCCGGCGTAGAAAATTTCATCACTTTAAATTTTTTTGACGGCCAGGTGCAAGATGGAGAGAATCAAGTTGACCTTCACGGATTCTACACCTCTGATGCCTTTTTTGAAATTTTAAATTTCAAGCTTTTATCTGGAAACCCAACCACTGCACTACAACAACCGAATACAATTGTACTAACAGAAGCTACGGCCGAGCGTTTGTTTGGAGAAAAAGATCCAGTGGGAGCAACCATAAGCATTATCGAACAAGGCGAGTTTTTAGTAACTGGCGTGGTCGCCAAAGCAAATCAACCCACTGTTTTTGAATTTGAGGCACTGGTATCTCTCGCCACATTGCAGTCAGACAAAAAGTCGACCAACCAACTTCAACCATGGGACAAAACCGTACGTCAGTTTTACAATTTTGTGTTACTAAAAAAGGGCGCACAGATAGAAAATATAACTATGCAATTGCACGAAATCATTAATCGTCATTTCCCCGGTGATCAGGGATCGTATTTGGTGGCATTACATATGCAAACCCTAACTTCGATTGCGATGGGGCAGATAATGGATAACCAGATTAAATTTATATTGCCACCAGTTGTGCTATATATCCTCTCAGGATTAGCGTTGATTATCTTAATTGCCGCATGTTTCAATTATGTGAGTTTGTCGGTTGCGCGTGCCTTAAATCGTGCCAGAGAAGTAGGTGTTCGCAAAGTAGTGGGAGCACACCGTCGGCAAATCCTAATTCAATTCCTTGTGGAAGCCATCTGTGTTTCTATGTTTGCACTCTTAATTGCACAGCTCTTCCTTGTATTTCTTGTAGATGGTTTTAATAATCTAACTCCAATTCAAGTCACTCAGGCACAAATAACTCCCGATTTTGGTGATATAAACTTATACTTGCTTTTTATGGTCTTCAGTCTTGTGGTCGGTGTTTTGTCAGGTTTGTATCCAGCGTTTTACCTTTCAGGATTTCTTCCCACTGTTGTTTTGAAAGGTATTGGCAAGATTAAGGGGAGGGGCTATACGATACGAAAAATGCTCATTGTAATTCAGTTCTCACTTTCGCTCTTGTTCATTATCAGCACGCTGTTACTTTACCAGCAGTCCCAACATGTTCGCCGCACAGATTATGGCTTTAATGAGAAAAATATAATTAATGTCAAGCTTGGTGAGTTACCGTATGAAATTTTGCGTTCTGAATTATTGCAGTATCCGGGTATAAAGAACGTTTCGGCGGTTTCAATTCTTACGGGTGAGGGTGGCCGCAATGATACTTGGATGAAATCAGATGAAATCATCGAACCCGAAAAAGGCTACAGCCTGTGGATAGATGAACACTTCATCGATAACCTGGAAATCCCATTAGTTGCCGGACAGGGTTTTAAAGAAAATCATAGCAAGGAAGTTGAAAGCTTTGTTTTACTTAACGAAACTGCTGTTAGTAGGTTACAATTGGGAGCACCAGTAGACGCAATCGGTAAGAACATTACTATAGACGATAATGTCAATGTGCAAGTTATAGGGATTGTGAAGGATTTTCGTTTTTTCTCGGCGCTGGCTGCAATCGACCCGCTGGTATTGCGGCTGAACTCATCGAACTTAAGTCACGTAAACATTCGTTTTGAGCCAAATGATTTTGCCGGGGTGGAAGCTCATTTGCAAACGACCTGGAAAAAAATTAACCCGGCGGAACCATTGGTTTTCAAGCTTTATGAAGACTACCTGGGAAACGCTTTGGAATTGCGGGTACTCAAAGATTTTATGCATATTATTGGCTTAGCTGCCACATTTGCAATTTTGATTGCATGTCTCGGGTTACTTGGTATGGCCTGCAATATGGTGCAAACCCGGCTCAGAGAGATTGGGTTGCGTAAGGTACTCGGTGCAACAATGACTGAAATCATTCTTGTGCTTTCCAAATCATTTGTAAAATTGATTATCTTGTCTGTTCTGATTGCAGGACCGCTGACTTGGTTTGTCAACAAGCAGTGGTTGCAACTACTTGGTAATCGGATTGAACTGGCACCTCCTGTTTTTATTTTGGGGGTAGCTCTGCTTTTGGTAATTGCTCTATTGACGATTGGCTCACAAACGGTACGCGCCGCATTCACCAATCCAACAGAGATTTTAAAGAACGAGTGATGGCTTAATTAGTGGAGCCTCTAACCTTGCTTGTTACACCTGCGTTTGAGGGAAAGATAGCACAACGCACCGTGACGATGTTGCTCAGCGCAGTTTTTTTGATTTAATCTCAATGATCTTTGAATACTGTCATTCATGAAAGGTATTTCATCTTACAACAAATACCTGACTCTCAATCAAATCCCCATGCTGAGAATTTCCCTTATCTCCAATAAAATCCCACTTCCACCGCTGCACTTCCATTTTTACAATTTTCTGATCTGTGGTAGCTTTTTTGTTCCACTCTTCAGCACAAGCTTGGAGAAAAAGGTTGCATCGTTCCTGTTTTCTCTCATCAAAGGCCATTTTTAAAATACGTCGATAACGGCTATCAGACATTGCTTCGATGCTCTGCTCTATAGGCGCGCGTATGACTTCCCCTGATACGAGATGAGCCTTTACCAATTCATATTGAACGATGTTGTGCCGGAACTTAGAAAACATTTGCATGGCGGTAAGCGGGTAAAATTCAATACGAAAAACCCAGCAGAGCGATAAAATCGCCAGAATGGCTATACTCAATTGGGGGGAATTTGCAAAACGAGATGAGGTGGGTGCTTTCGCTGGATTGGCTTTCGAAGTCTCCGGAGATGATTTTTTCTCAAAATATAAAACAAGTGAATTGCTGAGAGATTTTACATTGGAAATTATATAAAGCACTGGTGCGGAAAACCATAGTGCGGGAAGAACCCATGTAATTTCCATTAAAGCCTTGGCTCCCGATGAAACCTTTTTTCCCTGAATCACACAAGGCAATACCGTATCAGTGGTTTGTAAATTTTTTGGCAATTCGGTAGAAAAAATTATTCGTTCGAACAAATCCATGCTCTTGAGAATTAAAATCATTCTTTGCCAGAGGTTGTTCTGCACGTCATAAATCAGCGTCAATCTTCTGTATTTTTTATTAAGAAGTTTCCCAAAGAATTTTCTGATTTTGGTAAAATCCCAATAAACAACCTGCAGAATAATCAGATCAAAAAAGAGAATGTTCTGCAAATATAAAATCCCGATGTGCATCAATAACATCGCGCCCGGAAAAATGATACGTGCCATTGCAGAGAACAAAACGAAAATGTAAAGCGCCTCGCCCAGCAATGCGACCAATGCCATAGCTTCAACAATGAAATCGGGTGCGTTGATAAAAAGGAACGCAAGATCAAAATCAAATTCCATGGGACGCAGCGTGCTGTAAAACATAATGTGCTTGAAATTAATCGCATCCCACCAGAACCAACCGCCATTGCGCAATTTGCTGAGACCCGCGCCCACATATGGAATGGCTATGACCAGCCAAATGGCATAACGTGACCAGCCATAAATTGCAGCAGGTTTTTCATCGCCTGATGTACCTGAATTCCAAACTGTGCGTAATCGATCGAGCGACCAGCCATCTCCCGAGGGAGTCAGCGCTAGTACAAAGAGCACAAATACGGGGATAAGACCTGTGTGGTAGAACCATGCGTACTGCCTGAAAATCCCGGCAAACACCAGATAAAATAATGCGGCAAATGGCAGCACTTTACGGGTGCAAAGTCCAATCATTCCCAGAAAAAGCAGTACTCCTGTGAGTACTTGAAAAATGAGCAGCAACGTAGGACTGGCAACAAAATATTCGAAACCAATCGGGAGTGCGTAAAATAAATTCATCACGCCAAGCGGTTTGATAAGTTCCCTCGGGATGGCAGCGCTGCTGGGCAGATTTTCCCACAAGACATTGAGCAACAGGATGAAACAGGTAAGCATTCGGATAGCGCCCAGAGTACCGGGTGTTGTATTTCCAAGCACCTTCCGCGCAAATGTTTCCTTATTTAGAAAATGCGAAAAACCCAAAAAAACTAAAAGCGACAAGGTACCAAAAGTAGCCATGTCGTGCCACTGTGTCTGCAAAAAAGTCAGCGTTACGTGGGAATGCTTCGCAATTATACTTTGCAGAAAAGGAGGATGTACTTCAAAAATAGTTTTGAGGAGTTTTGGGATACCTGCAAAAGCAATAATGAGCCAGCCCAGGATTAGCCCGGTCTTTGTAAGTACTTTTTGAGTAAAACGGGACGGCATAGTTTTTAAGACTTTTGCAATACTACCTGAAGGTGTGAGCCCTGGCCTTCTTTTACAAAATTAAAGTAGCGGTTGTGCAGGCCAAACAGGAGTTTTTTGGTTAGGCCAAAATTCAGGTTTATGCGTTGATTAGTCAGTAGAAATTTGATGAAATCGTAAAAAATATTGGTCTTATACACCATGAAATATTGCTCGCGCAAAGTGTATTTAGGAAAGTAATCCTGCAACATTTTTAAGGTGTAGTGTCGGTAATGTTTTTCAACCAGTGGAAATGCTGTCGATGGCACGGATATTATCAGGATACCGTCTTTTTTCAATAGGCGATCAATATGTGAAATAAATGTGGGCAGAAAATCATCCGGTATGTGTTCGAATGTTTCAATCACGCTAATTAACTTGGATTGCTTTTTGTGGGTCTGAATATCCTGCAGTTTGAATTTCAGGTTGGGCACGCCATGGGCGAATGCCTGCGCGAACTTTATCGGTTTTTCATCTACGTCAATACCGAGCGCTTTGACTTTTGAGTTGACTTCTTCATCCCGCATGAGGTGGTTCAATAGAAAGCCATCGCCACAGCCGATATCCAGGACTTCATCAGCCGCATATTTTTTAACCAGTTCAATCGCATGTTTCATGTAACTGTGGTAATCCATGCCCCAGTCCAACGTTCGGGTGAACCGATCATTTTCCAAATCAACAATGTAGTGATACGGAAACTGGTATTGGTCGGATTGAATGTCAAATTTTTTACTCACGTGCTAAACTCCAAATCTTAGCCATTTATTCAGCGCCGGTTCTATTTTGTCCTGTGGTATAATCTTATCCAGCAATGTCGCCCACGGGAAACCAATTAAGATTACTTCATAAATGAAAACTGCGAAGAAAATATTCATGGTCAGGTGAATACCAATGTGCAAACAAATGGCGCCAACGGCTATAAATGGTCGGGTCTTTTTAAACCAGAACAGGAAGCCAAAAACTTCTGCCAGCCATCCGATCAGCAAAATACCTGTGGCCGCCAGATGATTGGTAAAGGCCAGTTTTTGAAGCCAGTTCATTTCATAGCTACCGGTTTTAGAAAGATGGTCCGTGCCTTTTTCGGCAATCCAGAGCCAGAGGTGGCGGCCATCAACCCAGTGAATACCGGAGCCTATTATTTTGCACATCGCCGATGTGGTGTAACCAAAGCCAACAAAAAATAAAACAAATCCCAGCGTGAAACGGATTTGCTGTCTACGGTTTTGGAACAGTCCAACGCCGAGTGCAAACCCCATAAGCGCCATCCCGATAAAATTCGAGCTGTGCGCAATTTCACCAATACAAAAGCGGGTCGCATATTGAAAATGCAAAAGCAGCAAAGCGACAGCGTACAACCAGCGCGTGCCGACTCTAAAATACCCCAGAATACAAATAACCGTGATCAATGCTGCATTTACCAACGGCAGCGAATTGCCGAACATAAAGGACACATCAATATAATTTGCAACGCCAAGCGGCAGTACCACATCGCTGATGCGCAGAATATAAAAGCCCCACGACCAGGCAAGTTGGATGGTGTAAAAGATAACGAACAATTCAAACAACTTAAAAAAAATAATTTCTCCCGCTGTTTCCTTTGTCTCGAAATCAAAAAGATTTTTTCTTAGAAAGTTCACTGTTTTGCCTCTTTGTGGTATGCCTCAAGCGGCAGGTTTGGATTTCTGAAAGATGAATCTTCGGCTAACAGCCAGAATGGCAGCGCCTCAATAACCACAGAGTCTTTCCCTTCAAGGTGGCCGCTGACTTTCATGGTCAGCCATTTGTTGCCTTTCAGGTTTTCTTCTTTGAACATGTTGCGCAAAGCCTGTACTCGCTTGGCATCCCATTCTTTGGTTTTGGACATAAAGTTGGAGTAGTCGATCTGATCGACGCCATACTCGGGCAGAACAACAGGTTTACCGGTGAGATTGTTGAAATCTGTGGTTTGCCAAACTAACGAATCTGGAACATTGGCGACGTCTCTTACAAGCGCCCTCGTCCAGGTACGCCCGCCCCTGGAGAACATGGGGTAAATGCTAAACGGCCAGAATTCGCCAAGATGTGTGGCAACCAGTACCGCAAAAACCAACAGGGTGAATCCAATGGTTTTTAGCGGGTTGCGTTGATTTGTTTTTTCTTCAGTCATGATTTTTCAGCAGAAATTTTATTGAAATAATGTGAACATATTTAAACAAATAACTATAATTATCAAGGATTTTTTTGGCTGATGAATCTTTGCTTTAACACCTTGCCTTTGGTTTATGCCGTTCCGGCCGCGAAAAAGCTGCGTCCTGCACGGGCTACAGGCGCCTCCTCAACAGGTGGCGCTTCGCGCACAATTATAGTTAGCCGCTCAACGCGTCAAAGCTTGCGGGGTCGCCCTCCGCAGAATTTGGCAGGCGCAAAAAAACTATCCCAAAGTTAATAGTTCTCTTTTCTCCACTCATTTTAAAATTTGCGCTTATATCTTTTTATCTTTTTCCTCATCTTCAGGTTCGACTTGCTCTGGTTGCCCAAAGGTAAGCTCACCGCTGGTATAAGTTGTGCCAAAAGTTAAAGCCAGTGTGGAAACTTGTCGCAACGCCGATACAAGCTCCTTTTCGTTCAATGAGGATAGTGGATGAATGAACGCAGCATAAAGTAGTCCGTTACCCGTGGCGTATCGTGCATCCAAGGCAAGGTGAAAATTGGACGCCATCATATTGTCCTTTTGTTCATCGGTAATATCGTCTACTTTCATTATTGGCGCGATGATACGCATGCGATCAAAAGTTGTATCAAAAACAAGAGCCATGTTTACGTTTTGTACCTTAAACTGCCACATATTGTCGGAACTCTGCAGATCGCCGGTGTGCTCTTCAAGAAGTTGGCCGATTCTATCCGGAGTCATTTTCGGCGCCTTGGCATAGCCACATGCGATATTTAAGCTCAAAGTCAGTACTAAAAAAGTAATGGCTGGAAGTTTATTAATATATGTCATGGTTCATTTCCTCTCTTTTGTTTTATAAATTCATCCTAAATTAACTATAGCAGCTACCCCGCCACGGCGCGAATCACCAGCGCCCTTTCCCTTGTTTGAAACCGCGTGCACGCCGCCAAAATAAACATTCTTAACTTGCCATAAATTCACCGGCCATTTGTTCTTTAAACCAGCCAGCGCTTTTTGCTCAAAGCCGGGTTCAATCTGAGAGCAGGTACCATCCCAATGCAGCCGAGGCGCTTCAATCGCGTTGGTTACTGACATTTTAAAATCGATGATGTTGCTCAACACTTGAAATATTGCAAGCGCGATCCTTTTACTGCCGCCGCTGCCCAAAACCAGACTTACCTGATTTTCTTTCAGCAAAATAGTGGGCGCCATCATGGATGCCACTCTTAACCCGGGCGGGTCGGCATGAAAACCATCCGGGTGCAGGTCATCCTCTCCCATCATGTTGTTCAGCATAATGCCGGTTCCGGGCACGATATAACCGGAGCCTTCACCGTTGGAGCAGGATAGTGCGGCGGCATTACCCTCGCTGTCCAGAATGCTGATGTGGGTTGTACCGCCGAATGCTTTTTTGATTTTGCCCACACTCTGTGAAAAATTCCCCTCGGAAAACGTCTGCTCCACCAGCCCTTCGTCCCGATGACGTTCGACTTCCTGCATAAGAGTGATGAGTCCGCTGAGATGTGAGAAACTGCCAAATTCGGGAAGTTTACCGCTGCTTTGTTGCAGCAAATGCAAAGTGTGCACAAGCAAAGGACCGCCAAATGCAGGCGGGGGATTGGTCAGCAATTTATAATCTCGATATTTCCCCATCAAGGGTTTTCTTTTTATTACCTGGTAAGACGAGAGGTCTTTCAGAGTCAACAGACCGCCATGCTCCTGCATATCCTCGACGATTGCCTGAGCGATTTCGCCTTCATAAAATTCTTTGTCGCCGGCTTTGGGTAAAGTTTCGAGAAATGATGCCAGATCCAGATTGACAAAACGGTCACTTTCCTGCAAAAATTCACCACCTGGTGCAAAAAGATTTTTACCATCTTGAGTCAGCGTCATAATGGGTTGCAGGATGCTGAGCACAAAGGCCTGTGTTCTGTTTATAGGGATACCCTCCCGGGCAAGCTGTATGGTAGGCGCTAAGATTTCACGCAGGGGTAGACGCCCTAACTCTTTGTGCGTGGTAAGAAGTCCCCGTAAAATACCGGGTACAGCCACCGAACCGTGGCCGATGTTAAAGTCTTGAGCTGAGCCAGGGAAGTGAACAGTCACCGGTAGAAAGTGTGGCTCTGATTTTTGATTCTGTAATCCGCGACCCGGAGTATCAACAAAAAAATCATATAATACCGCCGCTCTGGTATTTGGTTTTGCCATCAGGAAACCGCCGCCGCCCAAGCTGGTGAGCGGGGGTTCAGCAATAACTGAAGCAAATCCGGCAGCCACAACCGCATCAAAAGCATTGCCGCCACGTTTTAAAGTTTCACAGGCTGTTTGGGTGACGGCAGTATGGCCGCTGGCTACGACGGATTGCATAGTTCCCTCGGTAGAGACGCGATGCCTCGCGTCTCTACATCCCCTGTTACAATGTATGGTTCAATATTCATTTGTAGCCGTTCCCTCCCAATAGTATTTATCATCAGCCCATTTTAATGGATTGTTTTGTATATATTCGGAAATTGTGTGAAAGGATTTTTCATCGCGAATTATGTGATCATGAAATCGCGATTGCCAGGCAAAACCAGCATAGATTTGACGCGCGGTTTTGGTAACTGTGGATTTAAACCTGCGAACAATAGATGACAGATTTTTTGATTGCGGCGAAAACGAATTTTTGTACGTAGGGACGCGATGCATCGTGTCTCTACCATCATGTGGAATTTCAATGTTATATCGATTTTCCCCAATAATGATAATACCATGAAAATGATTGGGCATCACCACGAAAGACCCTAATTCCAAATTCATGTCAGGACGTATATTGGGTGTTTTTAACCATTCGGTTTGTGCGATTTGGCCGGTTTCCGACAAACGCATCCGACCATCACGAATTTTACCAAAATAATGTTTTTTGTTTTTGGTGCAGATGGTGACAAAATAAGCAGCATTTTTTCCATAATCCCACCACGGTGCACGCGCTGATGCAATTCTGTATTTGTTTTGGTATTTATCGGGCATTATTGGTTTTGGGTTTACATTCGTCGTAGAGTAGAGACGCGATGCGTCGCGTCTCTACTTGACGGTTATATTGATAATATTTGGCAATTCTATTTCTTATTAAAAAATCGGTTTAAAAATCCCAACAATAAAAACATACCGTAAAAATCTCAAAGTAAAAGTCACAATTAGAAACAGCGCTAAATTAACTTTCAACACACCTGCAAAAATAGTAATCGGGTCGCCGATGACAGGCAGCCATGAAAGCAGTAATGCCCATTTCCCCCAACTTTGGGTAATTGTATAAGCTCTGGCAACTGATTTTTTCTGTAAATGCTTGTGCAAAAATTTTTCCTCGCCTTGCCAGCCCAGCCAATAATTAAAAGCTACCCCGGCGCAATTGCCAATTGTGACAGAAATCAACGCAGGAATCGCTGAGGCGCCCAGAGCCAGGGTCGCGGCCAGGGCAGCCTCGGAGCTCATCGGAAAAATTGTAGCTGCTAGAAAACTAACCGCTGTCAATGTTAAGCAAGAATAAACCAGGCTAATACAGAAATCCCCTCTATCCATACATAAGTCCGTCTACAATTATCCCAATATATGCTACGAAATGTAACATGCAAGCAATTAACCGTAGGGATTAGTTCCGCACACGACTCGTTTCAACCTGCTTTCGCCCACCGGGTCGAATCATGTCGATTCAAAGATATCTTCTAAATTTGAAACAGCCTTTTAAAAACAGTAACTTACCGCAATATGTTCTCTCTGGCACAGTAGTTGAATAAACCAGGTACAGAAAACAAATTCATTAAATAAAGGGAGTATCGTTATGAAAGCATTAAACCTTATATTTGTCGTCGCGCTGCTGGCCGTTTTGGCAGGTTGCTCAACTACAAAGCTGCAATATGACACCCGGCCCGGGGTGAATTTCTACGATATTAAATCGTACAGCTGGCTGCAAAAGGATGAGAGTTATCCGACAAATGCCAAAGATGCACTGACCCAAGGTTCGTTGTGGGATAAACGTATTCAAAAGTCAGTCAACATAGAGCTGATAACCATCGGCCTGCAATTGACCAAAGAAGAACCGGATGTACTGGTCACGTACTACACCAGTGTTGAGGATAAAACCTTGATGTCCGAGTATCCATCGTTTAGAAGACGATATCGGGGTTATGGTGCTGATGTCAGTGTAGCACAATTTAAAGAGGGCACTATTATCGTGGACATATTGGATAGGGAGACTAAGGAAATTCTCTGGCGCGGTATCGCCCAAACCCGTGTGGACGAAGACTTGGAGCCCAAAGAAGTAGAAAAGGATTTGGCTAAAGCAGTAAAGAAAATGTTTTCGAAATTTCACTCATCACTTAACACGTAATACGCCAAGGATGGCATCCTCCTGTAAGGGCGGCGTTTGATTAGCAAGCGCCGTCCTTTAATTTAGAGTACTTGCAGCACATAATTAACCGAGGCTTTGCGTAGTGTGAAGATTGTTTTTATTCATTACTAACAACAAAAAGAGGAGAACAAAATGAACAGATTCACTTTCCGGGCGCTTTCATTTTTCGCACTAAACTTTTGTTTTATGGCGCTGGTTGCCTGTAACAACAACCCCGCCGATAGCGATAATTCGTTAGGGCAATCTTTAGCGCTCAACTACAATTCCGGTGAGCTGGCCGTAATAAGTGTGGAAGATGCGATGGATGCTTTGCAAGACCCCACATTGGAAGATTCTATGCGGTTTCACGATGATCTGTTTCGCGGACATCACTTTCGTCGT
>JAJDAE010000220.1 GCA_029262035.1 Candidatus Zhuqueibacterota bacterium
CCTCAAGACATTTTTCGCGGTCGCCTTGCATGGCATTTGCCGTGAGGGCAATGATGGGGACATGCTGGCCTTCCGGCTCCATTTTGCGAATCTCTCCGGTCGCTTCATAGCCATCCATCTCCGGCATCTGACAGTCCATTAACACTACATCGTATGCGTTATCACTGACTGCCTCAACCGCTTCTTTCCCGTTTGCGGCCACATCGACCTGGCAGCCGAGTTTTTGCAGCATTTTGTTGGCCACTTTCTGATTGATAATATTGTCTTCTGTCAACAGAATTTTGAGGTTGAGCTTTTGGTTTTCGGCGATAGTGTGTTTGGTGATTAATGGTTTTTTTTGCACTTTTGCAGTGTTGTCATTCAGCAAATTGACCAGACAATCATGGAGCTGTGACTGCTTCAGCGGTTTTGTCAGGTAAGCTTCAAAGCCGATTTTAGACATTCTTTTCGCATCACTCCGCTGGCCGATTGAAGTAAACATGATGAGCTTTATATCCTTGATTGCCGGTTCACTTTTGATGATTTTGCCGAGATTCTCACCATCCATTCCAGGCATTTGCATATCTACGATGGCAATTTCAAAACCCGGTTTGTCTTTTGTTTGGTTCCGTAAAATGTCCAAAGCTTGCGAAGCATCTTCAGCCTCTTCTACAAAACACTGCCAAGATTGCAGTTGCAGCCGCAGGATGTCCCGGTTGGTTTTGGTATCATCGACCACCAAAATTCGTTTGCCGGTGAGGTCGATATCCTGGAGCTGTCTTTGGCGCTTCTCTTTCGGCTGTTTTTTAAGCAACACAGTAAACCAGAAAGTGGCGCCTTTTCCTTCTTCAGACTCAATGCCGATTTCTCCATTCATCAGTTCAGTGAGTTGTTTTGAAATAGTTAATCCTAAGCCTGTGCCGCCATACTTTCTGGTCGTAGAGGCATCAATCTGCGAGAAGGATTGAAAGAGCTTTTGCTGCGCTTTTTTCGGGATACCAATGCCTGTATCCGTGACGCTGAAACGGATACAAAGTTCAGTTTCTGTTTCGCGTTCAAGTTCACCGCTAATGGCAACTTCCCCTTTTGAGGTAAATTTGACTGCGTTGTTGGTCAGGTTGATCAGGATTTGTTTCAGCCGACCCGGGTCGCCATTGACAAAACCCTCGACTTGCGGATGAAGAAAACATGAGAAAGACAACCCTTTCTCTTCAGCTTTGAAAGCTAACAAGTCAGAAACTTCCTCCATGCTGGTGTGCAGATCGAAGTCGATGAATTCGAGGTCGAGCTTGCCGGCTTCTATCTTGGAGAAGTCGAGAATGTCGTTGATGATGGTCAGCAGCGACTCCGCTGAACCGAGCACGGTTTCAGCGTACTCACGTTGTTCTGTGGAGAGTTCGGTGTCAAGAAGAATCCCAGTCATGCCGATGACGCCGTTCATGGGTGTACGGATTTCGTGGCTCATGTTGGCGAGGAATTCACTTTTGGCCATGTTGGCAGCTTCGGCTTGTTTCTGGGCAGATTCTCTTTCGGAAATGTTTTTGTTTATTTCCGTGATCATTTTGTTAAAGGCGTTGCCTAAATAACCGATTTCGTCGGATGTTCTCACTTTGATTTTTACGTTATATTTTCCCCTGGAAATTTTTTGGATAGCAGATTGGAGTTCGATGAGAGGCTTGGTAATTTTATTGCTCAGGAAAAGTGATAGAAAAATCCCCAAGGTGAGAATGGACAGGCTTAAATAGAGGGTGTCTATTCTATGACCACGGATGGTTTTCTGAACGGCTGTTAAAGAGTATCCTAACATCAAATGACCATACTCTACATCTTGATATTTAATACGAACCGATGTCCGTAATAGGCCTTTGTCCTCTTCGGGTACAGTTATATGGTACATATTTTGAATGTTCAGCTTTAAATTATGAGGATTGAACGAAGCAAACACCTCATTGTCATTGTCTATCAAAATAATGTACGATAATTCATTATCTCTTTTCGCCCAATTAAAAGCTTCTTGTATAGCTGTGAAATTACTGGATTCCATGCCAATTCCGACCCCAAGGGCAATCATTTCTGCCATGCTTTGCACTTTGTTTGCCAGCGTAACGAGGGAGTATTTTTTCTCTTTTGCTGGATAATAGGTAAATATGAAAATGGAAATCATGGTCAAAACAATTAAGTAACTGCTGGTCAATTTTTTTCGAATTGACCATTTTGAGATGGTAGCAATCATGACCCTTTGCTCTTTTTGTGGCGTTAATGTGTCATTTAATTAGCGCTAGTCACTTCAGACGGTATTGCGCATCGCCGGGTTTTTTGTTGTCGATAGTTATAACCTTCATTTTGCTACTGTCAACAGTTGAGAGTTCAACAAAGCATATTGCTCCGTCATTCGTGTTCACTATTTTTTTCACTTCATCGAGATCCTTTAGCTCCTTCGGAGGAGTCGCGCTTTTTCCGGAAAATACCACGCTGAACCAGTGCTTTTTTACTTTATCAATTTTCATATTGAAAACGTGCTTGTAAAACATTTTTTTGACTGGAGCGTGCTCAAGCAGGATTATTTTGTTACCAGAGGGGAAAATCGTAACTTTACCCAGATAGATTTTCTTTAATTCATCATTGCTTAAATTTCTGATAGTATTATTTTTATTGACCACAATAACGATTTGCGCTGCAGCATCATTCCATCTTCCGAATACCACCAGAGCTGATATTAGCAAGATTATTTTTGTATATTTCATTATATGCTCCACTTTTCGATTAGAATGCTACTGCGATTGAGCCGACATACATTTCATAACCATTAATATTCGGATCACCGAAACGGTAAAAGTGAATTTCGTTTTTTAAATAGACTTTTGGAGAAATGGAGTAGTTGATTCCAAAAGTGAAAATGCGCTCGCTATCTTTTGCTTTATCGACGTCGGTATCGAAATAGTCGTAACGAAGAAAAGGAGTCAAACGGTCTTCTATTATGAAACCTCCCTGCAAATAATAACCGAGAGATTTGCGATATTTCCCGGTAAGTGTGTCAGTGGAGTCGGCTGTTTCACCACGCGGGACAAACAGTTCAGAGGATAGAGTGAGATTTTCATAATCCAGATCCACATCCCAAGCCAGTACACGCTGTTTTGAATTTAACGCATTGCCATCTCTGTCAGCATAGAAGGACATACCCAATCGAAGATGACCCATTGGCGGCGTGACCACCAGACGACCGCCAAAGCCCTTGTTGGCGTTGTCGTCTCTTTCAGCCGGTTTCGAACCGCGGCCGTTGCTTAAATAAACATGGTAATCGATTCCAAAGTCTTTGAAAAATGCCGAACCCAATCCCCAAAAACCAGTGGTATATTTGGAATACAGGCGGTCTTTTTTTTCTAGACTGTTTAGATGTTTACCATAGATAGAGCTGGGTAAAAAGGTTGAAATAAAAGTTGGCGTGGCGTCGTGCCTTTCATTATAGATGCCAAAGGGTGGTAAAAATATGCCGCCTCTCAGTTGAAGGTAGTCAGCATATTTATATTCTAAAAAAGCCCGCGCCAAATAAATGGTTCCAGAGACCGTACTCGGTTCATGGCGGGGGCCATGCTCCCATTCTATTTCACTGAATATGCGAAAACGTTCATCCAGATGAAAAATGGAAATGATGTTTAGGTGGTGCTGGTCAAAAGTCAGGTTTTTGCCGATGGCGTCTTTGTTGCTGACTTCGGCCTCTAAGTCAAAGAATCCATATATTTTCATCCCAGTTTCCTGAGAGAAACCCGTACTGACCAGCAGTAATTGAATGAGTACAGCGACCATGTATTTGTTCATGCTCATTTTTTTACTCCTTCTTCAATTTCATGTTTTGTCAAAAGTTCTTGCGGCAATTTACTATCTGCCGGACACCTCCCTTTCCGCTTAGCGGGACCCTCACAAGGGGGGAGTGCTGCTGTGATCGTCTAATTAACCCTGTCTGAGTTTGCAACGGTAATTCGGAGTCACAACACTATTTATCAATTCACCAAATGAATTCAAGGTTACTTATTTATCGTTACGTAAATGATTCTTCTTGATTAGCAATAGTTGCCTTTAATCCTCCGGCAGCTCAGCTGCCCTGGTTGGTAAAGTGGCTTCAATATCTTCCACTACATTCACTCTTGACTTTGTCCACTTGCGGATTGCCTCCTCCAGCTTTTTGGCATTCATCGGCTTAGTAATATAATCGTCCATTCCGGCCTCAAGACATTTTTCGCGGTCGCCTTGCATGGCATTTGCCGTGAGGGCAATGATGGGGACATGCTGGCCTTCCGGCTCCATTTTGCGAATCTCTCCGGTCGCTTCATAGCCATCCATCTCCGGCATCTGACAGTCCATTA
>JAJDAE010000023.1 GCA_029262035.1 Candidatus Zhuqueibacterota bacterium
TTGGTGGAAGAAAAACATTGAACCGTGAGATTTGTGTGTAGCGCCGTTGCAGGTGGCGTTCCTCAATCGGCAATGAAGCTTCCGGCAGTAAATCCCTTGCATCCGGCAACTCATCTCCGGGCAAAACGATCTCCCAGCGACCCTTTAGTTGACCCGTGCCGTTGTAGTAAATTTCAGCTATAACTGAAGGTACTTTTTCACCTTTCTTCACGAAAAGCAAAGGCAGATCAGTATCCGCAGTAATGTTGACATTTAAAAGCGAGAAAGGTACTCGCGCACCACCGCCAGCCAGACGACAGGTGACCGCGACATACTCGTCCGGGCCGCCATTTGGGTTGACAAATCTCCGCACATAAAAAAACCTTGAATCCGAACCCTGTTGTGCCGCCTGATAGGCTCTTCTCGAAACCGATGGCGGTATGGACATGATGTCGGTAAAATTACCATTTGCGCTGACCTTGGACAGATCATATCGAATCGGAAGCTGGCCGAAAATTGTTCCCGGCGCACATTTCTTCCCGATATCCGGCGCTGCATCGATCAACTCACCACACCAAAACGCTTCAACCGGCACTTTGTCTGCGACACGGCCAAAAGTCAGAAAGACGGTGGTTGCACCATTCGCGTTTACGTTGACCCCGCTTGGGTTCACAGCTATTTGCGCCTGGGTTATACCGGCTCCGATAAGAAGCCATGCAAGAATTACACTTATGTTTTTCATACGTCCTCCGCCTAAAAAACTGTTAGATTAACGCCCGTGTTGAGCGTCCAGTTGTCAAATTCATCTTCGAAACCGAAAATTACATCACGGCTATCGGCTTCAGATCGGGCATATCTGATAAACACTTGTCCCGCTACCCAGTCTTTATCCTGTGCCTTTTTTAACCTGAAATTGAGCGACCATTGTGCGTTTAAATTCGCGTTGTTTTGCTCGCTGGTTTTATCATTATCTTCGGTGTTTGTGTTTGAGTAATTCAAACTGAAATTAGAGGCGCCCGTAGTTTGAAGATTCAGATTCAGGCCATATACTTTCGTTAAATCAGTCCTGTCGATTCCTTTATTTTCTGCGTTCTCGAAGCCTATGTCAAAACTCAAACTGAGTCGACTGAATGGATTGACGCCAAGGTTAATCGAATTGGTGACATTTTCGAAGTCGGCAGTTTCCCTACCGGGCTGACGATTGTCTTGCAAGTTGTAAGAAAGAAAGTATCCGAATTGCCAGATATCCGCCTGCCAGTCCAGGCCGGCATTATGGCTGTTGCTCATTTGGTCGGGTACATGACCATCCGAAAATCCGCCATTTACAGGCAACTCGTCTCCGAACTGATGCACACGGTTAAAATTATACGAAATCGTCGGCAGCCACGCATTGGTGCCACCGGCAGCCGTGATAATATATGGTAGAGGAAGCGCGATATTAAATGCGTTCACTCTCGTTTTGGTTTTCAGGATAGATTCGACTTCGTCGAGATTATCTTCTGACCGGTTATGTGAATACTGCACGCTAACCAGCCCCAAAGAGGCTTGCAAATCAACTGCGTTCTCAAGGTAATCTGAACGCGTAAAAGCGGTTAGGCTGCGGTAAAGCGGATCAACTCTTTCGTGGCGCAGACCGAGATTTACGTTTGCCTGCCAGCTTTCACTCAAAGAGACATTCTCCAGTAAACCCAAATTAAAGTTTGCATATTGCGCATTCTTTGTTTCCGACTGCACTTCAACCAGGTCTTCATCTTGAGCCAGGAAAGGATCTTCCGGATTAACAAACTTACTGCGTGCAAAGCCACCTTCAAAATTCACTCTTTGCCCCAGGCCAGAAGCCTCCACTCTGAATCCGTAACCGTTGCTTTCTTCAGCATCGTTGATCACGCCCTGGTTGAAATTGTTAAGTGGCAAGGATGATGCATCTACAGCAGAGCCTTCTACTCGCAAAGCGCCTGCCTGACCCTGGACAAGATTAAGGCCAACAGTCCCGCTGTTTATGCGATGGTTGCTTTCATTCAACCCTGCAAAATTGTTCCAGCCAACAATATTGGTCGCGTTCATAGCAGCCGCTGAAATGTCAAACCGGCTGCCTATTTCGCTCCGTAATAAAAGTCCACGACTGCCATAAAAATTTATCAGGTGCTTTTGTCTGCCGTGACTAATATTTCCAAGACTAATACTATTTGCACCTTTTTCAAGCGCCATCAGATAATTTGAAAGATCTATTTTTGCTGCGTCATCTCCCTTTTCTGAAAACCGCAGGGTTTGGTCCTGTTCGCTTGCACCTACAAGCTCCCAGTTACTGCGAAACGTGACGCCGCCTCTACTGTGTTCGGTGCTCAAACTGCCCTGGCCGGTAAAATCCTGATATGTTTCCCGCTCAGGTCCGTTATCCTCCGGGGTGTGGCCTTCGGCAACCTGTCCGCTGTTGTTAATACTAACTTGTGGCAAGATGCTTGACTTTTCAAGACCAACCATATTTCGGACTCGGAGTGGAAAACGCGCGACCTCCTGCCAACCGCCATCCGCCCCAATCACCGATAGAATGAGTTCGCTGTCACCGCCGGGAAGCGGCAAAATATAAGGCGAGTATTTCCATGATGTGCCGTTTTGAACAAAAAGGCCGGTTACATCGGTTGTGCCTATAAAAGCTACGAGCCTGCCTTCTTCCTGGGGCAAAGCTCGGCTTAAACTCAATGTTATTTCATGGTAACGATTTACCCACTTTGAATTTGTTAGATTTGACTGCACCTCCAGGTCCTGAGATAGCCCATCTGCAACAAATAAGAGTGAGGTAATCAAGTAACAATATTTGAAAAATCTCTGTGTATTTTTCACTTGCCAGACTCCTCAGCTAAGTTCCTCCAAAAACATATAAGACACCATAAGTGCCCTTCTTGATATTGTTTTCACACTTTCTACAGGCGGGCAGACAGTGGATTGCGACAGCCCCGCCAGGTGTTTAGTGGCTTAGGAGATCGAGTGGGAACCCGCGCCCCAATCGATCTCTTCAGCACATAAATTACTTTTTGGATAGTAGATTATTAATTATTTAAATCGACGGTATGAGTTGAATTTTCTTCCGGCATATCATAGGTACTGGTGTTAATAAGCTTGTTCATTCGATAGACCTCAACCTTGTAGGTATTAAGCGCCGGATCGATAGCTCTGAACTTTGCTTCTCCTCTACCACTGCTGCGCACTTTCTTTATGCGTTTGTCGTCCTTGTCGTACAGATAGACCCAATAGCCGTTGCCGCGTGTGCCACCATTTTGCTCAAGTTTCACCGTAAGGTCGTAACCGCCTTTACGACGCCGCTTGAACTCATTTTCGATGTCTGTTTTTAGGCACTTAAAGTTGAAATTCAATCTCTGTGGACTACCACCGCCCATACGTACTTCTCTTGTTGCACGGGCAGTCTTTTCTGTGCAGGTGTATTCATTCTTCCTGTCGTTAGGTTTGGGGTCGACTGTTACGACATACGGCCCAAGCACTCTGCTGGGTGGGAGTTTATTGAAGGATGCACCGCGAGTTTGGGCAGTGCGCGTAACCGGCATCCGCAAAACCGGGTAAAGTTTCTGCAGGCTATCCAGCACTGCACGATAGTCTTCCGTGACATCAATAGTCACCTTTGCGCCACGCAAAGGTTTTGTGTTGTTGTTGCCATAAGTCTCGATTACTTTAACCGTTAACTTACGCCAGTTCAGCGGTATGCGGTTACCCTGTGCCTCAAGCGATGACACGCCCATTGCTGCCCATGCAACAACGCCAATGACCAGTGCCAACAAATAATTTATTTTGTACATGGTGTACCTCCTTGATTATAGGTTAAAAAAATAATTTTAAAACGAGTACTTTTCCGGATGAATTTAATTTCGATTCAGCAAATCAGGTAATTCCAGCAAATTCTCCTTTAACAAAAAGCCGTGCACGCCGATACTTTCAGACGCATCACGGTACTCGGTCTCGCGATACATCGTCACGATAACAATCTTAGCATCCTTGTTCAAAGTGAGAATTTCAGAAGCTGCTGTGAGACCATCCTGGCTTTTTATATTAATATCCATCAAGACCCACTCGGGCTTATGTTTTTTGTAGAGTGAGACGGCCTTCTTGCCATCATCGCTTTCAATAATTTCTGTAACTTCCGTCAAGTTTTGCTCCAAAATCCGTTTAATCGCAGCACGTGTTTTAAGGTTGTCTTCAATTAGTAGAATGGTCATCTGAGTTCCTGTAATAATCTACGAATTCGTTCTCCCCGTTTAAACTTCGTTATAAGCTTTGTTGTATTTTACAGGCTCAATTTAGCCGAAGATGTGCTTCGAAACAATAGAGTGAAGTACTCATTTTGAATAGGCAGAACTACTCAGTGAGAGTGAGTAGTTGTACTTATTTTAGGCGTGATTTTGTGAGTTGGAATAATCTAAGAAAATATTTTTCCCTTGCAGCGTAGAAATATTTTTCTATCTTAACATTACACTTCAATCGGACACTTTCATCTTAATTAACAAAATCACGCCGACCGCAGAAAAACCGAAACTGCAGGAACGTGCTATAAATACATTTGGGTGGGCCATAATTTTGATATTTAATCATTAAATTATACGTAGTTGCGTTAACACAAGACAGGAGGTAGGTTTCAATGCTTGATCACTGGTTTCCAAAAAATATTTCAACTTACGGTGGAGAAATTGACTCTGTATTCTATTTAATCTTCTACATCGTCGGGATTGGCTTTCTTCTGGGTGAAGCGGCCATATTTTATTTTCTTATACGCTATCGCCGTCGCGATGGTAAAAAAGCAGCATTTGTGAACGGTGAACGCTGGTCTCAAGCCGCATGGATTATTATTCCAACTGCAATCGTTTTGGTTCTTGACCTTTGGATCGATTTTGCCGGAGCACAAGCATACGATGCAATCAAAGGCGAAATGCCGGTTAGTGAAACCATTGTTCAAGTAACCGGCAAACAATTCAACTGGATCATAAATTATCCCGGTCCGGACGGTATATTTGGGACTGAGGATGATTTAACAAAAGAAAACGACCTTTATGTACCGGTTAATAAAGCCGTGAAGACAATCCTTAAATCTGAAGATGTAATCCACAGTTTTTTTGTACCTGTATTGCGGCTCAAACAAGATATGGTTCCCGGGCGAACAATAGAAGCCTGGTTTGAAGCCACCGAAACCGGCAAGTACGAAATTGCATGTGCAGAGTTGTGTGGTTATGGCCATTATACCATGCGGGGATTTCTGCATATACTTTCCGAAGAAGACTATGCCGCCTGGGTCTCGGAAAACTGGCCGGACACAAATTCCGAATCCAATTAAGACTTAAGAAATCAAAACGGAGGAGAGTATGACAGAACAAAAGAACGCCGAAAACGGACACTCAGAGGAGCTTAGTTTCTGGCGCAAGTACGTCTTTTCAACAGACCACAAGGTTGTAGGCAAACAATACTTATTTATTGCTTTATTCATGGCGATTCTCGGCGGCGTGATGGCTTATTATATGCGCTGGCAGCTTGCATGGCCTGAAACAGCCGTACCCGGCGCCGGCTGGATTCCCGAACCAACCGCATTCGGTGGGATTATTCCACCTGAGTTTTATAATGCCCTGACGACTATGCACGGTACCATCATGGTCTTTTTTGTGGGTATGCCGTTCCTTTTGGGCGCATTCGGCAACTTCTTACTTCCCCTGATGATTGGCGCAAAAGATATGGCCTTTCCCAGATTAAACATGATGTCCGTCTGGACATTGTTTCTCGCCTCATTGGTGATGATCGCTTCATTTTTTGTCGAAGGCGGCGCTGCTTCAGCCGGCTGGACCGGCTATGCACCTCTATCAGCAGACCCCATCCACACCGGAGTCACCTGGGGATTGAATCTCTGGATACTCGGGTTAGCTCTGGAATTCACATCATTTTTAATGGGTGGCATTAATTTTCTGACAACCACAATAACCATGCGGGCGCCGGGCATGACGATGTACCGTCTGCCTCTCATGGTGTGGATGCAGATTACTGCGGCTGTTATTTTTATGTTGTCAGTCGGCCCGCTGATTGCCGGAGCTATCTTGTTACTATTAGACCGAACCGTAGGCACAGGTTTTTTTATACCCGAACTGGGCGGAGATCCTTTGCTCTGGCAGCATCTTTTCTGGTTCTTTGGACATCCCGAAGTTTATGTTGTTTTGCTTCCCGGCTTTGGCGCTATCATGGAAATCTTGCCTGTTTTTTCACGCAAGCCAATCTTTGCATACAAAACCATTATTTGGTCAACAATTATTGCCGGTGCGTTGAGTTTTCTGGTTTGGGCGCATCACATGTTTGTCAGTGGTATGGACCCGCGATTGGCCATGCCTTTTAGTATCACCACAATTTTAATTTCGGTACCGTTTGCAGTTGTTATTTTCGCATTTATGGCAACTTTGTGGGGCGGTTCTATTCGTTTTACCACACCCATGCTTTTTGCCTTGGGCACGGTCATGACTTTTATCGTTGGTGGAGCTACCGGCATTTTCAACGGTTCAGCGCCGGTGGATATCTTTATCCACGACACCCATTTTGTTGTGGCTCATTTTCACTTTACCCTGTTTCCCGATGTTTTTCTGGGTGGATTTGCTGCGCTGTATTTCTGGTTTCCAAAAATGTTTGGCAGAATGATGAACGAGACCTTGGGTAAAATTCATTTCTGGGTGACAACCATTGCATTTAACGCAGTTTTCATTCCCATGTTCGTTCTTGGTTTGGGCGGCAGCATGCGTAGAGTTTACAACCCCCTTCAGTACGATTTCCTGAAACCGATGCAGGGTATCAATGAATTTATTACCTATGCCGCTATCGTGCTGCTACTTGGGCAATTTATATTTATGTTTAACTTCTTCTGGAGTATGTTTAAAGGCAAGAAGGCTGAACGCAACCCGTGGAACGCCACAACATTGGAATGGTCGGTGTCATACCCCATACCGCACGATAATTTTGCGACAATCCCAACTGTGTATCACGGACCGTACGAGTACAGTTTACCGGGGAATAAATCAGATTGGCAACCACAGCACGAGGAAAATGAGCCGGTTTCCGGTTAATATCCAATTTTGATTCTAAAAGCAATACTATTGTTTAAGTTTCTATAGAAAAGGAGATATTAGAATGAGTGGAGCTACAACAGTCAGCGAATATCAAGCGACTCACACAGTTCCCGGAAGGATGGGAATATGGTGGTTCCTGGCCTCCGAAATTATGGTTTTCGGCGGTTTTCTGGCAATCTATATATTATACCGAATGGCCAGTGGCGGCGCATGGGCTGAAATGGCCAATCATGTAAGTGCGCCTATCGGTACTTTTAACACAATAATCTTGCTCACCAGTAGTTTGACCATGGTGAAAGCTTTCGAAGCTATCGACAATGAAAAGCGAAAGCAAGCTACCAACTTTCTTTTGATTACGGTAATTCTGGGATTGGCATTTTTAGGTGTGAAAGCATTTGAGTATTCCAGTGAAATTGCCTTGGGCTTTACGCCTTTGTCAGGCACATTCTGGGCATTCTATTACGCTTTAACCGGTTTGCATGGCTTGCATATTGTCGCCGGAGTCATCTTTAACGCTTCCCTTTTAGTAATGGCCATGAAAGGTACATTGTGGCCAAACACCCAGCACCGTGTCGAGTATGCCGGACTTTACTGGCACTTCGTAGACATTGTTTGGATTTTTCTTTTTCCACTGCTTTATCTTTCGTATTAAAGGAGACTCTTATGACTGATACCAAACACGCACACCCGAACTATATTGTTATTTGGGCCTGGCTTGTTTTTCTTTTGGCAATTAGTGTGGTGGCGGTTTATCTACCCTTTTCGCAATGGATAACCGTTACATTCATTTTTGTTGTAGCAGCCGTTAAAGCCGTTATAGTGGCCATGTACTTTATGCATTTGAAATTTGAAGAAAGTTTAGTGCGGTACATCGCCATTATTCCTGTCCTGCTTTTTATCATTATGACCCTGTCTTTGATACCGGACACTGTTTACAATCGGTAGGTACGCCGTAACCAATAAAACCATCTTAGATTTTGATTTGCAACAGAGTTTTAAATGACAAATAGTGATATTACACAGAACGAATCATCGCCAATCAGCCCAAAGGCCATTGTCGGATTGATTCTCTTTTTAGGTACCGAAGTTATGATTTTCGGTGCCTTTATCAGCTCATTTTACATTTTGCGGGCGGGCAGCCATATCTGGCCGCCTCTGGATCAGCCGCGCCTGCCTGTTGAAATCACGGCCATCAATACCCTGTTTCTACTTTTCAGCGGTTTCACAATGTACCGTGCAATGCAAGCCATTCGCCAGGGTTATTCCTCCAACTCGGTTAAATGGCTCGCCGCAACTGTAATCGCAGGCGCAATTTTTCTTGGCATCCAGGGTTTTGAGTGGGTACGGTTGGTGAACTACGGATTAACATTTACCTCCAGCGTTTATGGCGCCACATTTTATACGTTAATCGGGTTTCACGGCATTCATGTTCTTGGGGGAATGATAGTTTTACTGGTGGTATTCAGAAAATCTGTTCTTGGGAAATATACCCGGCAGACACACACGGGCGCAGCGCTTTGTTCCATTTATTGGTACTTTGTCGTCGGTATTTGGCCGATTCTATTTATCATGGTTTATTTAAACTGATTCTTTAGTGCCTGAACTAAATTTGCTTTCTGCCCTTTTGCCATGTCCGCATGTTTCTAGCGGGCATCCACAATAACCGGTGCTTCCGGATTCCCGATTACGGCATTCGGGAATGACGATCTGAAAAAATAAATTATTGTTGTGTGCAAACTATTTTACTTTGGAAAAATCGACATGAAAACCAAGCGAACTGTATTTTTTCTTTTACAGGTATTGAGTTTAGTTGGACTTTTGCCGGCTGTTGCCCACAGTTGTCCGTTCTGCTTTTCTTCGGGAACAAAAGAATTGTTACACTCCTACTATCTCAGCACCATCGTTATGTCATTGCTTCCATTCAGCATCGTAGGAGGCATCGCAATATGGCTTTATAAGCAAAGTCAAAAATTCTCCCGGACTCAGGCTCCAAAAACAAATTCCTCCCAAAAGCAGATGCTTTCGGAAAAGTAATATCGGAATAAAAACTGTCCTCAAAATCAAGATGTGTTTCCCCAGCTAAACTTAATTTATATTTCGATTAAAGCTTTGACCTAGAGTATTATTTTCTCTTGACAGCACAAATAGTTTTCGCTATTTTAACATCATACAAATCAGTCTCACCACTAAGTTTTTTAAAGACAACTTGGGCACTTGAATCAAATGATAAGACGGCTCAACGATGTATTTTTTAACCTCAAATATCAAACACATAACAATGCCATTATTCTAAAACTTCACCACCGCTTTATGGAGAAAAGGAAATCATGTCAAATATAAAATTGTTTCAAACCCAACAAGTAAGAACTCACTGGGACGAGATAGAAGAAAAATGGTATTTTTCTATTATAGATGTGGTGGCAATTTTAACGGAGCAAAA
>JAJDAE010000221.1 GCA_029262035.1 Candidatus Zhuqueibacterota bacterium
ACTTCAACGGGGCAAGCAAGTAAAGTCGTTAAGTACAAAGTAAAATCATCATAATATTATGTTTGCAAAAAGAAACAGCTTAACATTAGTCTTAATTTGGATTGTGATACTCGCAGTCGGCACATTCTGGTATTTTCAAGACGTAAAAAAACTTACAGCGGCATTGACGCAACAAAAAAATTCAAAACGTTTGCTGGAGGAATCCCAGAAGGAAATCCGCAGGTTAACAGATGTTGAGACCACACATACCGACATCAGCCATAATTGGCAGGAAAGACCAAAACGGATTATCTCTGCAGAGGAACCCGCCTTTACGTTGTCCTATCTAAACTGGATTTTACAATCGAATAACCTCAATATCTATTATGACTTTGTATTGAATTCAAAAACTCAAAAAGACGATGTCACTGAATTCACGTATACTTTAACCGGAGAAGGGACATATCGAGATTTAAATCGCATGCTTTGGCATATAACTTACGAACCCATTCTGTATGTCATTAATTCTTTTATTTTAGATCAGACTAGTCAAGATTCTGAATACTTGCGATTTACGATAAAATTAAAAGGGTTCACCGTAGAAAGCAAGGAAGAAGCTGATGAAACTTTTGTTGACTACACACAAAGTAGCGGCAATGTTTACATTCCTAATATTGATGTTTTCAAACCGTTAGTAAATGCCCCCCCCCCTCCCAAGAAGACTTTTGTGGCAAAAGAAAAGGTGAAGCCTACGCTTCCGAAAAAACAACCGGGTGAAATAAATGTTGAAAATGCTTCTTTAAAAGCAGTGACGGCAAACTCAATATTCCTCTCTGAAGGCAGCAGTGGACTAAAAGAATTAAAACTTGGTAGTTCAGTCTATCTCGGAAAACTTGTGCGCATAGATCAACAAAGAAATGAAGCTGAATTTATTATTACGAAATTTGGGAAATCACAAAGGATTGTTTTAACAATAGATCAAAGGAAGTAACCTAAGGTGAATATTCTAAAATTTATAATTACGAGATGCAAAATATTATTTCTGGTGTCCATAGCATCACTTATATCAAGTAGTGCACTAATAGCCCAGCAAGGCTATCCAAGGGAAGTACGCGCCGATGAACGAATAACTCTGGATAGCAGTCTGCCATTAAAAACGGCTCTTGATATACTTAGCCAATATAGCCTTAAACATGATGGTAAAATAATCATCAACACCACCGGGAAAAATACACCAATAAATGTATTGGTGAACAATATGTATTGGAAAAGAGCCCTTGAGTACATCTTACGCTCGAATCTTATGAAGTTTGAAGCGCGCGATAAATATTACGAAGTTGTACCGTTAATAACTTCATCCTCACCTGAAGGTGGTAGCGCAATTGGTTCCCAAACCCGCGAGATTGAGATCAATGCCATATTTTTCGAAGCGGACTATAATACGGCAGCCGGAGCCGGAATAGACTGGTCTTTGACAAAAAGCGATGGGAATGTCTTAGTTGGTGGCGCCTTCGCCGCCGCCCCTGGTGTAAATGTTTTTAGTGCACAATATAGGAAACTCGTCAACAACTTTGATATCTTGGCGATTATTAGAGCTTTCGAGTCCATCAATAAAGGTGAGGTTATTGCAAACCCTCAAATAAAAGTTTTAGACGGTGAAGAAGGTAAAATTAAAGTGGGTCAAAACTTTTTCCTGACAACGGCAGATTTTGCCGGTAATACCCGTTTTACTGAATATGAGTCTGGAATCATTCTAACAGTTGTGCCAACGGTTATGGGGCCATCTGACTCACTTTTCGTTCATTTAGACATCCAGGCAGAACGCAGCAATGTTGTGCCAGATGCATTACAGGTTAGTAAATCTATTACCGAAAGTAATACACAGGTTCTCTTGCTAAGTGGTGAAGAAACTGTTATGGCTGGTATGTTTTCAAATACGGAAACAAGCTTTCGCAAAGGGATTCCCTTGTTAAAAGACCTCCCACCCTGGTTTTTCGGATTACGTTATCTGTTTGGAACAAATCAGACAAGTGTTCAGAAAAAAGAGCTTGTAATCATTCTTCAAGCAAATATTTTACCTACTGTTGCAGAACGAATTGCTGCCCGGGCAGCCAATAGGAAAGTTTATATCGATCAAAAGAGGCAGGAATTTTTGCGCAAAATGCGGCAGTTGAAGGCACCTAATAGTAAATCAACAAATGGAACCAACAGACCTGTAAAACGGCGCAGGAGGTAATATGGGATACCGGGAAATGCTTTTAACCCTCGGGGCAATAACAATTTTCTCTTTAACCACGGTTTCTGTAAGCCGCCACATGGTTGACAATACGGAAATTATCTACGAACAGCAGGCAGCTTACTTATTATACCAATACGCAAATTCCATTATTCAGCAGGCTAAGACGCGTGAGTTTGATGAAACCACAATTAATGCGTCTGCAACCGACGCCACCGGGTTTGCAGACCCCATGGGAAAAGGGGTTGGTGAATCTTATCCTGTCCAACTAGATGATATCGACGATTATAACGCTCTTTCAATAACTATAGATGATGAATTTATTGGTCAGGTAGCCATAGCAGTAAACATGATTTATGTAACTGATGCAAACTTAAATGTAGCTGCAGGGACTACAACATTTTATAAAAAAATGACAGTCACGGCAACAAATGACTATGTTTCACAACCGATTCGGGCAGTTTATGTATTTGCCTATCAGAAAAATATTTGAGGTAATATGAGTTCCAATATTGCATTGATTGGCAGCATTGTTGTGGGAGGAATTTTTCTTCTAAGTGTAATGAATTTTTACAGTGACCTGGTAGACCACTCTATAGAAAAAGGTGTAGAACTCCGCACGCAGCAAACGACGGCCAACCTGGTGGACATCTTGGAGTATGATTTCAAACGCATGGGCAGTGGCCTGGCCACCGCAGCTTCGGCAATAACTTCTAATCCGGACACCTCAGATATTACCTTTTTTGCTGACCTGGATACTGATGGAACTGCAGAAACTGTAAGATATTACCTTGGCGGTCCTGCAACATTCACGGAGAACCCAAATGACAGCCTGTTATTTAGAGAAGTAAACGGAACCCAGACCATAAAGTTAGCCGGTGTCCGTAGATTTAGCATTAAGCTAAGAGATATGACCTCTGCAATTACAAACACATTGAGCGATGTGAGTATGATAGAAATGTTTATTGAGGTTGAAAGTACTTACAGTTATAAAAAACTCAACTATGCTAATGACTTATATGCAAAAGCTGCTTGGCGGAAGTTGATAACACCCCAAAATATGGTTCGACAATCCAATATGACTTTTCCTTAGGGGGTAAGATGGGTAAGGCACTTATAATAATTATTGTTGGTTTTACGACAATTTTTACTGGCATAATTTTCAATGCATCTTCTACGCAACAAATTATTGCCAGTGATATGAATGATTTGCATGAACAGTGGATTGCGAAGAATAATGCGGAAAGCATAAACAATGTGATACAATCCAAAATATATCAGGGTACAGCAGCTGTTACGGATACATTTTACCTTGACGAATCAAAAGGGTACTTTAGTGCAGCAGTAGTACCAAATGATTCTGTCAACGAAGCTGTGCAAATACTAGTGAGGGCCTTTACTGAATTTAATGATCAGCAAGACTCTACATTTACGCTGTTTATGCTGCCTGCGTACTCCTATTACCAATATTTCGTCAACCACTGGCATACGGGAGTAACCCATTCAACCGGAGATACTACATGGGGACCACTGCATTCAAATCAGCAAATCGACGTCAGCGGTGCACCGGTTTATATGTCTAAAGTATCTTCGGCCATTTCCAATGGTTTTAGCGCTGCGACTGCTGTGGCGAGAGGCGGAACAGAATTTGGAATCACAGCCATCCCTCCACCGGATATTGTACCGCTGGGCACGGTAATAACCAACTTGCCGGGTAAAATCTTTGCAGTAGAAACTTGGATCAACTTTCTTCCTAGTGGAAACTTCCAACATGGTCCCGACCCTACTTATGGGAACACTGAAGCCCTTACCGCCTACTCAGGACTGATCATGTCTACAGGAGGTAATGATTTGCACGTTTCTGGCGTAGTAAACGGCCGTGTAACCGTTTTAAGCGGAAACGATATTTTCATAGAAGACAATTTGCTTTATGCTGCCAACCCGCTTATTGTGCCTACTTCGGATGATTACATTGGTCTAATTGCAACTAATGATATCATTGTCAGTTATCCGGTTTTAGCAGATAGGACTATTTTTGGAGCTTTCATGGCTTTAAATGATTTGGGAATTGATAATATTGCCGGATTAGATCCTGTAAATTTGAATATAATTGGTTCTATCATCACCCACCATGATAGACTTGCAAGAACAGAAATAAATACATCTGTACCGGGTACATTTAATAAAACCCATATTTTGGACGCGAGGCTTAGAACCAATACACCGCCTTATTTTCCCAGACTACTTAACCGTCAGGAAATAGTTTACAGAAGCAATTAAAAATCATAGAGCAATATAGTGGACAAAACCATAAACAACAGATATCAACTTCTCAACATCATTAAAAAAGGCGGCTTTGGTACCATCTATCAAGGTCAGGATTCTGTTCTCGGAAAAAAAATTGCCGTTAAAGAAATTAACAAAGAACTTCTGCAAGACAGTTGGTATATCAGTCAATTTCAAAACGAAGCCCGTCATATCGCCAAAATGAACCATCCCAATATCGTTCGTATTTTTGATTTGGTGGAAACGTCTGACAACCAATTTCACATCATCATGGAGTTTATTGACGGCTTTGATTTAAGCAGTATTCTGAAAAAAGCTCAGCTCGAGGATATCCCAATCCCTGTTCATCTTGCTGTACATATTGTAGCAGAAATATGTAAAGCCCTTGATTACGCCCATAACTGCTGTCATTTTGAAAGCAATGAACCCTTAAATCTCGTGCACCAGGACATTTCTCCGGCTAATATTATGATTGACAGAAATGGGTCGATAAAATTAATCGATTTTGGAATAGCCGGCGCACCGCCAGAAGAGCTTGAAGAAAAAAATACTGTTACTCTACAGGGGAAAATCCAGTACATGTCCCCGGAGCATGTCAACATAAAGCAACCCATTGATAAACGGTCAGACATATTTTCTCTGGGACTGGTTTTATATGAGCTTATCGAGGGTCGTCGTTTTTTTGTTCACGACGACACGCATAAAATTATAGAAGTATTGCGGAACGGGAAACTAAAGATAAAAGATATATCAGAAACTCCTGCCCCTTTGAAAACTGTTTTAGAAAAGGCTTTGGAGAAAGATATTGAGAAACGATATCAAAATGCAAATCAGTTCTATATCGATTTGGTTACTTATTTGGTTTTAAGCGCAGAGAATGTAAACTGCGAACTTGAATTAAAAAGGTTTATGTCTGACTTCAAATCCGACATTGCGACTTCGAACGGTACAGAAAAAACTTCAACTAAAACAAAGAGTGATGAACCTTCTGATGTCGCATTGAATGACTCAAATAAAGGAGCTTTGCCTGCCAGCGATCAATCCTCATCTGAACAAGAGATACCGCAATTTGATATTTCAGAGACAGTAATTGATAATCCAAGAAATGAAGAATTGTCTTTAGAGATAGTGCCGGCAATTCAAGAGCAGAATTTTGAATATAATGAAGTCGGCGACGATGAAATCAAAACAATTATCGATATTGTCAGGCTTTCAACAAGAGGGCATAAAAAACTGGTATTAAGAAGCAGTGCGATATTCCTTGCCCTGCTGACACTGTTCTTCGTCATGGATATTTCTTTTCAGTGGACAAATGTAGGTGCGGGAGTGTATGATTTTTTCTTTCCACCGGCAATAAAAATAACCTCTGTTCCAACAGGAGCATCTGTCTTTTTAAATGACGAGAAAGTTAATGGGAAAACACCTGTTTCTATTGCTGACATAAGTCCCGGTGTTTATGAGTTGAAATTAGTTTCTGAAAACTATAAACCAATCGTCAAATCTATATATGTGCCCAGTAAGGGTCAGGCAGAAATTAAAGGCGAGGAGGTGCGCAGTAGCAACAAACCCTATCAATTTAGATTTAAAACAACGATTGAAATTGAATCTATGCCTTCCGGAGCAGATGTATATATCAACAATATTAAATATGGTCAAAAAACACCGTGTGAGTTAACCTGGGAAGTTGGCGAAGATTGTGAAATTGACCTTAGATATGATGGATTCGATGATCTGGAAGGTTTCAAACTCGACACCGAAAACCATTTCGAAGAGATTGAGGACAGGAGGCTGTGGCAATTTCAATTATTAGAAGAACCAAATTACCGTTATAGCGTGCACGGTTTATTTGGGAAATTTGTTACCGTAAATTCAAAACCGGATGACGCGACAATATATTTGAACGATCAACCAAACTCTGTTGGTAAAACCGGTTCGAATGCGACAATTTTCTTAACGGCAACAAAACATAAAATAAAAATCAAAAAACGTGGTTACGCCACGAAAACAATAAATATTGCCATTGGAAAAGACACGCCTCAAACAGTTTATGCAAATCTATCAAGACCGGTTCAGTTTAAAGCATATGATAAAATCGCCGGTAAATCCGTTGATATTGAAGCAAGAGTCACTAAAATTATTAGAAATAAAAAAGTAGTATCTTCGGGAAAACGTACTCCTTTTAAAATAAACCTTATGCCTTTCACCTATTATGCCACTTTTACCAAAGCAGGTTATAAGCAACAAAGGGTAAAAATTTCACCAGCGCAAAATCTGGTTGAAGTGAACATGGAGCCGGACATCGGTACATTTGCATTGGTTATTCTGGATCAGAATTCTGGGCTACCTTTAAGCAATGTGGAAGTAACCCTAAAATCACTCGACCAACCGGGAACCTCTGAAATCCTGATTGATGTAACCGATGTAGATGGCACGTTAAATGGTACTTTGAAACCCGGTGTTTACTTACTCAGAACCAGCAAAAATGGCTATGGGTATCAAGAAAAAACAGTTTTCATAAATGTTGAAGATATAAATCTGATTGAACTTAACCTGGCAAGCAAATAACGGGGATAATCTTAAATGCCTAAACTTGTTCTAAAAAATGATTCAGAAATAGTTAGCGAATTTACCTTTAAAAAATCTAAGCCAATCTACCTAATTGGCTCCGATGAACAGAATGACTTTGTCATCCATGATAAAAATGTAGCCATCAAACATTTAAAAATCGAATGTATTCAAAATTCCTGGTATGTTGAAGATTTAAACACGCAGTCCGGCACTTCCTTAAATGGAAAACCGATGCTAAATAAGGAACAGATTGTACAAGGCGATGAGATTGCAATTGGCCAACATTACCTGATTTTAGAAAACCTTGCTGATGATAATCTTGATGATCCGGAAAGCTCTTTTAATATGAGTGACGATGGTACAAAAATAGATATTATCGGTGAGGATGATTTTGATGAAATTTACAAAAAGCCTGTTGAAAATTTTGAACCCACCGAGCAAAATTTTGAAATGAGTTCTCCGGATACCAGCGAATTTTATCAATTTCAGGACTTGGAGCCGGCAACAGAGACCATTGAAAACAATGTAAATCAACAAACCACTTCAAATGGAATCAGTCACTTTTCATTGCTGGTAATCTATGGTCCATATGTTGGCAATAAATATCCTTTGAAATATGGTGAAAATAAAATAGGGCGGGACAACACATTAAACGATATCGTCATACGAAACGATGAAAGCGGCATCCTTGATCCGAGTATTTCCAGACGTCACGCAACTGTGAATTACAAAAATGGAAAATTTTATGTAAGCGATAAGCGTAGCAAAACCAGAACTTTTGTTAATCAGGTAAAACTGGGTGACGCCGAAGATTGTCCGGCAAATGAAGGGGATGAAATAGAAATTGTAAGTGACCAAAAAAGTACGATTTTTCGTATTGTACATAATGATCATGAAAATTTAAAGACGCCACGAAAAGCAGGCATTTGGTGGATAAGAAATTCATATAGGGTTAGTCTGGGGTTATCTTTCCTGTTTGCAGCAATTGCACTTGTTGCAATTTCAGGAGCACTTAAATCCCACTTTCTTGACAACAAAACAATTGAGCGTGTAAGCTTTATTGAAGAAACGTGGTATTTGAATGAAGGGCTTAATCAGGCACCAAACACGGAAGAGTTTCAAAATCTAAATTTAGCCGTTGCCGACCTGAATGGTGATGGAAAGTTAAATGTTATTTTTTCAAACTCTCTGGGTAATCTTCAAATTTTAGATGGCACCAGTAAAAAAGAACTATGGGAAAATACTCAGCTCCAGGTCATGCCCGGAACCACAATAAGCCTTGCGGACTTAAATCAAAACGGTTTACTTGATATAATATTGACTTGTACAGATATGAGAGTTCGGGCACTAGACGGAAGCAACGGCGCTGAAATCTGGCTCAGTCCACTGCTCGGTGAATCTATTGTAGGCACCCCCGTTATCGATGATTTTAACAACGACAATATTCAAGATATTCTAATCGCTACTCGTTCCGGGCAATTAACTATAGGCTACGGAAATGTCCTTTCCGTTAACTGGCAGAAGATAGAAACCGAATTGGAGCTAAGTTCCATTCCAACAGCTTATGATTGGAATGAGGATGGCTATGCTGAGATTTTCGCAGGTACAAAAAATGGCAAACTTTTAGTGATATCCGGAAAAAATGGAGAGCTGGACAAGGTTTACGACTTTGAAGAAATTATAGGCTCCGAAGATAAAAGTGACTTTGAAATAACCCGGGAATTAGCGGCTCCTATTGGAATAACGCGTTCAAAGAATAGCGAAAAAGCCCATCTTATTTTCTCAACAAATCAAGGTGAACACCTCGGTGTAGAAGCTGTTTCATTTAACAAGCTTTTTTATGAAAAACTACATCACAAACACAATTTAGAGCAACTTACTTTTTCACCTGCAATTGGTGAGATTTCCGGTTCAGGGCAATCAAATGCTGCTTTAGTATCTAATCAGATGTTGAAAGTTATTAATTTGGAAACCCGGAAAACTGATTGGGAGTACTTTGCAGCCGACAACGATTATCTTGTTTCCCCAGCTGTCTTAGCCGACTTCAACAAAGACGATGCAGCTGATGTTGTCGCTTCAAGTATATCTGGAACAATTTTTATTTTTGATGGAAGCGATGGAAAAATCATTGAACGGATTCAAAATAATCAAAACCCTGTTACCTCTCCCCTGCTTATTGCAGACCTGGGCGCAGATGGCTTGTTGGATTTAATTTACAGACGTCAGGATGGGCATATTTATAAATCCCAAACCAATTCAACTATTACCCCGGGTGGAGTTGTTTGGGGACAACGTTTTGGCAATGCAAGTAATACTTGTGAGCTTACCTATAAGCCGGAAGGGTTAACATCAAACTTGCTTGTTGCAACTTTCTCAGGCCTCTTATTTTTAATCGTCGGTGGTATTACGCATTCCGCAAAATCAAAAAGAATTATAAAAATGCAAGAGAGTATTCGGACTTAAAATGAAAATACAAGACCCTAAAACCTCTCTGATTTCAATTTTAATATTTATAGCCGGTACATCTGTTCAAGCCCAGGATAAAGCAACCGATTGGTTTGAACGCGGCTTGAGTGAGAATAATATAAATAGCAGGATTGCTGCCTTTGAAAAAACAATAGCATTGGATCCTGATTATGTTGAAGCCTATTTTTATCTTGGCTCCGCTTATAAACAGAAAAACATGTTCAACGAGGCCGAGTTGGCTTTACACAAAGCTTATTTCAAAAATCCTTATGCTCTTAGCAAAGAAATCAAACTAAGAATTTTATTTGAGATGGGTATAGTCAAATCCAATTTGGGTAAAACAATAGAGGCAATGGATTCCCTTAAGGGCGCAAAAGCCCTTGCCGGCAACAACAATGCCCTGAAAAGTAGAATTCAATATGAGCTTGGGTTGGTTTATATCCGTAATGGTGACTATCAATTGGCATTAAAAGAATTGCGGGAAGGCCGGGATATAATTCCACAAAATGCTGACCTATTCAACAAAGCCATTACAGAAGCTGAATCCAATAAAGGTATTTTAAAAGCTTATAATAGTGGCCTTAGCTTATTGAACAACAGTAAATATCAGCAGGCTATTCAACAGTTTGAGCAAGTAATTCGCCAAAATGCAAACTTTAAAGACGTGCAAGTAAAATTAACTAAAGCAAAAAAGAATCAAACAAACTCAAAAACGAATAATCGGATAAATGCTATTTATCAACAAGCACTAACTGCTGAACAAAAAAAAAATAATCAACTTGCGCGAAAACTATTTCAACAGGTCGCCAAAGAGGCTCCTAACTTTAGAGACGTAGCAAATAAGTTACGACGGCTGCAAATTAGCCAACCGGCTCCACCACCAGCAAAAACCAGTAATATTGAAAGACTATACGTTAGCGGAAAAGCTAATTTATCAAATAAAAAATTCGCCAGAGCTATTACTGCTTTTCGGCAAATAAAAACAATTCAAACCACTTACAAGGATACAGACAAGCTTTTAACTCAAGCTCAAAATGAATTGACTAGGCAGTCGACGAAAGACAAGAAGCTTGAAACCCAATACATGGAAGGGTTAAATTTTCTGACCAATAAAGATTGGAGCAATGCGTTAAGCCGATTTAGGGAAGTGCAGCAAATAAAGCCCGGGTATAAAGAAGTTGAGCAAAAAATGCTTGATTTAAAACAGGCCATTGCAGCAGAAAAAAAAATGCTGACTTCAATTGATTCTCTATACCAAAAAGGCAGTCTTGCTTTACAGAATGAAAATTGGTTAATGGCAATTGTTGCATTTGAAAAAGTAGAAGCCTTATTACCTGAGTACAAAGACACTGCCCAAAAACTCCTGGAAGCAAATATCAATATCAAAGACATAAATTTGGATAAATATGACACGAGCCAACCAAACTTGATATTAATAACAAGCATGGTCTTCTTAACATTGTTAATTCCTATCGCGGGTGGATTGATTTTTTCGCCAACTTTGAAAGCGCGTATGTACTTAATTAAAGGGAATTACAATGATGCGGCGCTGCTTCTTGAACAAATCATAAGCAAGAAACCGGAAAAACTAAAGTTATATGCACTTTTGGCACATATTTACCTGCTTGAAGACAGACAAGATGAGACGGCTCTAAAAACGTACGAAATGATTCTTAAACTAAACATTATAACCCCGAAACGAGTTCAAATTAATTCAATTGTGGCAAATCACTATTTAAAATTAGGCAAAAATGATTACACTGCCATTGATGTTATGGAAAAAGAACTTAGCTACAAATTGAATAAACAACAAAGTGGTCCAGCGAACTGACATGAAGAATCAACTACAGGATGAGAAAGTTGTCGAGTTACTGCTTGCGCTTGGTAATGCATATCTTGAAAATGGCGAGAGTGATAAAGCAGTAGAAAAGTTTAAGCAACTTTACCAAAGCGGTTCTAAAGACGCAGCGGTTTTAACAAGCTACGCCTCTGCACTTGCAAAAGCAGGCTCAATTTCCGATGAAGCTCTTATTGTCTATGCCGATGCAATTGAGGTTAATAAGGAAAACGAAAACTTACATCTCACCTTAGCCGAATTATTTCTCAAAAGGGAAATCAAACAAGAGCCCGCACTTCTTGTTTATCGACGCACCCTAAACTTCTCACCTCCTTTTGAAGATGATATTCGCGCTGCAATTGAAAAAATATTTCAGGAAACAACTCAAACACTGACGCTCACCGAAATTCGGGAAACACTTCTTGAATGCGTTGATAGTCCCGAACTCTTGTCAATATTTGTTGCTACAGCGAGGCGGGATAAAAAGTATGACGAAACTCTCACTATACTTAAAGAAATTTATACTCGAACTAATAATAACCAAGTCTATCTAAAAGCAATTTGCGAAACACTTCTCGAACAAAAGGCGCATTACGAAGAAACAGGTAAAGCCATGGCCTTAAAGTCTTTGGATGTGCAGTTCTGTTTAAAATATCAAGATATCGATTTGCCTGTTACACGAATCAATGAAATTGAAACTTACCTTGACTTTAAGAACCTATTTTTATCGTACCAGGAAAGCCCATCTCCTGAAAAAGGTTCGAAAAGTGAATACGAGTTTATCCTTACCGACAATACCATAGAAACCATTGAAGAAGCCACCGAAAGCAGGAAATTCTCAGAAATAGAAATAAATATTACCCCGTCTTTCAGCCTAAAGGCAGATTTTATCGAAAAAATCCGACAAAGCAGCACCGGTTCCGAACAAAACAAAAACATTGAAGTTGACAGTTTAGCAAATTGGGAAGAACAAGACGCTTTTCTTGAATATCAAATCAATACGATTGCAATTTTTGAAATAAAAAATTACGACGCGAGCCCGGACGCATCTAAGCTGCCATACCAGACTTTAATGAAGCTAATTGCCAGCGAGTTGGCTCAGTCCCATATCTTCACACTTTGTACCACCGTCAATGGCATAATCACCTTTTGTACGAATCCTCGGAAAATGCTTGAAAAAGCCCTGGAAACCAATGAAAAGGTTGAAAGGTATAATCAAGTTGTTGATGAGTCTGAAGTTATTGAACTTCGCACAACCCTACACTGCAGCAAAGTGCCTTTTATCGACCTGGAATACCAAGGGATTAAAGAGGTCAGAAAGGCAATTAAGGTGCACAATACCGGCCTTATAAAGCCGCAGGAATCTGAAAATAGCAATGGTAAAAATTCAGTTCCAACGAATACATTGTATATAACAAAAGAAGTTACTGCTTTCACGAGTGAATCGGGCTTAACAAAAGTAGGCGACTTTAAATTCGGGTACTTTCCCGGAGAGCATCCGATTTTTAAAGTCAGCAGTATTGGCAAAGCTCCTGAGACTTCATCCCAGCCGGAAAGTACGACAATTACAAAACAGCACTTTGGTAAATATGAAATTGTAGAGCCCATCTTAGAAAATAGCTTAACGAATACTTACAAGGGCTATGACCCGCAACTTGAAAGGCCGGTTTTAATTAAGGTCTACAAAACTCAGGCGTTTTCTAACTTCAAAGAATTCATGCCATTACGAAAGCAATTTTATGAAGAAGTGCGTAAATTTAACCGGATTAACCACCCCAATATCGGGGTTATTTATGATGCTGGCGAAGACGGTGACTTGCTGTATTTAGTACGTGAATTTATCGAAGGCAAAAATCTCTTTGAATACATAAAAGACAAAAGCTCAAATAATCTAAGTGAAATTTTGGCGATTTTTGTCCATGTATGCAGAATTGTTGCATTTTATCACCAGAACAAAGTGTGGCATAAAAACTTAAAACCTCAAAACATCTTCGTGTTTGGACACGATGATATAAAAGTGGTTGACGGCGGCCTCCTTCAAGTCCATCATTCTGATAAGTTGTGGGATGAGATGAACGAAGAACTTGCATATGTAGCGCCGGAACAGATTAAAGGAGCCAAACTAACATTGGCATGTGACATCTATCAAATCGCAGTTATTCTGTATGAACTTTTGACCGGCTTGAACCCTTTCTATTCTTCTTCTCCTGCGGACACAAGGGTTCGGATTATTGCTGACGACCCTCCTCCTGTTTCATCCTACAGATCAGACATTCCTGAAGAATTGGATAACATTCTGATTAAGGCTCTTTTAAAAAATCCTGAAAAAAGGTTCGCAACAATCAAGGAATTTGAGTTGGCATTAAGTGATATCGTTCAGAAACATGATATTACCACGAGAAGACGTCTTTTCGAATTATTATAAAACTGTAGAATTTATCCTCCCACAACTCTTCTGTTTCAAATTTAATAAATGATTGCGTATATTCTTTTTAAGTCTGAAATATTTATGGATTATTCATGATTTCAAATAAAATTATTACCATTGATGTTGGTAACAGTCGTATAAAAATAGGGTTGTTTGAACGGCCCTTGAATAACAATGTTAGTTTGTTACCAAAATATATTCAATCCACAGCAATACCAATTGATAAAACCATTCACTGGGATAAACTCTCCGAGTGGACAGACGACCCAAGTTTAGTGACCTTTGCTATTCTCGGAGGAGTCAACCCCAGGGGCATGGATAAAATTCTCGATGGGTGGCCTGCTTCCGGCTGGCCTGAGCCGGCAATTGTTACCGACCCCCTTAAATTACCCATTAAAATCAACCTAAAGTCACCTCGAACTGTTGGCGTTGACCGCCTTTTAAACGCAATTGCAGGAAATATAATTCGGCCGGAAGGCAAACCGATGATAATAATTGACAGCGGGACTGCAACAACAGTGGACGTCATATCTCAGGAAGGATTATTTGAAGGGGGCGCTATTTTACCCGGCGTACAATTATGCGCGCAGTCCTTACATCAATATACTGCGCTGCTACCGCGCATTAGAAATGAAGAGATAGCAAAAAAGACGCCGCCGCCACTTGGTAAAAACACACGGGATGCAATGAGAAGCGGGTTGTTTTGGGGACAACTTGGCGCTATCAAAGAGTTGGTAAAACACTATCAAAATCTGTTAAAAGATGAAGCAATTATTATTATTACCGGCGGCGCCGGCAGACTCCTCGCCCCTAATTTTGGTACTGAAGCCATACACGAACCCTTTTTAGCGCTACAGGGTCTGGTAATAGCAGCCTTAAAATTAAATAACCACGTAGACTAATGTGCCTCTAACCAATTCGCACCAACGCCAATTTCAGCCTTGATTGGCACATCCAGGGCAAGTGCATTTTCCATTTTTTCTTTCACTAATTTCTTCATATCATCAACTTCTGACTTAGGTACTTCAAAAACCAACTCATCGTGGACCTGCATGATCATTTTGGATTGAAAGCCACCCTCCTTGATTGCTTTCCAAATATTAATCATAGCAACTTTTAACATTTCTGCTGCAGTTCCCTGAATCGGTGTGTTTACTGCAGTTCGTCTGGCAAATTCCTGGATGTTTCTATTCTTGCTATTTATTTCCGGTATGTACCGACGACGATTGAGTAAAGTTGTAACGTAGCCTTGCTCTTCAACCTGCGTATGCATCTTATTAATAAAATCTTGCACCTTACCATATTGCGCAAAATAGCTCATAATAAACTCACGCGCCTCTTCATTTGATATTTTCAGTCGGGAAGCTAACCCAAACACGCCCATGCCGTACATGATGCCAAAATTTATCTCCTTGGCACGGCGACGATGTTCAGCGTTTAGCTCATCAGGCTCAAGCTGAAAAACCAGACAGGCGGTTTTACTATGAATATCTTCTCCGGTCTTAAATGCCTCAAGAAGAACGGGATCTTGCGACAAATGTGCCATCACTCGCAATTCAATCTGGGAATAATCAGCATCCAGAATAACATGGTCGGAATCTGCAGTAAAGAACGCCCGACGTATTTCACGACCCATCTCTGTGCGAATCGGTATGTTTTGCAGATTGGGATCGCTTGAAGACAGTCGGCCTGTTACAGCAACGGTTTGATTGTAGGAAGTATGCAGTCTGCCTGTCTCCGGATTTACCAGGCTGGGTAAAGCATCGACATAAGTGGATTTTAGCTTGGTCAATTCTCGATACTCGAGCAGGTTTTGCGGCAGCTCGTGAACTTGACTCAATTGCTCCAATACAGCGGCATCGGTTGAATACCCGGTTTTGGTTTTCTTCTTTTTAGGAAGATTCAATTTCTCAAAAAGAATTTGGCCAAGTTGCTGGGTTGAATTAATGTTGAATTCCTCTCCTGCCAACTCGTAAATTTTTGTGATAAGCTGGTCAAGTTTTTGACTCATAGAGCTGGACATTTTTCCAAGAAAATTAATATCCAGAGAAACTCCATTTTGCTCTATATCTTCCAAAACATAAATGAGCGGTAATTCGACGTCATTATTTAAGTCTACCAAATTGCCATGCTTGAGAAGTGGTTGAAATTTTTTGCGGAGTTGAAAAGTAATATCAGCATCCTCACAAGCATATTCCGCCACCTTTTCAACTTCAATGTCTTTAAAGTTCTTTTGATTTTTGCCCTTGCCCACTAATTCTGAAGTGGAGATTTTAACAAAATTTAAATGCTCTAGTGCCAAAGCATCCAGGTTGTGCTGCCTTACGGTAGGATTGATGAGATAAGACGCGACCATTGTATCAAAAGCCATCCCTTTCAACTCAATACCATGACGCCTCAAAACCAACATATCATATTTTATGTTATGCCCACCCTTTTTTAGATGGTCGTTCTCCAGGAGTGGTTTTAGTGCGGCATTCAGTGAAATTGAATGAAACAACTCCCCTTCAACCCGCAAAAACATTTCCCGAATAAATTTTAGTGGCGAGCCATCGACGTTCCGTTTTTCAACATGAACCGGAATATAATACCCTTCGTCCGCATCTATGGAAAATGCCATTCCAACTGTTTCAGCACGCATGGGATCTTTGGCAGTCGTCTCAAGATCTATCACAAAAAAATCACTTTTCTTCAGCTTATTTATCAGGGCATTCAGCTTATCGCCAGAGTCTATTATTTGATAGTTTACCTCACTCTTCTTTTGGTCAATCTGAAAGCGGTCTAACAAACTGCCAAATTCCAAATCACGGAACAGCGGTACAACTTTTTCCTGATCAGGATCAACGCATTTTAAATCCTCGATTTCCAAATCGACCGGAACATCAAGTTTGATTGTTACCAATTCTTTTGAAAGAACCGCGTCATCGTGAAATGTTTTGAGATTTTCCCGGACGTTTGTCCGGCTGACTTTCTCAGCATTTTCTAAAACAGATTCAAGATCACCGAACTCATGCAGCAGCTTAACGGCGGTCTTCGCCCCTACGCCTTTTACACCGGGGACATTGTCTGAAGTATCCCCCATCAAACCAAGATAATCCACCACTTTATCGGGTGGTAAACCAATTTTATTTTCAACACCTGCAGCGTCTAGAATTTCAGTTTCTTCTCCTGCCCGCTTAAAGTTGTAAAGAAGAATATTGGGATCGACGAGTTGCATAAAATCTTTATCGCCGCTCACGAGGTAAGTTAGAAAATCCTGCTTTCCGGCAGTTTTGGCAAGGGTGCCAATCACGTCGTCTGCCTCATACCCACCAATCTGTATAAGCGGAATATTCAGGCTTTTAACCACATCAAAAATAACCGGAATTTGTTCACGCAACTCATCGGGCATCTTTTGACGGGTCGCTTTATATTCCTTATAAAGCTCATGCCGAAAAGTCTTGCCTTTGGGATCAAAAACCACTGCGAGATAGTCCGGGTTTTCATTATCATAAATCATAAACAGGAAACGTAAGAAGCCAAAAACTGCGCTGGTATTCTGGCCCTTAGAATTTATAAGTGGGTTGCTAAAAAATGCAAAATAAGAGCGGTATGCAATCGCAGAGCCATCTATCAAAAAGAGTGTTTTTTGTTTCATTCGGATTCCCGGTTAGATTTGAGGTCTTAATATATCTCAAAATTGCAAAATAAGCAACTCCGATTACAAGACATTTTAGGATAGTTTTTCATGTTGAAGAATTGAGTTGACTGAAAAAGTAATGTTTTATCTTCTTTATTATTGCGTATTGAATTTTAATTTGTAACTTTTACTCAATATTTAAACAGAAAGGATTTAAAATGGCGGTAAACCAACAGAACCAGCAGCAAGTTAACATTGAATTGGGAGAAAAAGAAGGCGAAGGGATTTATTCAAATTTGGCGCTTATCTCCCATTCTCCGGCCGAATTTGTGATTGACTTTACCCGCATGCTTCCCGGTGTGCCCAAAACCAAAGTTTATGCCCGAATTATTATGACGCCTCAACACGCAAAGTCATTTCAAAAAGCCATGACGGAAAATATCGAAAAATACGAAAAACAATTTGGCGATATTAAAATGTACGGCAATCAGCAAGGAATGGGTCAAACCATGGGCTTTACACCTCCGCAGGGACAGCAGCAACCCAAGCAATAACCAACGCGCTTATCCATTCTGTACTTACGTTAGGCAGCTATACCGAGCTTCGGTCTTAATAACTGTCATTAAACAGCGTAAACGACACATTTAGCAGAACTGCCAGACGAAGGGAAGGATACCAAATAAAAAGGAATAACAATTATGCATTCAGTCATGATCGTCACTTTGGGAATGGCCGGTATGGCATTTGGATGGTTTATTTATTCCAAATTTATTGCCAGTAAGATATTCAAACTCGACCCGAATTTTGTAACACCAGCTCATCAGGTTAACGATGGCATAGATTTCATACCTACCAATAAATATGTTCTCTGGGGGCATCATTTCACCTCCGTTGCCGGTGCAGCGCCTATCGTAGGACCGGCAATAGCCGTTTACTGGGGCTGGATACCTGCAGTCCTCTGGGTAGTATTGGGTACAATTTTTTTTGCTGGAATTCATGACACCGGCGCTCTCTGGGCCAGTAACCGCCACCAGGGCAAGTCCATTGGCGCTCTGTCTGAAACTGTCATCGGAAAACGTACCCGGGCTCTATTCATGATCGTGATATTTCTGGTGCTGTTGATGGTGAACTCTGTATTTGGCGTCGTGATTGCAAATGCCTTAGTTAACACCCCCGGCGCCGTCGTCCCAACCTGGTCAGCTATTCTTGTAGCGCTTGTCATCGGTCAATTGGTGCATCGAAAATTCAATCTGATTGTACTTTCTATAGCGGGTGTGGCTGCACTTTATTTCTCCGTCTACGCCGGGAGCATGATACCCATCCAGTTACCGGCATTGTTCGGATTAACTGCCAATGCCAATTGGATACTGATTTTATTTTTATATGCGGCGATTGCCTCCATGCTGCCGGTTTGGATGCTGCTACAACCCCGAGACTTCATTAATGGTTTACAACTTTTTGTCGGACTCTTTTTGCTCTATGGTGCGGTCTTTCTTTTTATGCCGGATATTTCCGCCCCAGCGTTCAACAGCCAGGTAGATCTGAGTGCTCCTTCAATCATTCCCCTTCTGTTTGTGACCATCGCCTGCGGCGCCATATCCGGGTTTCATGGCATTGTTTCCTCGGGCACCAGTTCCAAACAATTGGACAAGGAAACCGACGCGCGTTTTGTGGGTTATCTCGCGGCAATAGGCGAAGGCAGTCTGGCGCTGATCACAATCATTGCCGTCAGCAGTGTTGCATTTGCTGTTTCTACCGATGCATGGCATGAGATTTATAATGAATTTGGTGCGGCGGGCGCAGGCGCTTTCATCCAGGGGGGCGCCAACCTCATCAGTTCCGGCTGGGGGCTGCCTGTTGCATTTTCTAAAATACTCCTGGCCACAATGGTCGTGCTATTCGCAGGAACGACGATGGATTCGGGCGTCAGGCTGCAGCGTTATATTATTCAGGAGTGGGGTGAGATCTATAAAATTCCCGTCCTTCAAAAAGGTGTTATTGCCACCCTAATAGCGGTTGGTGCCTGTTTGTTACTCGCTTTCGGCGCCGGCGGATCCTCAGGTGGTGGCGGCATGATCATCTGGCCATTGTTTGGCGCAACAAATCAGATTCTTGCCAGCATGACCCTGTTGGTCATCAGCATTATGCTGATCAAACTGGGCCGGCCTGCACGCTATACCCTAATCCCAATGCTCTTTGTGCTCAGCATGTCTTTTCTTGCCGGAATAGTGACACTGCTAAAATTCATCGAAGAGGGCAACTACCTGCTGATGGGAATCGATATCATCGTGCTGATAACCTGTGTTTTGGTAATACTAGAGGCAGCTTCAGTTATCTCAAAGTTTAAAAAAGAGAAGACGGCTGAGATCGCAGAATAATTTTAAGTTTTATGGACACTCTAAAACAAGGCCAGGGACAAATGCAATCACAAAAACCAAACCAATCACAACCTAAAAAGTTGTTAACACGCAGAAGTTTTTTTAAGACCGCTGGCATGGCCGGCGCAGCATTTGCCGGTGGCCTGACAGCCAAACATGCCCTTGCAGGCAAAATCCTGGAATCCCAAATTTTGGAAAAGCAGTGTGCTTTTACTGAATTGCCAAACGAATTTATCTATCTCAATAGCGGCACTGAAGGCTCCATGCCGGATTGTGTCCTTTCTGACTTGCAAAATAATTTACTCAAATGGGCAGGCAACCCAACTTACTCCTATGAGCTTGACCCGGAGCTTGGAAAACGGCAGGAATTAAACCGGGCGAAAGTTGCAAAGTTTTTGGGTGTCAGACTAAACAACATCTGCCTCACTGACAACACAACCATGGGATTAAGCATGACGCTCATGGGGTTGAACTTTGGTCCCAACGATAAAGTTGTCACCACCAACCACGAGCATCCGGCCTTGATATCTCCTCTGCAAATATGGCAGGCAAGGCAGGGGCTCCAAATAAAAATCCAATCTTTCCCACCCACTGAGAAACTCAGCCAGATGAACGCAACCGAACTTCTTGACACCCTGTTCCCGAATACCCCTGCTCTGAGAGGAGCAAAGGCGCTGTGTGTTTCTCATGTTTATCCTACAACCGGAGTGCGCCTTCCCCTGCAAGCGTTACGCAAAAAAGCCGAAGAGCTTAACATTCCTTACTTGATCGTAGATGGTGCCCAGGCTCTGGGAATGATTGATCTGACCAGTCCTGAAGACAATTTAGAGAACTGCGATTTTTATGCCGGCCCAGGTCACAAATGGCTGAACGGACCGCCAAGTACGGGTGTGCTCTACATTAGAAATGCAGAGATACGGCCGCCGGAATTTTACCCAACTATCTCCCAACGAATGGTGAGATACACAGACTGTATGGAGGGTGATCCTGCCTGTTTCCCGATGGCGAAGGCACTCCAGGTGCGGGGATGCAGCAACGCCCCCGGTTTTGCAGCAATGGTCAGAGCAATAGAATTTGTTGAGGATAAGGGCGGAACAGCACAGATTGAGAAATACATCCTCAACTTATCCCGCGAAGTAAAAAAGTTCATTTTGTCCCGGGCGCCACACTGCATTATTTCGCCGCATTCTGATACAGCACTCTTGTCGGGGCTTACTGCATTCTTCCCTTTCAAGTGGGATAAGCCGCAGACGCCTTTGACCGATAAGAAAACTGCGGTTTGGGTGGTTGATGAATTATTGAAAAAAAATATCCAGATTCGGCCGATTGGTATTCCGAACGCTAATGCTTCAGAGCAGTCATCTGAAAAACCATACGCCTTGCGGATTTCAACCGGTTATTTTAATACAGCCGCAGAGGTTGAAACTTTCAAAAACGCGCTGCAAGAGGTGTTGGAACGCATTAGTTGAATCTGCTGAAGCTGCGCTGGACAGAGCAAGCTCTGACTACGAACGAACGCTTACTCAAAAACGTTTTGCAAAAAATGCAATGTGTGAAAAATTATATCATTAAAAAAGGAGTGTTACGATTATGAAGTTAAAAATATTGTTACTTACCTTGGTTTTGGGATGTGCTTCTCAACCTGTTGAAAATATCGAGAAAGAAATTATCTCTACCGAGAATGCACCCGCAGCAATTGGTCCCTATTCACAGGCGGTGCGGGTTGGTAATACCATTTACCTGTCGGGGCAAATTGCAATAGATCCGGCAACTGCTAAAATGATTCATGGGAGCATTGAGGAGGAGACACACCTGGTTATAAAAAATATTCAGGCTGTTTTGA
>JAJDAE010000222.1 GCA_029262035.1 Candidatus Zhuqueibacterota bacterium
CTCTTTTAAAGTTATTTCCATTTTGTTCCTTTTGCTGATAGTGCCGCTCTGGTTTGGAAAAAAAGAATACGGCATGTTCAGCGCCACTGTAGTTCGCATGATCGCCATATTTTTTGTGCTGCGGCTTTTTTTACCTGTTTCTTCATTGATGAATACTTTTATTTACCACCAGTTTTTGGAAGAGAGAATTGAAACTGCCAAGGCGCAATTATCCGTCGTTACAACAAAATCTGAAGATTTTAAGTTTGATGATGAAGAAGATACTTTCTGGAATAAAATAAAAGGCGCCGGCGAGGAGATCACGAAATTGCGCACGGCGTTTTCTGAAATTGTGAATAATCTCCCAACTATTCTTAATGCGGTTCTCAGTTTGACCATGCTTTACCTGACCTTGTTTGCATTGCAGGTGCTGCTTATCCCGCTGTTTATGTTTTGGGTGTTAAGTCGGCTGGTGGACAGCCTGTTTACCTCTCGTTTTAGCGAACAGTTTTCTATACAAAAATCCTAATTTATTTCTGTTTTGTGTTGGTTGTAGCCATGTTTGTTTTTGACAGGATAAACGAGATTTAGAAGGATTTTTTCGTCATCATCCCGATTCCTGTTTTTTTGTTTTTGCGGAAGGCGACCCCGCAAGCAAGACGCGTTGAGCGGCTATCCATAAATAGTGCGCGAAGCGCAGCCGATTGAGGAGGCGCCTGTAGCCCGTGCAGGATGCCCGTTTTTTGGGTAGCCGGAGCGGCTCTAAATAAGTGGTGATTTTAGGAATTTAATAAAATTGCAGGCGGAGTTAAAAATAAAAAACCCTCTGTGAGAATGCCCACAGAGGGTTTTTTGAATTTTCTAATTAAGCGGGCTAGAGTCAATAAATGCCCAACTTGTTAATTAACTAGAAATTATATATTACGCGCAAGTAAGCCATACCGCCAAGATAGCCTATTGGTGTCCGGCGTGGGTAAGGCATACCTTGAGATAGACGGGTGTCGATTTCAGTTGGGAACTGATCGAGCAAATTGTTTGCGCCACCAATCACAGTGATATTGTCAGCTAGTGGATAACTGAGTTCCAGATCAACGAGGGTTGCCGCGTCAACTTCTTCGCGGGCGCCGCGTTCATCTTTGGTTGAGCCGTAGAAATTTCCACGGAGCATCGCGCCGAATTTACCAAACTTCTGGTTAATCGTTATGGTGGCACGGTGTTTCGGAAGATTGTTTTCAAGATTGAAAACACCCTGATCACTGACAGGATTAACGCCATTGACTAAGGTCTGACTAACGACTTCAGTTTCATTGTAATTGTAAGCAAGGGTAACGTCAGTATTGCGGTTGCCGTTCCAGGTACCCACTATGTCCAACCCCTGAGTTTTAGTTTCAAGGGAATTGGTATAGAAGGCGATCTCTGAAAAACTGGGGTCTCCGGTTACAGGAAGACTCCTGGATTTGATGATGCGATTGTCCACGTCGATGCGGTAAACATCTGCGGTAAACTTCAGAGATTCATTTGGATTTGCAGCGATACCGAAGCTGAAATTTACTGCATCTTCAGGGGTAAGCGCTTTGCCACCAAACTGAAGTGCAAGCGTGGAAGTCGGACTTATCGTGCCTTCCTGAACCTGTTGACCGGTTACACCGTCGAAGGAAGTAACGATGGTGGATACGTTGGCTTGACCTGGGGTTGGTACCCGGAAGCCCGTAGATACTGCGCCACGCACGACAAAACCCTCGGACACGTTCAGGCGACCTGCCAGTTTAATATCGTCAGTAGTTCCGAACTCTTTGTAATCTTCATGTCGGAGGGCTACCTGCAGCAGCAGAGCTTCGCTGGCGTCCCATTCGGCGTCAACATAGGCTGCCCAGTTTTCGCTGTCAAATTCACCTGCGATATCAGGGCTTGTGCCGGCCATGCCGTTAGCTCCGACAGGTGGGGTTGAGTAGTTTGAACCTGTAGCTGGGTCAATCAATTGTCCTACATTAGCCCAGGGACCAGCAGCATAAGACTGTACGCTGCCTGCAAACATGGTGTAAGTTTCTTTGCGCCATTCCGCGCCACCGGCAATATTTAAGTTGCTGCTAACGGCATAGGAAAGGTCAAGGTTGAAGTTGAGATTTTCTTGCTTTAAGTCACCCGGCTCAAAAGAGGTTTCTGAATCAGGGCCAAATGTCGGATTCAGTGAACCGTTGAGTTGATAGTCGAGCCGGTTAGAGCCGTAGCTGCTGCTCAGATCATAAACCAGACCATTGTCAAGGTTGCCTTTAAGCCCGCCTACTGCACTGAAATCTGTTTGATCGCCATCCAAAAGAGGTGTAAAGCCTGCGGGGAAAGTATCGCCCCAACTGAAAGGAGCTGAAGCAGCATTATCGGGGTCAGACGGCATTGTCTGCAATGCGGAATGGTTAGGGGCGCGATAGAAAAAGCTATAACGGCCATAGGTATCCGCAAAGTTACCAAATGAGTAAACTTGAGCCTTCTGGTTCAACTGGATTCCGGCATTCCAGACACCGCGAAAACCTCTTGTTGTGGGACGGCCCCAGTTCATGGCAGGGTTTTTTACATTAGGCACACCAATAGCGGCAGCATGTTGAACGCCGCGCGAGAGTTCCGGACTGGCGGAATATTCACCGGTAAGGTTGATAAAACCATTTTCGGTAAGCGGCAACCCGACATTGACGGCGACCTTATTTTCGTTTTCGCCTTCATACCAAACGCCGGTCTGGGCTTGAACTTCTATGCCTTCGGAAGCATCTTTTAAAATGAAGTTCATTACGCCGGCAATAGCATCGGAGCCATATTGGGCGGATGCGCCATCACGTAATACTTCAAGATTTTTTAGAGCAATACCCGGAATCATACCAACGTCTGCAGCATGGGCACCAACATTCATGGCCGCACCAAAATGGGCGATCAATGCAGAACGATGCCGACGCTTCGAATTCATTAGAATCAGAACATCGTCCGGTGGAAGACCACGCAATGATGTAGGACGTACGAAAGCAGCGCCGTCACCGGTCAGTGGTGTCGCTGCGAAGGACGGTACTACGTTTTTCAATGTTTCCGTCAAATCGCCGTTGCCTTGTTTTTCCAAAATCAGGCCACTAAATGTATCGATTGGTACGGGGGACTGAATTGCGGTACGTCCCTGGCTTCTTGTACCTGTTACCAAAATGTCGCTCATCGCCAGTACGTCTTCATCCATCTGGAAGTTAGCAGTTACTGCTGTACCCACAGATGCTGAGACTTCGGTGGTGATTGGCGAATAGCCAATAAAGTTCACGACCAAAGTGTAATTTCCAGGTGCAACTTTTATTTCGTAGCTGCCATCTGCTTGTGCAGCGGCGCCGATTAATGTGCCTTGAATAGATACGTTTGCACCCGGTAAAGCATCTCCACTTTTGGATGCTGTGACTACACCGGAAATGGTAGCCATATTTTGAGCGTAGGCTTGCATTGAAAACAAAGCCAGTGTCAGAAAGAAAATAGTAAATCTCGCTCTCATTCTTAAACCTCCTTAAGGTTAATAAAATTAATAATTAAGAAACAACTTGTAGGGCCATAGTACCTCCGTAAGTTACGTGAAAGAAATTTTTTGTTAAAAAGTTATGATCTAAAAAGATGTGCTACGAAAAGCAATGCATGTCACATGTTTTAATGATAACATGCAACGATTTGACAACTTTACTCTCTAAGTTGTTGAGTTTTCGTGTGTTAAGGTGCGATTGGCTTGTTGTGATGGTAACAATATATAAAAATATACGCCAGAAATGCAAGTAAATAAACATTTTTGGCGTATTCTGTACCTATTCGAAACATCCGCTGGATTTACATCCATGGCTTTTAGGCATACCGTGTGAACCGGGTTTCTTATTTAATTTTGCTTATGCAATTAATTTAAGAGCCAGCTATTTTGATTAGAGATTATAGAAATCCGGGTTCTTAAACGGTGGCAACGCTAAAATTACTGCATGCTCATACAGAGATTGACGGTTTATTACATTATTGGTTAACAAGCCTATGGCTCCCTCTTCCTGCTTGGAATTGCTTCTGCCGAAAACGATATCATCAGCTTCTCCGAGTTCCTTGCCGGCAGTTATCAATTCGGAAACTTTTGGCGGCAGGAGAAAGGTTCCTGTACGGGCTTTCCCAATTATTTCTACAGACCGAATAATGATCCAGGCAAAAGCTGTTAGCCCAAATTCGGTGGTTTCAACACCGCCTTCAATGCCTACCCAGAAGTCTGCATCGGATATAGTACCCATTGCATTTTTTACCCGGTTTTGTGCTCCAAGTATGGTTTCGTTTTCCGTTGATGGCTGCTCTGAAACACCCGATGGCAGACTGACCGGTGCAGTTTCAAAATCGGTATCAGGAAACATACGCCGAAACCCGTTCAGCGTGGCATTAATTTTTACCGGATTATGTGAGGCAATCACTATTTTTTTTGTCAAAATTATTCCTTTGTTGGATGATGTCGAAAGGCTCTTTGAACAAAATGAATAAAATATATTTCTAAGTTTCAATTAAAAAAAGCGAAAAGCATATTCTCAACGCTCTTCTCTCTTCGTTTTACATTCTTATTCTGCCTTCAAGAAATCACCAAGTATTAAAACCAATTGCTATTTACCAAAAAGTATTGTTTATTTGCACTTTAAAATAGACAAATTCCAGTTAAAGTCCCACTCTAATTTGAGTTAGAAATCCCATGAAAATATTGAAGTTTGGCGGTACCTCGATTAAAACATCCGAAAGAGTTTTGCACGTTGTTGAGTTGTTAAAAAAAGCGCAAAACGAGTCTGAAATTGCAGTTGTCGTTTCGGCGTTTGGTGGTGTAACTGACCAGCTGGTCGAGATGTGCCGGGCAGCTTCTCAAGGCAAGGAAAGCTATCTTGGAATCTTGAAAAAAATTGAGGCGAATCATTACGAAATCACAAAAGATTTAATTGACAAGAAAAATATTGAAGCCGTAAACAAGGTATTGCATGATCGTTTTCGTAGTCTTGCTGATACTTTGCACGGCATTTTTTTGCTGCGCGAACTCTCACCGCGTTCGCTGGATATTATTATGAGCTTTGGCGAACGACTTTCCGCTTTTATCATCAGTCAAAGTTTGTGTGGTAAAGGGATTCCATCCGAATTCCTGGATGCAGCGATTGTTGTTAAAACGGACGAAACTTTCAATGACGCGCGGGTTCATTTTGATAAAACCAATGCAAATATCCGGGAGTATTTTGCAAACCATAAAAAGCTGCAAGTCATAACCGGATTTATTGCCTCGGACGAAAATGGTAATGTGACCACGCTGGGTCGCAGCGGCTCCGATTATACAGCGGCCATTTTTGGCGCTGCTTTAGGTGCCACGGAAATTCAAATCTGGACTGATGTGAACGGGGTGATGACTTGTGATCCGCGCAAGGTTAAAAGCGCCTTTTCCATGGATAGCATGACTTATGAAGAAGCCATGGAAATGTCACACTTTGGCTCGAAAGTGATTCATCCGAAAGCCATGCAGCCGGCGCTTGAAAAGAATATTCCGCTGCGCATTAAAAATACATTCAAACCGGAATTCCCCGGCACTGTGATTGGCAACGAAGTTAAGCCGAGCGATTATGTGATAAAGGGTATATCTTCCATTCATGAAATTGCTTTATTGCGGGTGCAAGGCAGCGGCATGTTGGGAGTGACCGGTATTTCGGCGAGATTGTTTGGCGCGCTGGCCAAAGCAGAAATCAGCGTTATTTTGATAAGCCAGGGATCCTCCGAACACTCTATTTGCTTCGCGGTTGCGCCGGGTGCTGCTAAAGCCGCAAAAAAGGCAATTGACCGTGAATTCTCAATAGAAATCTTAGCGCACCAGGTTGACAAAGTAACTGTTGAGATCGGACTCTCAGCCGTAGCTGTGGTTGGTGAAAAAATGCGCGGTACGTCGGGAATTGCCGCACGGGTTTTTCAGGCGGTGAGCCGGGCCGGCGCCAACGTGGTTGCAATTGCACAAGGTTCCTCTGAGCTGAATATTTCGGTTGTAATCTCACAGAAGGACGAGGAGACAACCCTGAATGCAATTCACGATATCTTTTTTGGAAAGGAGTTTGTCACCGTACATATATTTATGGTTGGTATCGGGTTAGTTGGCAAGCAACTTCTGGAGCAAATTTCAAAACAACATGCTTTGGTAAAAAAGAAGCATTCGATTGATTTTAGAATTAACGCCGTTTCCAACAGCCGTAAAATGCTGTTCAATAAAAATGGTCTGAGCCTCAACGACCTGCCGGGACAACTGGACAAGTCCGATGAAAAAGCAAGTCTTTTCGCTTTTTTTGAGAAGATGAAAACCTTGAACTTTAGAAACAGCGTTTTCGTGGATTGTACCGCCAGCGATGACATTACTTTATTTTATGAAAAAATACTCAAACTCGGTATCTCGATTGTTACGCCCAACAAAAGGGCAATGTCCGGTAGTTATGAAATGTATAAACAACTCAAAACCCTTGCTGTCGAACGTCGGGCCGGGATTTATTACGAGACCAATGTCGGCGCAAGCCTGCCAATTATTCAGACGTTGGATGGCATGATTTCAAGCGGGGACACGATGTTGAAAATTGAAACCATTATTTCAGGAACACTTAGTTTTTTGTTCAACTCGTTCGATGGTACGCGGCCGTTCAGCAAAATTGTACGGGAAGCCCAGGAAAGAGGCTTCACCGAGCCTGACCCGCGCGAGGATTTAAACGGCGTGGACGTTGCCAGAAAACTGCTCATCCTCGCCCGTGAATCCGGTATGGAGTTAGAGCTTTCGGATATTGAAGTAGAAAACATTTTGCCGGAATCCTGTAAAAAAGCAAAGTCTGTAGAAGACTTTTATGGAGAACTTGAAAAGAACGACGCCTACTTTGAAAAGAAGCGAAAGGCGGCTGACGAAAATGGCAAAGTTTTACGCTACATTGCAATTCTGGAAAAAAGCAAAGCTAAAGTTTCATTGCAAGCAATTGATGCCGCCCACCCATTTTTTCATCTCAAAGAAAGCGAAAATATTATTGCCATCCAAACCAGGCGCTACGATGAAACTCCGCTGGTTATTAAAGGCTCAGGTGCCGGCGCGGATTTAACTGCCGCCGGTGTGTTTGCTGATATTATCAAGACGGCGCATTTTTAGTGGAACTCCTTCCAACAATGTGTCTGGAATAATCCTCTGACATTTATGTATTAACTCAACAATTTACTTATTTGGAGAGGGATACATGATTCGAACAATCTTAGTCTGTTTAATTTTTCTTTTTGCCGGGGTTCTACACCTAAACTCTGGTTTTGTTGAGGCCCATCCAGCTGAAAAGTTAACTCAGGATAATCAGCTATATTGGGTTTTCTTCAAGGATAAAAATGAAACCCTGGCTGAGTTTAAAGACGCTGGCAATGTCCCGACGACACTGGTAACTCAGCGTTCCCTTGAGAGACGAAGTAGGGTCCGCTCAATGACGCATTTATTTGACTCCTCAGATCTACCCGTTTCACCTGAGTATAAATCCATAATAATTTCTGTGACCAACAGGCTAAGAACTAGTTCTCGGTGGTTGAACGCAGTGTCTGTGGAAGCCACCAAAGAACAAGCAGAACGGATTAGGCAACTTAATTTTGTTGAAAGAATTCAGCCTGTGCATCGTTGGCGTAATACTCCTTTTTCTGCTGAAAGTGAGAATTCACGGCCAGCTATTTTGACTAAAGCCAGCAAACATGAACTCGACTATGGACCCTCTTTGCAGCAGTTGTCTCTCTCACGAGTTCCCGAGTTGCATGATATCGGTTTAACCGGGGAAGGCATTTTAATATGCGCTCTCGACGTAGGATTCAATCTGGAGCATGAGGCCCTGAGTTCGGTAACGGTTCTAAATGAGTGGGATTTCCTTGAGGATGATGCCAGCACTGATGGTCCTCAAGCCAGCCACGGTACGCAGGTACTGGCCATGAGCGCTGCGTATAAACCCGGCCAACTAATTGGTTCCGCTTTTGGTGCAGATTATCTGATTGCCCGAACAGAAGACGCGGCCATCGAGTTCATTGGCGAAGAAGACCTTTTTGTCGCGGCAATTGAGTGGGCTGATTCGCTTGGCGCTGACATCATTACGAGTTCTCTGATTAATAATGGGCTGCATACTTATGATGAGCTCGATGGCAACACATCTGTGGCGTCCATAGCCACAGGCAAAGCTGCATCCCGGGGTATTTTATTGCTGAACGGTGTTGGCAACAGCGGCCCAAAACAGAGGACTCTGCTTTCACCGGCCGACGCAGATAGTATGTTGTCTGTCGGTGCTATCACATTAAACGGAGGGCTTGCCAGTTTCAGTTCCAGAGGACCCACTGCCGACGGTAGAATAAAACCCGAGATTTTGGCGGCAGGCCAAGCGATCTACACCGTTACCTTTGGCTCGACAAGTGGCTATAAAAGCGAGAGTGGTACTTCATTTTCGACGCCGTTAACGGCCGGTATTGCTGCGTTAGTCTGGCAAAATCATCCGGACTGGGGGCCGATGCAGGTGCGTGAGGCGCTTATGATGACAGCGGATCATGCAAGCGCCCCGGATAACAATTTTGGCTGGGGAATTGTCGACGCAGTTCAAGCAGCTTTCTACAAGTCAGTTGGCGGCAAGGTTGTCGATGCTGCCACAAACCAATCGGTGGCTGATGTAGAGATCAGTTTCACAGGTCCGGTGTCCGGCGTTGTTCAGACCGGTTCGGAAGGACGCTATTTAATGAGTGATTTGGAACCCGGTACTTACAATATAACCGCGAGAGCCCCTGATTTCACAACGGCAGAATTGTCTCTGACGGTGCCTTCCTGGGTTGCAAATGCCGATTTTGAATTGACGCGTTTGCCTGTTTCTGTTGATGAACCTTATGCTGCTGGTGCGCCTGAAAAATTTCAACTTTTACAAAACTACCCAAATCCTTTTAATCCGGGTACGACTTTTTTCTACACAATTGCACGGCCAACCCGGGCAAAACTC
>JAJDAE010000223.1 GCA_029262035.1 Candidatus Zhuqueibacterota bacterium
AAAGACGGCATGGGTATTTTGCCGGTTGACCTTGAAGCTGCAGGCAGCCCGGCGCAATACAGGGATGACCGCTTATTTATTTATTTGAAACTCAGCGGTGATACTTCCTGTGACGATAAAATCACCGCATTACAAGCAGCCGGACATCCCACTGTTGAAATTGAATTAGAAGATATTTATGAACTCGGCGGCGAATTTTTTCGCTGGGAATTTGCCACAGCCGTTGCCAGCATGTTTTTGGGAATTAACCCGTACGACCAGCCAAATGTTGAATCAGCAAAAATTATGGCGCGCAGTATGGTAGCAGAGTATCATGAAAAAGGTGAATTGCCCGCCGAAAAAGCTAATCTGATTGAAGACAATGTTGAAACCCACTTTTACAGTCCGTTAGAAGCGAGCAACTTGAAGGAAGCCATTACCAAATTTCTCGCTCAGGGCAATACCAACGACCCGCCTTTACCTTACGTTTCGATTCAAGCATATGTGCCCACAACAGATGAAACTGACGCCGCTTTGCAAAAACTCAGGCTTGCGATTCGGGATATTCTCAGGTACGCCACAACCGTTGGGTACGGCCCACGATTTTTGCATTCAACCGGGCAATTGCACAAGGGCGATTTTGGCAATGGCCTATTCATCCAAATTACTTGCGATATGCCAGATGATGCCAGCATTCCGGATAATCCCGGCGAAGCGGTCTCAAGTATGTCCTTCGGCGTTCTGAAAACATCCCAGGCTCTCGGCGATGCCAAAGCGCTGGTTGAGACCGGTCGCAAGATGATCAAGTTTCACATTAAAGGCGATGTTGCTGCAGGTATTGACAAAATTTCTAATTGTTTAGAGTTGTAAAAATTGCACTCTTCGACTCCGCTCAGAGTGAAGATATTTCATGGTGAGCGGAGTCGAACCATGAATCCCTGGCAAATAAATGACCAAGCAAATCTTCCAAACTAAAATCGAACTGGTTAAAGCCACAGTTGGTTTCATTCCAAAACCTTCTGAAGGTAGGTGGAAATAATGGAAGGTGAAATATTTACTTGATTGTTACGTGCCGAATATTTAATATGGGTACGTGCTAGTTAAGGAGAAGTCTCATGAATGTCAAACTTACGTTAAATCTCAACAAAGATATCATTGAACGTGCAAAAGATTATGCTCGTAATAAAAACCAAAGTTTATCTGCTCTGGTTCAGAATTATTTTATTTTTTTATCAGAACAAAAAAAAACTGAAGAGTTTGAAATATCTCCAAACGTCAAAGAATTATCTGGGATCATAAGCTTGGATGATGGCTTTGATTTAAAGAAAGAGTACGGAACTCACATTCTGAAAAAATATTGATATGCACAGAGTATTCATAGACTCTGATATTATTCTCGACGTGTTGGCACACAGAGGTAAATTTTATAAACCTGCTGCCAAATTATTTACATTAATCGACAAAGGAAGCGTTTTCGGATTCACATCACCTATTGTATTTGCAAATATTCACTATATTCTTTCAAAACTGGCATCCCAAAAACAGGCAATACGAGGCCTTCGAAAGCTCAGATATTTAATCTCCATTCTTTCAACAGATGAAAAAATAATTGACTTGGCTTTAGATTCATCATTTATAGATTTTGAAGATGCTATTCAGTATTATACTGCTAAATCGCATGAAATAAATTTTATCATTACACGAAATAAAAAACATTACAAGAAAAGCGAAATATCAGTTTGTACTGCTGAAGAATATCTCAACATTTGGACCGCACAGGGAAATTAGTATCGTAAAACCGTGATGACCAAACAAATCTTCCAAATAAAAACCAAACTGGTTAGCGCCACCGTTGACGTAATCGCTCAAACCATCCATGAAGCAGACAAAAATAACAGAAGCTGCGCTATTGCGCTTTCCGGCGGCAGCACCCCGAAAGACGTTTATGCCGCGTTGGCGCAAAAGCAGGGAATCAACTGGCAGGCTGCTCGGCTATATTGGGGCGATGAGCGCATGGTGCCGCCAGACCACGCTGATAGCAATTACCGCATGACCAAAGAAGCTTTACTGGATCACATCAAAATTCCCGAGGAAAACATTTTTAGAATTAAAGGCGAGCTACCACCTGAAGAAGCCGCCCGGGGCTACGAGGAAATTCTCGCGCAATCTTTTAACAGCAATCCACCGGTGTTCGACCTGGTGTTACTCGGGCTTGGCGATGATGGCCACACAGCCTCTCTTTTTCCCGAAACAGAAATTTTAAATGAAACCAAAAGAAATGCTGCTGAAGTCTTTGTGCCTAAGTTTGACGCCTGGCGCATTTCTCTGACTTACCCCGTTTTAAATCACGCGAAAAAGGTTTTGTTTTTGGTTGCGGGGGAGTCCAAGGCAGAGATGGTAAAGCAGATTTTGGGAAGTTCGAAACCGCAAATTTCTCTTCCTGCTTCCGTGGTTGCGCCGATAAAGGGTAAGTTAACTTGGTTTTTGGATAGCCCGGCTGCGGGGATGAACTAGTTGGTAATAAATTTTAAGGAAAATAATCTTGATTGTAAATGTATATTTGTGTAATATACATCCGTCATGGAAAAGATATTAGGCCAATGTAGTGGATTTCAATGGGATAAAGGGAATTCAGAAAAAAACTGGCTGCGCCACCAGGTAACTAAAAACGAGTGTGAACAAGTTTTTTTTAACAAACCAATAATAATTGCAGATGATGAAAAGCATTCTAACCTCGAAAAACGATGGTACGTTTTGGGGCGGACAGATTCCATAAAATTACTATTCGTTGTCTTCACTATTAGAGAAGATTTAATCAGGGTTATTTCTGCGAGAAATATGAACAAAAAAGAAAGAAGAATATATTATGAGCAAGCTGAAGAATGTTCCGACTTTTAAGAATGAAGACGAAGAACGGAATTTCTGGTCAAAACAAGACTCCACTGAATACGTTAATTGGAAAAAAGCTAAAACGGTTTCGTTCTCCAAATTAAAACCTTCCACCAAAACCATCTCCCTAAGACTTCCTGAATTCATTTTAGATGAAATTAAAATGATAGCAAATAAAAGAGACGTTCCCTACCAATCTCTTATAAAAATTTTTTTGAAGGAACGTATCGACCAAGAATTTAAACATTCTGTAAAATAATATAAATGTTTTCTTCCGACTTCAATGGTTGGTTCTATTAATGGTAAGTTAACTTGGTTTTTGGATAGTCCGGCTGCCGGGATTTTAACCTCTTAATTTCGATTACTGGAAATGCCTATCTCATAACCTTGTTACCTCTGTAAAGATAATGATGTTCTAATAATTAAAACCACCTCAGAAAATTATCTGAATTCAATATTTATTTTTAAATCTATCTTTATCGTAATAAAATCTGTTGACTTAGACCGTAATTTTTGCGTTAATTTCATATTCATCTGAATCGTGAAATTTATTTCTTCATTTCTTTGTGGTCGATAATATTTTGCTCGGATTAAAAGGGGGCGCAATGTATCCTGGAATATCTTTTTTTAAAAAAATCGTTTTTAAAACTATCATCCTGATTGTTTTTTTTAACCAACAACTTTTAGCGCAAGGCAGCTCCACCTCTATTACCGGTACAATTATGGATGAGCAGGGTAATGCACTTATGAATGCCAATGTTGTTGCGGTTCATCGTCCCACCAGAACCCCTTATAAAGCGGTTACCCAGGAACATGGTATTTATAAACTTACGAATCTAAAGGCAGGCGGTCCCTATGTGATTGCAGTCACCCATATTGGCTTCCAAATGCTTAAAGATAATGATATTTATCTCACTCCCGGGCAAGAAATTCAACTTGATTTTCAACTTTCAACCGAAGCTGTAAAGATTGCGCCTATCAGAGTACGGCGGCCTGCACCAAGAGGTAAAATCCGTGCGGTTAACAGTTTGGCAGCCGGTATGTCATCTGCGATTCCTCAAACAGAAGTCAAACAATTGCCTTCAATTATTCGCAGTGTAACGGATATCCTGCGACTCGATCCCCGCAGTGACGGCAACTACAGCTTTGGCGGCAGAAACTGGTTCTATAATACAATCTCCGTAGATCATATGCCGCTTAACAATCAGTTTGGTTTAGGGCATCCTGTGGCAGGCGGGCAATCCGGCGCTGAGCTTATCCCATTCGAATCCATTGAAAACGTGCAAATTGCGCTG
>JAJDAE010000224.1 GCA_029262035.1 Candidatus Zhuqueibacterota bacterium
TTGCCAAATCTTGCTTTTCAGTTCGGGAGGGATTTCGTCAAACCCATAAAGATAGGCTGCCATAAGTTCGTAGATCACAAACATGCCACGCGCTGAGGCAGTTGGCTCCGAGAGTAATTCTTCGAGCATTTTTAGACCGGTAGCGCTATCGGTTTTGCGTTTTATTTTAGAGGCGGCAATAAAATAGTTTTTTTCTGTTGTTGTGTCTGCGTAAGAAAAAAGCTGCTCACGACGTTGCTCATATTGTTCCAATATTGAGCCTTCCCGGGCAGGAGCAGCTGCCGGCAGCGGCGTAAGGGGGTACATACTTTCCATAAAAATAACAATTAAGGTTAGAAGATATCGCATGAATGGTTTTAGTCTTGTGAAAAAAATGGTGTTTTATTTGGCTAATATAAGAAAAACAGTGTTTAAAACATTTGTAATTTTGGCGGTATTTATGGTGTAGTGGGGTTGTTTAAAAAGTAAGAACATACCAATGTTGTGTCAGGTTGAGCGCAGTCGAAATAAATACTCTTCGACCTCCGAAGTGAGACCTGCGTTCTTGGAAGTGACACTTGGGTTACTTGAAGCAACACATGCATTCTCCGAAATAACACTTGCCTGCGCTCTAGCAAGCGGCGTGAGGCGGGAGACTGTTCAACAGACCTTTGGATTATGGATGTATTAAATGGTATAAAATTTTCTTATCTTAAATGTAGAAATATTCCCCTTGTTTTTCGCAAAAAACAGAAAATTGGTTTTTTATTGATAAAATGAATTTAGCAATTGTTTAGAAATAACAACAACTTGTCGTTGTTGCTTATTAACGTAAATTTATGGCACTGTTTTTGTTAAAAATTAATATGAAAACAAAAGGGGAAAGTTCAGAAACTGTAGCAAATTTGTTTAATTATTGTGTCCCGACAAGTAACAAGCGCTCCCGGATGTGAAAATATTCTTTCTGAAGGTTCCCGAGGTTTGAAAAACAAGAATATTTAATACAAAGTATATTTTAGGATAAAAAAAGTAAAAGTTACTTTAATAACCACATAAGGTTCTAATTGAAGCTAGCTTGAGTAAAAAAAACGACTCTGATTTTCCGGGTTGTAGAGATTAAGGGAGGTGATGCGTATGTGTGATGAATAGGTATTTTCAAAATGGAGTTTTTAATGATTTAAGGAGTATGAACATGAAGAAAACACAAGTAACACTAATTACTTTACTTTTACTGATATTTACTGTCACCTCAAGTCACAGTAGTGAAAGATTTTCATATGGTATAAAAGCCGGATTAAATTTTTCAAGATTTATCATTGACAAGCCTATCTTTGGTAATCCCGAATACCCATATCTTGTTGGTTTGCATACTGGTATATTTTTTGATTTAAAGCTGTCACAAACGTTTTCTATATCTAGTGAGATTTCGTATTTAAAACTCCGTTCAAAAATCAGTGGGACTGATCCTGGGGGTGAACGTAATAATCTGAGACTTTTGGGAGATTTCTTTACCTTTCCGTTACAACTTAAATTTTTTCTTAGTCCTTCAATTCCTTATATAGTTACGGGCTTAGACTTGGAATATGTTGTAAATGCAAGACTTGAATGGTATGACGATATTAACCTTGGTGCAAAAAGTGAGGAAAATTTAGAAAAGAATCTTCCTTTAATAACACGCTCGTTCATACTAGGCGTTGGGAAAAAACTTAAATTATATAATTATGCAATTACGGGCGAACTAAGATTTCTTTTAGGTTTAACGGAATACTATAGTGAGATATACAGAGGAAGCTGGAAAAACAGCGAGTTGCAAATCCTCTTTGGAATTTCATTTTAACAAATTTGTCTTGCAGATATTTGTAATAGAATAAGCAAGACAAAGATAAATTCACATTTACAAAAATGTTTATAACAATTGAAGGAGTTTTACCATGAAACTACTATTTGTTTTATCCGGGTTGGTTTTATTCATGCTGACAGGATGTGGTCTCCTATCCAGTGATGGTGCCGAAGGTGAGGATTTTTTCCCGTTAAAAGTAGGGCAGAAGTGGACTTATCAAATAAGCGAAAGTAAGCCGGGTTTGCTCAGCAGATTTACCGTATCCGTTATTGATGAAGCGATTGTGGATAACAAAAACTACTACCTTGTAACTAATTACTTTACCCCAAAAGGCAGACTTCCCGATACCATACTTGTGCGCAACGCTGAAAGCAAAGTTTTTATGCGCCTCAGTCCTGAAGATGAAGAAATACTTTTTTACGCTTTTACCCCGGAAGATACAACCTGGAGCGTGCCGATGTATGCAAGTTCCACCATGCTTTTTCCATTTCCAGCCCGTCTTGATGTCTCTTCTGAGAACAAAGCGATAATCAAGTGGGACTGGGATGGAAGAGCACGAACTCGTTGGCAGGAAACTTTCAAACGTGGAAGGGGAAGAACCGAGATTCTCCACATCGGAGGACCTTCCGGGAAAGTAGTATGGAAACTGGACAATTAAGTATAATTTAAGCGGATTGCTTTAATTGTGGGATAAATTTAAACAAGGAGGATTTACTATGAGAATAATCAAACTTGCAGTTGTCACGCGCTTATTCTTAGCTTACTAGAACGTTTTGGCTACCACACTTCACATATAGCTTGGGCTGGCCTTTCATTTTATCGTAAAATCCCAAACTTGTGAAGTTTCCAACCCACCGAAGTGCCAATTTTCACCACCATCTTCACTGATGAAAACACCGCCACCCAGTGTACCGCAATAAACAATATCACTGTCAGAAGGGTCTACCAAAAGCGCGTGAATATCGAGCCTGGTTAAGCCGTTATTGCAACTTTTCCAGGAATTGCCACCATCACTACTTTTGAAAACACCGCCACGAAATGTACCGGCATAAAGGATGCGAGCACTATGTGGATCTTGCGCCAGACAATAAACTGTCAGGCTTTCCAAGCCAACATTTATGGGTTTCCAGAGTTCTCCCGAGTTAGTTGAAATAAAAATTCCATCATCCTCAGTACCCACAAGTAATGTATTCGTATCATGCACGCTTTGTAAAATGGTTCTGATGCCTTTCCCTTCTAACCCAAGAAGCTCCCAGGAATCCGCACCAGCCTTGCTTTTATAAACACCTGCTTCAGTTGCAGTATAAATAGTTTGTGGATTGATCCGGTCGATAATAATAGAGGCTGTATATGTACTCTCGAGCCCGTGATTTTTTTCTTGCCAAACTTTACCCCCATCATTACTTTTAAATATACCGTAGGCAGTTGCTGCGTAGACGGTTTGGGTATTTTCAGGATCGATGGCAACTTGCAGGCATTCGGTCATTTTCCAACCGGTGGTGATGGCCCAACTTTTTCCGGAATCACTCGATTTTTGAATTCCATTTCCGCAAGCAATATAAATAACTTTCCCATCGCTGTTTGGCTCAATTGCAGCAGAAAAACATTTGGTGTAGTGCCACCCCCAATGCTGCCAGGACTTCCCCAGGTCATTCGTTGTAAATAGCCCTACTGTTGGATTGTCGCGGCCAAAAATGCGAAATTTTTCTGTACTGCGTGTGACCGCATAAAGTGTCGTTTTTCCTGCTTCACTGCCGGATAGGGTGGATGATGTTTCTTTGAGTTGTTGTGCTCTCATTTGCTCAGGACTCCCCAACAAAATAAGCGTAGAGAAAAAATATATCAAGTACAATAATGGGTTCATTTGAGTTGTAAATATGTGAAGTCAGAGGAATATTGGATTTTAACAAATAGCCGCACTTGCCTTAATCGTAAGATCTTAGACTCAATTATGAAACTATAAATCCATAGAGTCTATTCTTTGTATTACGGGCATCAATCGTTTGTAATTATGGTTATTTGTTTGTGAATTACCTGAATCACGCTCAAATTTCTTGAAATGAATGAGGCGATTTACTAAGTTAATCCTAGCTAATTCAGCCCTTAATCAAGCGTTAATCACGTTCGTAGTCAGAGCGTGCTCTGTTTGCCTCGTGTACTTTTTCAGAGCAAGCTCTGACTACGAGCCTTAAGTTGCATACCTATAAGTGAGCAACTGAATAGTCAAAGTTAAGCACTATTTCCTTAATGTGGAAAAATGCCAAAAAATGAAATAACGAAAGTTCGAAATTTGGATTTTGAGTGTTATAAGGATGCTCTTGACCAGCAGGAAAACCACCAGGAAGATTGGCTCCAAGCCGGCTACGCACCTCGTGGATATTACTTGAAAGACTTTTCCATTATTGAGGTAAACGGTCTATTTCATTTGTTTCATATAGCCGGAACTCCCGGAGTTTCCTGTTGCCTGCCCGGCAATGAGATTTGGTTTGGACATGCAACCTCGAGAGATTTTTTAGATTGGAAAACTATGGAGCCGTGCTTTTACATACAACCGGATGCATGGGATGAGGGACATGTCTTTGCTCCTTACGTTCTGGAAAAAGACGGTATTTTTTGGATGTTTTACACAGGCTGCGCCATTGACAATACGCAGCGAATTGGGTCAGCAACTTCAGAGGATTTACAGAACTGGAAACGTGTAGCAGAGAGACCCATAATTCGCCCAGAGGAATTCGGCTGGGCATTTTGCCCAACTGAAAAAGGTTCTGCCTGCCGGGATCCGCATGTTTGCAAATGGGATGGCGAATACTCCATGTATTATACGGCTGTTACCAAACAAGGAAAAGCTTGCGTCGCACGAGCCAGATCTACTGACTTAAAAAACTGGTTTGATGAGGGTCCCGCGTATGTTGCCTCAACGTTAGCTCATTGCGAATCAAGTAATGTTCAGGCTCTCGGCGACAAATTTCTACTTTTTTTCGGTGGGCATCATGAATATTGGTCCTACGTAATTTCGGACAATCCCTATGAGTGGCTAAATCAGAAACCCACGCCGCTTAAAAAAGGCGTCACTGCAATGGAAGTGATTGCTCGGGATCAGGATCGGTGGTTGGTTGCATATTTTAAGTTAGACTGCTACCGATTATTTTTGGGCGTCATCAATTGGTCTGAAACCAAACCCGAGATTCAGGAAATCAACTCTTCTGAATCCCTTGT
>JAJDAE010000225.1 GCA_029262035.1 Candidatus Zhuqueibacterota bacterium
ACGAATACGAGCAACTCAACCTAAAAAAAATTAGTCTGGAAAAACTCCGTGAATTTGTCAGCTCACTTATAGTTTCTGTAAATCAATTTTTAGCGCCTTATGAGCGTATTGTTGACTTCTCAATTATAGATAGAGATTTCAGTAGCTCCTTCGATGAATTAACGGCAAAAGGTACTTTTAAGCGAAAAAACATTGAACACAATTTTTCTGAACAGATTGAAAAAATGTACCTGAAAAATTATATCGGATTGCATTTGGATGATTTTGAAATCAGAATTCCTACCTGGTTCTTGAGACAAAAAGCACTGACCTCCGACGACATAACTATCCAGGACAAGGCAATAACCATCACACCATTATCCCAAAAACTGCAAGTTGAAATTTTCAACAATGACTCGGTTAATAGTGTACGAATTGGCGATCTCGTTTATCAAACTTCACGCAACCACATCACTTTAAACAACCTTATAAACTATCCTGCGTTATGGCTGGGAAATCTCGAACTTGCGGAGTTTGTCGGGCTTAATATTTTTAAATTTAATAGAGAAGAAATGCTTGATGAAGAAATAATCGTTGAACCATGTAAAAATAACTTCATAGAGACTGATGCCAGGAAAAAAGCATTCGTACAAAAAGAATCTGAACAAACCGCAGACACAGCGACGATAAATATTGCAGCATTTATGTTACAAACCTGGCAGGAAGAACATGCACTCACGGCCATCGCCTACCTTGAAAAAATATTGCGGGGCAAAAATGAATCAGCTCACGATTTAGCCTGGCTCATTCTTACAAGAGCCGCTTTTTGTGAAAATGATGTGATTAAAAAAGCTGCATTTCAAACGCTCTTACTTAATGAAAAGCGAGATGGAATTCAGCCCATTCTGGATTGTTTTTTCAAGAATGATTCGGCGTTTTTAGACGATGCTTCAATAGCAGCAATAAGCGTAAAAATGTTAACGCGCAGCCAATTAACCAGCCTGGTTGATTACCTTAGCAATTTCCTCGAAAGCTATCTTGGCAATCGAGAAAAACTGACTACTCACCAAATTATCCCGCTACTAAAACTCATCACTTCGCACGGCATCAATCACCCAATTGTGTTCAAAAGAGTGCGCACGGAACTGGCAAAATGGTGCCTCTCACCAATTCCAGGTGATGTGCAGGAGCAAGCGACAAAATGTTTTGTAGTATTGCAAAGGGGATTCCGGCATTGGCTTGGCGCGAACTTTCAAATCGCCATCGACCCGGAAACCGACCACGAAATTAGTTGGCAGGACGTGATTTCCTTCGACGATGGGGTGCCTGAAAAACATCGAGAACGACTTACGGCAGCGATAACAAACACATCCCTGATTCGGGAAGCGATTTTTATTTTTTCAAACGGAAAAATGGTGCAGCTGCCTGAAATTGCCCAAAATGGCGTTTGGATAAGTTTACTCGGCAGCAAACACGGCAAGTCGGTTTATAGAATTTCGGTGCAGACCCACCACCTGGGTACATTTGATCTTGCGATAAATTTGAATGAAGACCAAACAACTGAAGAAATTGAAGCCGAAATTAATTGGATGATTTGCGCCGGCGCCACAGAATTTGACATGCCTCTTGTTGAAGATTTTGGCGGTTTTTGGCCGGAGTACAGTTTGTGGACGGAAGAATTTGTGTCCGGTAAAACTGTTGAATTGCTGCTAAAACAACTCGACACCAACATTAAACCAGAAAAAGTTGAAAAGATTCAGCAATTATGGCCGTCTTTTGTCTGGAACGGGCTGAGCGCCTATATTGATTTCTGGAAGCGAACAGGCAAAAAAATTGTAATTTCCATTCCTTCTCCGGCAAATGTTATTGTGCCTTCATACGATTTTCAGGTAGGTTTTAGAATTATCTCCATTTCTTACAGAAAAGAATTCGATGGCATTCTTGAAATGATCAAGGCTTTTAAAAAACATTATGTGGAAACCGTGGAATCCAAATACGAAGTCTTAAAAGGGATGTGCAACTGGCCGGTTATTTTTTCAGCATTTCTGGAGATTTTCGGAGAAGTAGGCGGTCTAAAATTATTGCAGGATGCTGTCGCCCGGGAAAGCGGAGACGTCCATGACAAATTAACCAAAAGCATTGTCAAAAGTCTGGAAAAATTTATTTGCGATATTCAGGAAACCGGCTATCGTCCGGAGCGATTGCATTTTGCAATTCAACGCTACAAACGCTGGCATCTTTTAAATCCGGAAGCGACACCCCATGCACGGATTCAAACACTGCGTGATTTATACATCACCTATACTTTGGCCAAAACCGAGAAAAAGTACCCCGGCTCAAGAATTCATTTTTTTAGAGATACAGTTTTTGCCGATAGTTCCCCGCAAGTCATTGCCGGGCTTAACGCGGTTTCAAAAGGCTTAAAAGTCGGCAATATTGGCAAGTACGATTTAGCAGATGAATTTGCTGAACTGCGCCATAAACATCATTTAAACGACGCCGAACTTTACTTTTTGACCCGGCTGTCGTATCCACATCTCAGCGCAACAGATTCGGCCGAATTTATTTCCTTAAACACTGAGGGTACACAAAAAACTGCCCTGGTCGTATTTTTTGAAGATGAAAAGTATAATCAGTATTCAATAAGAAAACCGGCAAACCCGAAAGAAATTGCCCGGCTGCACCGCTTATTTAACCTGGCCAATCTGCCGGTAGAGTTTAAACCTGACCATGAATTCCTGGTGGTTTTAAATGACCGTAGCCTTGTAGTTGGCGGACTTTTTTACAGACCCATAGATGAAAAACAAATGCATCTTGAAAAAGTTGTGGTTGATGAGCACAATAGAAAAAGTAGAATAAGTGATGGCCTGGTCAATGAATTCTTCAAGCGGATTCAGACAGACGGAATAGAAATTGTGACGGTGGGTTTTCTGCGGCCGGAATATTTTAGGCGCTTTGGATTTACAACCGATCACCGCTATGGCAATCTGGTTAAAAAACTTGATAAAACGCCACCGCCGGAAGAACCCAAAGATGACTTTATTGAGAGTTTGATACAGACTTAACAAAGATTACCGCTTACAAAAGAATTTAGCTTTTTTCCTGGATCGTTTTAAGAAAACCGATCAGCAGATCAACTTCTTCCTCAGTTACTTTGTCAATGAAAGGGGGCATTGCATCTTCGCCTAAGCCTTTGCCTTCTTCGATAATTTCAGCGATTTTATCTTCATCATATTTTTTCAAGACTTTCGTAATGTCAGGCCCATCATCACTTCCCTTACCATCCTGAGCATGGCACCGAGAGCAATTAACATCTTTTTTGGTGAACCCTAAAAATAGACGTTGGCCCGGATCTGTAACATCCGCGGGAGGTGCTTTCTCGCATGAGAGTGCGCTTAGGCAAAATAAAACCACAACAACGCAAACAGTACAAAATCTATTTTGCTTTGATAACAACAATTGTAATATCATCGTCCTGCTCCATATTTCGTTCGAATTCTTTCACCGCCTTATAAATTTTTGAAGCAATTTCAGTGGCAGTTTTCTTCTTATTTTTAACAATTAGCTCCTGAAGTCTTTTCTCACCATACATATCTTCTATTTCATTATGCGCCTCGGTAACACCATCAGAATAAATAACAACCAAGTCATCTTTCTTAAACTTAATAGAGTTATCATCATAGGGTACGTCCGGCAGCATCCCCATAACCAGGCCACCGTCCCTAAGTGGAAGCAGTTCATTTCCGCTTAAATAGAAAGGTAAATTATGGCCAGCATTCACATAATTAAACACTTTATTTTTTGTATCAAGGATTCCGCCAAAAAGCGTTACAAATTTGTTATCTGCAGTGTTTGCACAAATAAAATTATTTGCCTGAGAAATACACTCAATAATGGTTTGATTTCCCTGAATCTGGTAACGCATGGTCGCCTGAAGATGCGACATCAGCAGTGCCGCCGGAATACCTTTTCCGGAGACATCTCCGAGCGCAATGCACCAACGTTCGTCCTCTAACTTTATATAATCAAAATAATCACCGCCAACATCTTTGGCTGCATAACTAAGGCCGGCGATATCAAACCCTGGAATTTTCGGGCTTTCTTTAGGAAGCAATCTCTGCTGAATGGACTGCGCCATTTCTAGTTCTTTTTCAATTTTTATCAACTGCTTTTCTTGCTCATACAACCTGGAATTCTCAATTACCTGAGCAGACTGTGAGGCAATAATTGAAAGCAAACGCTGATCATTTTCACTGAAACCATTATTACTTTTTTTATTGAAAAGATTTAGCACACCAACTAACTCGCCCTTACATATCAGCGGTACAGTCAGCAATGTCCGGATTAACAGCTCCCCGGCTTCACGATTAAAAAACTGTTTATTATTTTGAAAATCATTAACAACCAGAGGTTTACGATTCATCATCATCCAGCCGCTCAACTCTTGATCCAACCGAAATTTATTGGCTGGTTCGGTTTCGTCAGCCTTTCTAATGAAAGTTTTAAAAGGATCAACTTTTTCAGTATCCTTGTCCAAAAGATGAATTGTTCCCTGCTCCGCGTTGATGGCCTTTACAGATTCAGCCACAACTTTTTCCATCACTTTACTGGATGACATTGTTGAATTGATCAAAGTGGATAATTCATTTAAAATCGCCAATTCTTTGAGCGATGTTTTGAGTTTCTCATTTTCGGCTTTTAACCGGTCTACTTCACTATCTTTTTTTAGAAATGCCACTTATTTATCTCCCGCTAAAAATTAAAGCTAAATATCTTTTTTCCTGAAGGAACTTC
>JAJDAE010000226.1 GCA_029262035.1 Candidatus Zhuqueibacterota bacterium
TGCCATGTCAATTTTTTTTCGAAATGCATGTTCCGATTCAGGATAGGCGTCCAAAAACTCCCGTGTTACGACAATAGCCTGATCATAAAATCGGGCATCCTGATAACATTGAATTAAATAAAGTAATGCCCTTTCATTCAAATCGCCGGCCAACTCATGTTCGCGCACTTTTTTAAAGGCGTGAATCGCATTTTCAATCTGCTGCGACTTATAATAAAAGTCACCGAGATTATAATAAGCCAGCGGCGTCACTTTACTATCCGGATATTTTTCAGGAATACCTGTCAATATCTTCAAAGCATCTTCCGTATGGTTGGTTACCAGGTAAACGGCGCCCAGTCCGAACTCCCCGTGAGCGCCCCAATCGGTCTTCTTGTAATTCCCCTTTAGCTTTTTGTACACTTTCTCTGCCTCAGGAAAATTTTTATCTGCGGCCAGGGCATCACCCTTGTCCAATAGCAATTGCGCTTCGTATTCTTTGGTGTCATTAAAACGCTTTTTAAACTTTTTCACTTCAGCATCAGCCTGGGCAAAAGCTTTCAGTTTGTATAAACACCGAATCAAACCGGCACCGGCTCTCTTGCCGGCGGAGTCCGTATCAGCAAATTGCAAAGCGGCGGTATAATATTGTTTTGCCTCCTGATACAATTTTTTTTGAAACAGAATATCCCCAATCGCAAAATTGGCCTGGACCTTAACGGTGACATTGCCCGGATTATTGAGAATGCCGGTATAGTATTCCTGCGCCAGGTATAGGTTGTTTGTTTGTGCCGCAAGCCTGCCAACTGCAAACTGTGCTTTTATTTTTACAGCACTATTCGGGCTGTTTGAAATGAATTTTATGTAAGCGGCCAGCGCCTGGTTGATAAAATTTAAATTTTCGTATACAAAGGCTTTGTTATATAAAACGTTGATATCATCACTAAAAATAGAGTTGTAATAATCCAGGGCAGAACGATATTCTTTGTTTTTAATATAAATTTGGGCCAATTTGACTTTGGCCTTCTGGGCAAATTTCGAATAAAAATAGCTATCGATTATTTTTTGCAGATAAGCTTTTGATTTATTTAACTCATTTAAATTAAAAGCTGAAGTCGCTCCCAGAAATAGTACTTCAACGGTATAATGGCTTTCAGGATAGTCCGCCGGGAATTGATCGCCTAAAACCAAAACAAGCGAATCATTTTTTAGAATGGATAGACATTCGAGTTTTTTTAAGGCAGCCTGCTCGCCGAATTCACTTTTATCATTTTGGAGAATATTTTCATAGAGTTGCAGCGCGGTTTCGGTGGTTGTGCTATTTGAATTATCTTTTCTCAGAATGCGAGTTGCAAGCTCGTATTTTATTGCTTCACTGAATTGACTTTCGGGAAATCGGGTCTGCCAGTTTTCGTAAGGCGTTAAATCAATTTTTGTTGTATCACACAGTATTGCCTTTGCAATAAAAAAAGCAGCCTCCTCATTTCTACTTGTAGAATCCTGAGCCAGGTTTAAAAATGTGATGGTGGCACTATCGGAATATGATTTTGCGAGTTCGAAGTGGCCTTCCAGCTCAGCCAGATCACTAAGGCCAAGGTATGATTTACCCAGCAAAAAATTGCTTTGCCCGACAATTGAGGTTTCGTTGCCGGAAGCCTTTTTAAAATGCTCAACTGCTGCCAAAAAATTCCTATTGTTGTAATAAATTTCACCCAACTTAAAGTCCAAATTCAGTGGGTCTTTTTCTACAAATCGTTTAAACAAGCCAGCAATTTCCGTAAAACCATCGCTCCTGTTAAAATTAACTGCATTTTTAATTGTGTTAATTTGGTCGGTGGCTTGTTTGAAGAAATCACCTGCCTGATATCTCACCAAATATTTTTCATATTCTTTTAATGCAATGCGGTATTCCGCCAACTTAAGGTAGCAAGCAGCCAATTGAAACTGCGCGTCATCAATTTTATCATCCTGAGGGAAATGTTCAACAAAGCTGTCGTACTCCCGAATTGCAGCCGCGTAATCTTTTGACCTTGTTTGCAGTATCTCCGCTTTTTTGAAAAGCAATTTCGCCTGCTGTGGTGTTGTCAATTTTTCATTATGCTCAATAATTATCGAAAGCGCTTGCTGATATTTTCTTTGTTGTTCAAGTACGTCAATCAGGAGCAGAATAGCCTTAAACCTCAAATCGGTTTCGACAACTCCATCAGCGGCAATCAGCTTATTCAAAATCGTTTCGGCTTGTTCCGGTTCCTTTAAATAATTTGTCACAAGCGCTAAGTTGTAGGCCAACTCAGGAGTTTTTGTATTTTTCAATGATCCGGCTTTTTCTAAAACAGCTTTTGCTTCGGGCAGCTTATTAAGTTGCACCAGAGCTTCTGCTTTCTTCAGAGAAACATCTGTCATTAATTCATCCGAAAGCGGCATCGTTACAAAATTAAAAAAACGCAAGGCTTCGTTATAGTCTCCCTTCTCGAAAGACAATAAACCCAATTGATAATTTGCTCTGCCGGCAAAACTATCTTTCGGGTACTTTTCGACGAGAGCGCTGTAGTTTTTTTCCGCTTCATCGAACTGCGCAAGATTCCTGAAAATCTCGGCTCGCAACCAGTAGACCCGTGGGTCATTGGCGTCACCGCCAAATGCCTGAAAAATACCGTCGATTTGGTGTAAGGCGTCTTTTAATTCTTCCTGCTCGAAATGCAGATTGACAATAGCAAGGTGTGCTTCAATTCTTTGTGGAGAATCAGGGTAGCGAGAGATAAGTTGATAAAAAGAATCTTTTGCTTTTTTATGTTCTTTGATATTTCCAAAAGTTACTCCCGATTGAAATAGCGCAACCGGGGCGTACTCACTTTCAGAATGAAAATAGGCGACTCGTTTAAAAAGTTCAGCTGCTGCCGAAAAATTTTCAAGTGCAACCTGGCTTTCGGCCAATCGAAAACGCCCCTCGGACAAAAAAGTTGACTGTGGATAATCAAGCTCAAGGCGCTTGAATGCATTGAATGCTTTTTTGTATTTACCGGTAGCGAAATAAGCCTTGCCACTTAAAAATTGGGCATTGTCTGAGTTTTCAGTATTGGGGTAAGCTTCAACATATTGCTGAAACTGTTCAGCCGACAACACCATAAGATTATCATCATACAGTTTTTTAGCAAACTGGAATTCTTTTTCAGATTTTGAAATCTGACCAAATCCAGACTGCGCAAAACAACCGAACAAGAAGAGGACTAGAATTATATCGATATTTTTTTTTGATTTCATCAGATACTTCTACTTTAAATTCAAAAGCCCAAAACACTTAAAAGTTATATTTCACTTTAGGCACTTCAGGCATTTTTAGTTTATTTAGACATTTACATTCTAATTTAATAAATCCAGTTTCGCATATTTTAGCAACAAGCGTTTTATACCAACATCATAAAAGCGTACCGTAACTTTGGCATTTTCACCCTGGCCGTCCATACGTAAAAGTCTGCCAAGGCCAAATTTGGGATGCTTTACTTCACATCCTACATAAAACGGTTGCTCCTGGGCAACTTCATCATAATCTACTTTATATGCAGGTCGCCGGGTTTTACGTTTCCCGGGTGCATAATTATTGGGAAGCCGCTTACTCGTTTGTGTCACATAACTCATATCAACTTCACCGACAAACCGAGAAGGCAAGTTTTGCAGATATTCACCAAATTTGAGTCTTCTTCCCGCCCAGGTTAGATACAGTTTTTTTTCAGCCCGAGTGGCGCCAACATAAAACAAACGCCGCTCTTCCTCTAACTCATCATTGCTATTTAAAGTTCGGGTTATAGGAAACAAGCCTTCTTCCAGACCCGTTAAAAACACAACAGGAAATTCAAGCCCCTTGGCGCTGTGCAGCGTCATAAGTGTAACGGCATTGCTGCGGTCATCCCAGGTATCTATGTCGGCCATCAAGGCAACTTCTTCCAAAAAGCTTTGCAGGGTATTCTCCTCTTTTAAGCGGCAATAATTGACCACCGCCGAGAGCAACTCCTGTATATTCTCGTAACGTGTTAAAGACTCCTCTGTATTTATTTCTTTAAATGTTCGAAGGATCCCGATTTCATCAACTAATGCACGCGCCAGTTCACCCGGGGTAAATTCATCCTTTAGCGCCTGATACTTAGCTAATAATTGATGGAATGAAAAAATGTTTTTTCGGATACGGGCCGAAATTGAACTGACTTCCTCAATTCTTCCGGCCGCTTCCAGCAAAGAAATTGATTCCTTACTGGCGAATTCTTCAATTTTAGCTACGGAGCTGCTGCCAATTCCCCTCAGGGGCAAATTGATAACCCGTTTAAAACTGACTGAGTCTTTCGAATTACAAATAAGTCTAAGGTAGGCCAGGACATCTTTAATTTCTTTTCTTTGATAGAAGCGCACGCCCCCAACCAGAATGTAAGGTATTCCGGCAGAAAGCAGCGCATCTTCCAAAACACGAGATTGAGCATTCGTGCGATACAAAACTGCAAAATCTCCAAAGTTACCGGCA